>VBPL01000036.1 GCA_005877205.1 Nitrososphaerota archaeon
AGAATATGTTAAAACTTGCCCGAATAGGAGTTGTGATTCTTCCTGCCATGCCAGGATTCTATAACAAGCCGAAAAGTGTAGACGATATGCTGGATCATGTCATAGGGAAATGTCTTGACCAGTTCGGTATAGACCACGACCTATTCAAGAGATGGGAAACCACCTAGTTCTGTGATGTGTTAGATAAAATAAGATCTGAACTAAATTGATAGTAGCACTTGCTGAATTCTCATAAGTTACTACGAGTGTTTATATTTGGAGAAATAGTTGTGTATACAGAACAGGTTGACGAGCTACAAAAGTAGATACTCTAATGACAAGTCATTCGATTTCATAATACCTTTAATGGTATTGTTATTTTTGGGAGTAGTCTACATTTTGTCATTACGGTCATCACAAGGATTTGTTAGTTTTATCCTCATAGGAATAACTGCCGCTATCATGATTTACTGGGTAAGTGTTATCAAGAAAATGACAAAAGAAAGCCAGCCGCAATACACAGCCAAAGAAGTCGATACAAAGAACTGGGTTTATGATCTCATAAAAGGTGATAAGGAGATAGTATTTGTAGCAGAGGTGCCAGGACCAGAGGATCAAGTCACGGTCAGATTAATAGATGGTATTCTTTACATACGAGGGTCGGGACACTTTTCAAAAGAAATTCCGATTGAGGCTACCCCCGACATGGGAATCCACGATTTCAAGTACAGAAATGGGGTGTTAACCTTAAGAATAAAGAAATTAGAGACTCTTTGATTCCTCAAGTTTTGCAGGCAAATACTTGTCAGTAATATTTGTCAGACCATACTTTGAGAATGCCTCAAGTTCTGCTTTTCTTTTGATTTTAAGGAAGACCTCTAGCTGTTTTTTCCAAATTCCTTCCTGATACCGCGGGTCTTTTTGTAAATCATAAATTCTTTTAATATCAGCCTCAGTCATAGGAATGGTGGGAAGCTTATACTTTTCAATATCGGTTGCCCAAACCCCTAACCACTTTGCATCAGGTACGGTCAGTTCTCTTAAATGTGCAGCGTTTGCTGAACCTGATTTGATAACCATAGCAATGTGTTCTCCATATACATCCCCGTCAGCCAGAATCACTACAGGCAGACCTAGCTCAGTGTTTAGTCTTCGGAGAAGGTTTCTAGTCGAACGTGGTGCTTGACCCGCGGTGTCTACTATAATGGCTTTGAATTTTTTGTGAACGTTTTCTTCTACGAATCTAGTGAAGAGACCTCCCTTCTCAATTGCGATAACTAATTCAGCGCTTGTATCCACCAATTCTGCACTACTCAGACTTGGTCCTATCAGGTAACCATCTGGATGATCTGAGAGATTCATTCTCTTTCCTTCGTAGCCTGGTACTGTGTATTCTATTGTCAAATCTCCGAAAACGCTGCTTCTTTCCTCAGGAAAGATATGAAATTCTTCGCGTGGGCTTGAAAGAACGGCTTCTAAATCTACTATAATGTTGTCTGATTCTGGTTGATCTTCAAAATCGATGCTAAATGCTTGAGACGAATAATAGATATCTCTTAACGTAGATGACTTGCCTTCCCTTACTAATCTATTCACGAAAAAGGCAAGCCATGCCAGCTGGGTGTAAGAACGTAGCTGTGACATGTTTCTAGCACTTCTTACTGAACTTGCACTACCAAGAATATACTGTCTGAGTTTTTTGTCATAAACAATATTGTTCACAGATCTGCTCGGTATCACAAATTGCGGAAATTTTCCCTGATCTAGATCTTCATATATTCCAAGGCCATGTTTTTGCAAGAGCGAGAGTAATCTCTGTTTCCTTGCCTCGGCTGTTTTAGTTCTAGATTTGTTCTTCAATCTCACTTCCCATCCTTATGAGCTGCTTATAATTTGGTTCTTTTTTCTTTCCAGCTAATTCCATGGAAAACTGTGCAATCAGAGGCACATACTTGGTATAAAGATTAGATCTCTTTTTGGCCATATCAGCCATGCCCTGCCTTGACATGTGAGCAGCAAGTTTTCTTGCCAGATATTGTAATGCGTTTTTTAATTCGCGTTCAAGTTCTGGTCTGTCGGCTACATTTTCCTTTCCTACTGTTTTATACGGAACTCTGGTTGAACAAATATGGGATACAATTACTAGAGGGGGGTCACCTTTTACCTTATACCTACTCCAATCGGTTTCATTAACCACTTTTAACACCACATCACTTCCTTCGTCGTAAAGAAGTGGGATACGATTAGCAAATCGATAAACCTTGAGGCCGGATGGTGGTATGTCTCCTCCATAAGCAATTCCCATCTCAACAATGAAGGGAAATCCAGAATAGGCTGATGCACTACGTTGTATTACAGTCGCAAATTCAGGATTAAAAAATTTCATTATCCCTTTAGACAAGGGTTCTTCTCCCAAGGGTGCCAAACAGCTAGGGTCTGGTGCCAGAAATTCATCAAACTTCTGTAATGCGTCAGCTAATCTAACCAATTCCTCATTTGTCATGCTACCTATTCTCTTTTCTGGTTTGAATTTAGCGAATTCACAGAATTTTTCTGTCGTTGTAGGACCCACCCTTTGAAATCTTTTTGTTAAGAACGTAAGCAGTGTCTCTCCTTGTATTGTATTTGCAAGCTGCTTGTAGTAGGGACTTTCAGGGTTCAGTTCTATAATGTGAGACTGCGACTCGCCAAAATCCCAATAGGTGATTTTCTTGTTTGCTACGTCTAGGTCATCAATCCTAATCTTTCTCAATCCTTCAAAATCAATATTTAGGAACGACATTACTGCTATTACTGTTCTTACTGGCCGCGATAGGTCAGACCACCGCTTGTCTGCTCTATCAAGTATATCCTTAGGAGAAGGGTTTTTCCGTTGCATGCCTAATTCTTTTCTAACTTTCTCTATCATTTTATTGTCTATGACAGGAATCTGATAATGAGTATCAACGATCATTCTTCTAAGTGTCTCAACATCAACGCCGTGCGGATGAGGTTTAATAACTGTGGGAGGTGGAGGCATTTCCTTTACGATTCGTGGATAATGGAATTTTTCTCCAGTAGGATCTTCAAATGTTATGGAAGCATACGGAGTAATGAGCGAAGTTTGCGACACATAATCTCGGATTTTTGTTCCGGCCTTAGAATAATCTCCCTCAAGCACTATGCTCACTGAAAGACCGGTTTTAGAGACTTCCTTTGTTGAATGTTTCGATATTACAGGTTTATTTTTCTGAATATCAAGCAACATTACAAATTCATCAAGAGTTTTTCCATCTGCAGAACTTCTTACAGTCACAGGTTTATTGGTCGTGATTTGACCATATAGTATAGCCATGGTTGCCCCAAGACCAAACATTCCTCTAGCTTGTTTCAAACCAAATTTAGAACCATATAGCACTGTGCCAAATGCGAGTGGGATATGCTTAGGATCGATTCCAGGACCGTTGTCTTTGACGGTTAAAATATAGTGTTTAGGATCAGGTTGTTCGAAATCTACTGCTTTTATTGAAAGATGAATATCAGGTAAGATTCTCTTCTGGTCACATGCGTCTAATGCATTTTCGACGAATTCTCTTACTGACGTATACAAGGATCTTGTTGGATTACTGAAGCCAGCTAGGTCTCGGTTTCTGTAAAAGAACTCACTTGGAGAAATTTGACTGAAGACTTCCTTACTCGAAGACATTTTCACCCTCCCAAAGCTGCAACTTTTCTATTTTCTGTCTCCTTCTTGAGTCTTGAAGCTCATTGTAAACTTTACCATGGGTACTACCGTTTGAAAGCGATGTTATTGCATGGACAGCAGATCGTAATTGTCTTCCTTCTCCAATTATTGCGACTGTACGTCCGTATACAGATATACTTGCGCCACTAAGTTCTTCAACATTTTTCCGAACTCGGCCACCTTCTCCTATTATTCTACCCCTTATTCTTTCAATTTGTGATGATGATTTGCCAGCAAATTCGCGTAAATCAATTATATGTAAAGAGTTTTCGCCTTCCAGTAGACGCATCGCTTTTTCTGCTGAAAATCCACGTCCTATAGCCATTACGATTTCTTCTGCCTTAAACGGCATCATACTTTCAACATCACTTGTACCTCTTATGATAATCTCACCTGTCTGACTATCAATCAATAAAGAGACTGAACATATTTTTCCTATTTTGATCTTGACTTTTCCCGACTTGCCTATTAAAACTCCAACCCTGTCAAGTGGGATCATAATGGTTTTTTCAAAAATCATCCAATTACCCTCCCAAATACATCAATAGGATTTTCCACTGTAAGACCCCTCTTGACGAAGAATTTAGTTATATTCCTAATATCTCTTTCAAGAAATTCTTTTGCATTAGGATATCTTATATCTACCGCAGAACCAAAATCAAAAACTATGAGTCCTTTCTCCATTTTAAAGATATTATACTCTGACAGGTCAGCATGAACTATTTTTGCTTTTTGATACAGATCTGAAATAATCTTTACCGTGTTTTGATAATCCATGTAATCAATTTCAGTCTCAACCAATCTTGGTGAAGGAACACCGTCCTCCCCTGCAAACTCCATTACGAGGACATTTTTTTGAACAGTTATTGGTCTTACACAAGGAATTCCTGCTTTAAAACACTGATTCAAGTTCTCAAACTCCCTTTGTGCCCAGAGTTCAACCATATACCTAGTACCCTTCTTCATTCGAGCAAATCTTGGGTCTCCTATCAAATATGGCATTCTTTTTTTAAAATTCGATGTTGTAACCAGGTATATTTTTATGCCAAGGTTCTTACCTGATGGATCCACTGCCCAATATATTTTAGATTCCTTCCCAGAACCTATAGCTCCATTTACGTATGAGATGGTTCCATCACTTATCATTTTGGAAAGGGTCATGATGGTAGACTTGTCAAGGACCTCGTCCACTACCTTGTTTTTATTAAAGACATCTTTCTCAGATCTTTTTTCTCGATCTTTTTGAACAAGCCTGTCTTCAATCTTCTTTTCTAATCTTTTTTGAATGTCATCAGACAACATTATCAATTAAACCGACTTGGTAAAATCGGTTACTACGTTAGAAGTCCTTTGGAAGATATCCGTTATCCTTTAGCCAGTCTACTTGGGAAAGTGTGTATCTCCACGTGATATCACCCCGGTCTTCTGTTCGAAAATCCCAGGGAGCAATGGTTACAACATCGTTGTCACGAATCCAGATTTTTCGTTTTAGTTTTCCACGGATTCGACCCATTCTTGTTTTATCATCAGTGCATTTTACCAGAACGTGATCGCTACCCAAAAGTTTGATTACTCTTCCAAGTAACTCACCTTCCTCAGGCAACTTCATTTCTTTTAATTCACTTTCACTTAGTACTTTTCGCTTGCCCAAAATTCTCAGTGAACCATCAGTCCAATACGTATATAACTGTTGTATTTTCAAAACTTGAAAACTAAAAGAAACGGAATCCCATCAATTTTTTTTACTCCTTTTGAAGATCCTATCCCAATTTTTAGCGAAAGAGCAATTGTCTCTTTCCCTACCATGTTAATTACTGAAGATTTTCGTAGTAGATCCTCTGCTTCGTTTTCTTCAACGACACGTTCGGCAAAATAACTCCTATTGATATTCAAAGTTAATTCAGATTCTTTAAGTATTTTTCCAACCAAGTTAGAGTCACATATGTTAAGCATTCTACTATGCTGATAGTTGACGATTCTTACGGCAAATGGCATTTATGCATATTGACCCTTCAGAGATGATTTGGCTCCGCATGCTTCACAGATAAGAAAAGTCACCCTGTTTAACTTCTCAATCCTTGTATCAGGGCTTTTGCAGGTTGGGCATTCCACATATTCCTTTAGATATATTGCCAATAGTGAAGTGAATTCATGTGGTTCTTTCTTACCTACAAAGACAGCCTTATCACCTGTATATTGTGCAGGAGTAGCAAATTCTTTTGATAAGTATTGAAGAACCTTTTCAGGATCTCTTCGCAGAATCTTGGGAAACTCAGCAAAGTTTCTAAAGAATGTCCTGTTTCCCTGCCACATAATGTCCACCTTAGGAAGTTCAAACCTAGAAGTGGAGACTTTTCTTGTTTCAGATACCTTATCTTGTATTTTTTTAAGCAATTTTTCGTATTCGCTTTTTGCCAACTCAACTAGTCTGAGCAACGCTACCTATATTGATTTACTCCAAAAAAGGAGAAAGTGGTCCCTAAGACTTTCCTATTCGAAAGACGTTAGTGCCACATTTTGGGCATGTCCCCTTTACCGCAGGTCGGCCATTCTTTAGCTTAACTTCTTTTGGATTTGCGATATCGACTTTTTTCCTGCATTTTACGCAGTATGCTTGAGTCATTTCAACTTTTTACGAAGGAAGTTGTATTTAGCAAGGCGCTGTAAAAATTATTTCACTATACGCTAGAGGCCATTAAATTTTTACACTAACCTTTTCAGGTCTTCGATGAAGAATTTTTATAAAATTATACAATTTGTTGATATTTCTTACTTTGAAGTGATCCAACTTGGAGAAATTAACAAATTGACCTTTTGAATCATCAAATTGTCACTGAGTTATGCTTTTAAAAGCCCTAAAATGAGTCATTTAAATGGTAACTAGAAAGGGTATTCTTGTTACTGCCGTAATATTAGCTACCATAGGAGCTGCGAGTTTCGTCGTATGGGTCGTACCTCAGAACAGAGGTTCATCCTTTGTTGTTTCAGACTATAAAAGTGAACTTGAGAGCATAAAAGAACGACATGTATTAGTTGCAACAGAGATGGCATCGGACTTCAAGGAATTGCTAGATAAGACCATGTCTCCTGATGACTTTATTGGCAAGGCTCAGATCTCATCAACACAAATTACATCTCTCATAACGGAACTAATAGAAAGTAACCCACCGGTAGAATGGAGGGAGAGTTATCTCAACTATGATGAATCTCTCGAAAAGTATAACGAATATTTAACAGAGACCATCTCATTGGCAAAAAGGATTAAAGGTGGAATGTCTCCGGCTGATTTGAACGATGAGATTTCGAAAATCGACTCTTTAAAGAAAGAGTCTGACTCGTTGGTTATAAAGTCTAATGAGACGCATCCGTGAGAGGTTTCAGTTTCCTAAGGTTCAAGTCAAAGTCTTCTTTAATTGTTGTTAGATCAGATAGAAATTACATTAATTAATAGGAAGTACGATTTTTGTATATACATGTCAACTAAGGAAGCTAATTTACAGAAAGAATCAACTGAGGGAAAGACCAGTAGATTATTGGTGGTTTGTGTTGACAGAGATGATGATATTGGAAGCAAAGCTGGTGTTACCACACCAGTTGTGGGAAGAAATGCTTGTATCGATGCTGCTCAACGACTAGCTCTCGAAGATCCAGAAGATGCAGACTCAAATTCAATTTTTGCCGCTGTAAAGACGTTTGAGGATCTAGTGAGTAAGGGATACCAGGCAGAGGTTGCAATAATATCTGGTACAGAAAATAAAGGAGTTCAAGGCGATGAAAAAATTGTTTCCCAAGTAAAAAATATAATAGAAAAATTTTCTGCAAACGGAGCAGTTATTGTATCTGATGGGGAAGATGATGAAAGTGTAATTCCAATAATTCAGAATGTTTTGCCTGTCGTATCAGTTAAAAGAGTTGTTATGCGAGTAAGCAGGAGCGTAGAATATTCATATGCAGTATTGGGAAGATATCTGAAGGCCATTGCATTTGATTCAAAATATTCAAAGTTCTTCCTAGGAGTTCCAGGTATTCTGTTGCTAATAGGCGGAATTGCAACTGTCATTGGTATGACCAGAGAGATTTTTGCGGTCTTGGTTAGTATCCTTGGTGGGGCATTTCTGATAAGAGCTTTTGATGTTGATAGAGCTTGGTCTCATTGGACAAAACCTACACCTGCCGGATTCATAAGGATCTTCACTCTAGTAGCAGGAATTCTTCTGATATTGGCTTCGTTAACCGCTGGACTTGCTGCAGTGAATCCAGAAATAACTTCAGCAAAACCCGACAACATATTGAAGTTAGTTATGGATAAAAAAACGGTCGGCTTATTCGTGTCAGGAATGTTGCCATTTCTTTGGATGGGAATAGGTTGCATGTTCGGAGGATCATTGTTGAGCAGTTGGTTCAAGGGAAGTATGAGATCAATTACTGACATATTGAGAATAATAGCACTCATTACCCTTTATCCCATAGTCTCACAGTTCACTACGGTGATGACAAGGGACGAGAGTCCATTCACTCTCATCCCACCACTAATAGGCGGTCTTGCAGTAATACTGATATCAGCGTCACTACTCTTCCACAAATACAGAAGGAAGAAGGGTGGCGAGGTATTATCCGAATAAAAGAAAAAGCTCTTCAGTTGGGTGGTTTTTATAGCCTTTACTCCAAAAGGCTTGAAAAGGAAATACGGGGTGGAGACATGCCAAAACATATTGCAATAATCTTAGATGGAAACAGAAGATGGGCAAAGAGAAATTTCGTTTTAAGAGTAAACGGTCATTTTCGCGGTGCTGATGCAGTAGAAAAGCTTCTGGATTGGTGTGAAGAGCTAAATATCAAGATAATCACGCTATATGTTCTGTCTGTGGAAAACATGAATAGAAATGATGAAGAATTAGACTATCTTTATGATTTGATAAATAGTCGATTATACAAATTATACAATGATCCCAGAATACATAAAAATCGTATGAGGATAAAAGCAATCGGACGTGTTGAACTGTTGCCAGATTTTCTAAAAGAAATTTTAAACAAACTCGAAACGGTGACAAAAGATTACGACGATCATTATCTGAATATAGCAATAGCATACGGGGGTCAGAATGAGCTTGTAGACGCGGTAAAGAAAATTGCGTATAAAATCAAGGAAGGCTCACTTGATGTAAACGACATAGACAAAGAGGTAATAGAGTCGTGTCTTTATACTTCCCATCTTCCTCAATCGTCCCCGGATATGATATTAAGGACCTCTGGTGAGAAAAGGCTTAGTGGTTTTCTGATGTGGCAAAGTGCCTACAGTGAGCTTGTTTTTATGGATGTATATTGGCCTGAATTTAGAAAAATCGACCTTATGAGAGCTATTAGGACATATCAAAAAAGAGGCCGTAGGTTAGGTAAATAGAAGAAAGAAATACTTGAGAAAGTAATTTCTTCTGGAAACATGTTAGAAGAAAGATCTGCTGGAGCAATTCTTTACCAGGAATCACCTTCAGGAAATCTCTATTTACTTTTGAATTATCCTTCTGGCCATTGGGATTTTGTAAAGGGAAATATCGAGAAGGGAGAGACGCTAAAACAAACAGTTCTGCGCGAAATTAAAGAGGAGACCAGCATATCAGATGTTAGCTTTGTGGAAGGTTTTGAGAACACGGTAGAATATTATTATCAACGAGATGGTGAATTGGTTCACAAGGAAGTCGTTTTCTTCTTAGCAAGAACGACAACAAACCATGTGAAGCTTTCGCACGAACATCTCAATTTCATTTGGCTCAAATTTAATGATGCCTTGCAGAGGCTAACTTACAAAACTGCTCAAAATTTACTGAAGAAAGTCAGAGATTTAGGATTTGAGAGTTAGCTTTTGGAGTTTTTTTGCTTCAGAAATGGGATCGTTTGAATTAAGAATAGTTCTACCTATAATTAGATAATCAGCCCCCGCATCCAGCGTTTTTTTAGGATCGCCACCCTGAGTTCCGACACCTGGCGAGTAAATTTCACAACGACTTTTTATTTTCTTGTTACATGACGTAATTAATTCCGGAACAGTTGCCCCAACTATGACCCCATCTACATGCAGTAAGTATGACCATTTCAGGAATAGTTCATGAAGGATCAACATCTGGCTAGTGATAGGATCTCTTACTCCTAGCCCGTAACCAAGTTTTGCTCCACGATGACTCATATGAACAAGAGCGATTACTCCGTGCTTATCCTTGTGAGAGGTTTCAACTAATTCTTTCAAGTTTTTCGGTCCCATTATAGGATTGACTATTACTGCGTCAAACCCGCATTCCCATAATCTTTCTATAGCAACTCTGTTTGTGTTTCCAATATCATTTAGTTTTATGTCCGCTATTGTTTGTAAACCTACATCATGTGCAGCCCGATTTATTTTTGTAAGACTTGTTTTACTCAACGGTAAGATTACATGAAAATTAAGTTTTATGGCACAAAGATATTTGTTCAGTGTTTTGATGTTCGTCAACGTTCTACTTTCCAATTTATCCACTTTATTTTCGTCCAAATCGTTTGCCAGAATTATCAAGCTCTTACCTGACGAAGAAGCTCTCATCCGTTTTCTGAAATCGATCATAGTTTGACTAGAGGATGTTTGTCTTTTAGCTTTATTACCTTAAGATAGGAGTAACCATGATCACTTATGGAATTTACGAAAGTCGGTTCAGTTCCATCCTTACTAGAGTATTTCAGGAATGGTTTCGTCGGTTCGTAGTCAAGCTTGACGTGACAAAAGTAAGAACTATCGTCAGACTCGTTAAAGTTCATAAACAATCCTACAAACCATTTTCCTGTATGTGAGAAAGCGAATAGTGGGAATGGTGATTCTTCAAATCCATAACTTAGCTTTATCAAACTGGTAAGATCCTCTAGTTCAAGCGGTTCATACATTATATCTTGATCCACGTTAGATTCTGGTTTGAGTGTGTTTGGTAATGATTTTACCTTTACAATTGGAGAATAAAGATATGTAGGGTTTGTTATTGTATTTACAATATCACAATCTTCCTTGTCTGTTTTAAGTCCATATGAAAGATAGTGACCGGTTTTATTGGTTGGAACGTAATAGTTTACTGGTCGTTCCTTTAGAACATCCATCTGCACAGAAACAACATTTCGTCCATCAAGATTAAATGAGAAGGAGGTGCGTGGAATTCTTTCTAGAGCACAGACTAGTCTGGAAAACTCGGTTGTATTGTAAATTTCTATGTAGTATGGAAGCTTTATCATAGATTTCCTCCAAGATCATCCACATTAAAAGTAGTCGTTTACTATTCTTATTACTCTCTTCTATCTATAATGTCATTTACATCGGGTCCAGTACCAATCAAAGTTACCGGTACTTTTAGCTGATCCTCAATAGTTTTTATGAAATATTTTGCAGGCGAGCTTAGATCAGAGAATGATTGCATATGTGCACATTCAGAAAATATAACATCTAGTTTGGTAAGGGCGATTTGAGTTGCACTGTTTAGCATGATTGCTCTTTTGGCCAGCTCAAAATCAAATTCCGCTGCACGTCTTTGTCTTCCTGTAACAGTACCTACTTCCTGCCACCCTTTTGCTACAGCCTGTTCCGGGCTAATCTCATCTTTCAGTGGCCCCTTCCCTACTCTGGTAACGTACGATTTGAAAACAATCACAACATCATCAACGCTCTTAGGTCCAATTCCTACATCGGCACATATTCCTGATGCGGTAACATCTTTTGATGTCACGTAGGGGTATGTGCCATGCCAGAGTGAGAGGAAAGTCCCTTGTGTTCCCTCCACAATAACTTTTTCCTTTCTTTGTAGTGCAAAACTAATTGCGTTAGGAATATCATCAAGATACAGTGCGAGAGATTCAATGTCCTTTGCTAGCTTCAAAGTTCTCATTGCTCTATCTGCGTTGGCAGGACCTGTTCCTGTACCGGTGCTACCAATGGATTCTTTTAACCTCCTTTGTGAATCAGATGTCTTGTGAGATTCTTCAATTATACCACATTGATAATCAACAAAAGCCCTATCTTTTACTCCGAATTCCTGTATCTCACCAAGAAGAATATCAGGACTGACTACGACGCCTGGTCCTATTAGCAATCTTGTACTAGGATTCAGAAATGCGCTTGGCAACATTCTCACTTTGTATTTTTTGTTGTTATGTTCTATAGTATGACCCGCGTTAGGGCCTGCACCACCTCGAACCGCTATTGAAGGATTATCTTTCATTGCAAGATAGGAAACTATCTTTCCTTTACCTTCATCACCATAAAAACCACCTACAATAACTATAGAAGTCATAGAGGGAAAGCGTAAGTGGACATATTTAAGCCAAATCTTAACAATACAATTTTAGTGTAGAGGAATTGCTCCAAGTTTTGTATGTCTGAGCCAAATTACGCAGGAAATATCATAGTAAATTTAGCAGGTCTGCCCGAATTTCTAAGAAAACCGATCTTACTAAAAAGACTATCAGAATTTTTTTCAATGCCTCAGAAAGACAGAAGAGAGATCATAAATAACGCATTACAAGCTGGACCCACAATACAGTTTGACAAGTTCTCAACGTTGTTCAAGACATGGCTTGAGATCTTATGTAACCTGTCAGAGGAACAGCGAACAATCATGTTTTCAAACTACATAACAGAGATTGTAGATCACCCCGAAAAGATAGTGTTGTTTCATCTTGATGGGATATTCGAAATATATATGTCATTATCGAAAGAACAAAAGGCAATACTTTCAGAAAGTATTAGAAGAATAATTATGTCACTTGACGAAGATTCTAGAAAGAAAATCCGTCTAACCATTCCTGATAGGGCTAGGAAGGAATTAGGAGTCTAGAAAGGCTTGTCTGGTTTTCTCTGATTTTCATCTGCAAAATTTATAACGTCACCTTCGGGGGTCATGACACCTACAAAGACCTTTTCATATCTCTTGAGCACCTTTCTGTGTTCGGGCATTGACATATCAAGTTTCATTTCATTCATAACCATGATTCTGTATTGCTTCCATTCAGACCAACATTCATTACAGCAAGGATATGCGGCTGCAATAGGGTCAAGATCAATGTTATCAGGAATTTCTTTCTTGCATTTTGTGCACGCTCTTGCCATAGCAAGACAAGTAGAGCGTAGCAATTTATTCTTTTAAGAAGAGATATTAGGATTGAAGTACAAGATATACGTATGAAAGTAAAATGCCCCCGGTGCGAGGAGATAGCTGAGCTTGGGGACGATTTTTCATATGTTAAGTGTTCGCACTGTTCTCTTGACATGACATATGGAGAGTACGTGAAGTTCATAGCCTACAAAGATACCAGGTACTCCGATATTTTGGGAGATTACGCTAAAGATAATGAAGGCACTACAGCTGGAACTCTTGATGAATGGTAGAAAAAAATCCACTGTAAGACTTAATTAATTTCAGAGGCTAGTGCGCATAGTTGGAATTTGCACTTGAAACGGCTCTCAACTTATTAGGTTTTGTAGTTGGACTTGTACTAGGAATTTTTGCATATATAGGATTCAAGAACACTGGGAGTCCAACACTATTCAGACTAAATATTGCCTTTTTTTCAATCAGCATAGGATTTGGTGTTGTTGGTTTTGGTTATCTCGTAGAATCTTTTGTGCTAAATTACGTAAAGATCGATGTGTGGATTCAAACACTCGGCTTGGGAATTCAGACAGTAGGATACTTTTTCATTGCTTTTTCTCATGGTATAAAGTCCTTCTTCCCAAAATCAAGATATTTCAAATCCATAACAATGCCCCTTTTCATTATACCAGGTAATTCAATTGAGCATATTATAAGGTCAATTTCTTTTATCCTATTGGTATATGGGACAATTGAGACTGTAATGTCATATATGGAGAACAGGAAAACTAGCACCATTTTCGTAGCAACAGGTCTAGGTTTACTTGCCCTAGGTGAATTTCTTGGATGGTATTCAGCCGTTTTCCCGAAATCAGTACTTTACTTCATTTCTATTTCCACAAAAATCGCTGGATTAGGAGCATTATTCATACCGATTTCTCAAGCCCCCCTAAGAGGTGTACGGTTTGGCAGCAACGTATAGAACACACATGAGTATAATAGGCGACATACTTGCTACTACTAGGGATGAAGCGCCTGACGAGTCGGGTGCTAATGTAACTTACCTGATACGAAAAGCAAATGTTTCTTACGGTAGGCTTTCAAAAATCTTGGAAATGCTTGTGCAACAAGGCCTCATAGAGCAGACAACGTCAGAAAGGGCATGCAAATATAGAATTAGCGAGAGAGGAAGAGAGTTTCTACAGGCCTATCGTGGTTTTAGAGAGTTTGCTGAATCCTTTGGATTGAGAATTTAGCTGTCTTCGTCATCTTCAACTTCGCCGTATTCATCCCCCACATCATCATCAAACTCATCCTCAAAATCATTCTCAAATTCGTCAGACATAGCACTAACAGAAAATATTTCCTATAAAGGATTTACAGTTTTCATGTTAATATTAATCACTTCTACGTAGATGGTCCTATCCAACCACCGCATAAAACACAGATGCTCATACCGTCTTCATTTACATAGGTCTTTCCACCCGGTGTACATTTACATTGGGGAATTTCTTCATCCATAGTCAATAGAATGTCATCCAATCATATATCATTTTTATAACAAGAGATAATTTACTAGATTCCATCAAAGTGATCTGTGATTGTGCAGTGTAATGAGGATGGGATCAAAGTGGCCTTGGCTATAATAAAGAAGGGTGGTGTTGTTGTAATACCTACTGATACTGTGTATGGTATAGGATGTGACCCTTATAATCATGAAGCGGTCAAAACGGTATACAAGATAAAAGGCAGGGAAAAAACAAAACAACTTCCAGTTCTTGGCTATTCCAAAAAAGATATCGCGAAGATTGCTTTTTTTGATAAACTATCAGAAAAAATAGCAAACGAGTTCTGGCCAGGACCCGTGACACTGATTCTACAAGTAAAAGAAGAGCAAATTAGAAATTCTTTAAATCTCGAAAGTAAAATTGCGGTACGAGTTCCCAATCATCCCTGCGCATTATCAGTTCTTAAGGAATGTAAGTTACTCGTCGGGACTAGTGCAAATCTTTCTGGTCTTCCTCCTTTCAACGATTCAAAACTAATACGTGATAAATTTTCAGGCTACGATGTGCTTCTTGACGCCGGAAAGATTTCTGATCCCGGCGAATCTACCGTTGTTGAAGTTGCTGGCAACCAATTGAAGATAATACGAGAAGGCAAAGTAAAAGAGAAGGAATTAGCGACTGTAGTTTGAATCTAATCATAACATGCAGCAGACACCTTGAGGAAGAGGCTTCTAATGAGATCTCGAAAATTCTAGCCGATTTTGAGGATGTTGTCCCTAGGGTGGAGATCACACCTTTTTCTGGAATTATTACTGTGATTACCATACTAGATCCTTTTATGATCGTCAGAGAAATTAAAAAGAAAATTATTGACGAGCCTTGGAGTATTAGATATTGTCATAGATTCATACCAATTCAAGAAACCACAGAAACCGATACAGAGAACATAGTAAGATCTGTACAAAACCATACAAAAATGATGAAACGGACAGATACTTATAGAATAACTATCGAGAAGAGAGGCTCAGCGTTGTCATCAAAAGAGGTAATAGATTCCATTGCCAAGAGTATTCAAAACAAGGTATCATTAGAGAAATTCGATTGGAATGTAATTGTTCAGATTCTTGGGAAAACTGCTGGCACATCTGTGCTCAGAGAGAGTGACATAGTGAGCACTCTAAAGCTGAAACGTGATTCAATGGAGTAAAATAGCTGATCTTTCTGTCAGTATATCCTCAAGTGGAGTCTTTGATATTATACAACCAAGTTCCCTCCTAGTTATTGCAAATTCTTTTTGGATGAATTTTGAGTTATTCTCAAAAGTCCAATTACTTCTCAGCATGTGCTTTATTTCTCTGAAAAGTTCATCGGCAGATGATCTTTTTCCGACTACTACAAGAATAGAATCCATGCCTTTTCGTAGGCCTCCTTTAGCAATAGCAATACTAATCTGCCTTGTACATGTGAATCTCATTAGAATATCAATTTCCATTCTATTGGAAAGTAGTAGACAGGCCCTTTGAGCAGCAAACGATACACTCAGAACCCTCTTTGCGTGTTCAAGATTAAGTACATAATCAGCCTGAATACCTTGAATTATGAGATCAGTATATTTCTCACGTAATATTTCAAGAAATCTAATTGGATCGTCTGCCATTTTTTTCAGTCGCATCAGTTCTGCGCTCATGTTAATAATGGTGAACCGCTTTCTATTCATACTTCCTCCATGTACTAGTGGAATTATGGTTACCATATCTCCATCCTTAAGATTAGTATTCCGACCTTGCAAGGCTGAAGAATCTATACCATTTACTACAACAAGAATATTTTTTACATCAAGGGATAGCGGATTCTTAACAGTCTTCTGAAGATAATTTAGCAGGTTGGATACTGACATGGAGTTTTCTTCCACGACCAGTTTATCACGTAAAAATAATTTTCTAGCGCCTCCAAGAAATCTGACTGTTATCATATCTTAAGACAGTAAACCCCTTTTATATTGAATTTTTGACAAGTCGTTTCTGGTTAGTTTAGTATCTGTTCTTCTATTTCTTCGGCTTCACGAATAGATTCTGTGTGAGCTGCAGATTCTGATTCCTTTTCTTTCTGTTCCTCAAGCTCTCTTCGCAGGTAAGAAGTTATGAAGCCTGCTATTTCGTTTTTGAGCCCTTTGGACCTGATTATTGCTATTTCGTCTAGTGCTTTCTTGTTTTCTTGAAAATCAGTGCCAAATTTTACTCTATAAGAAGATAATAGCTCTGTGGAAATTCGCCTGATTCTATTCACATTTTCGAATGGTAAGGGGGTTTTTTATACCTATACTCCCAGATACGAATTTGAGTTGTTTTCCAAAATACCTAGCATTTCATCATAGGATCTATGGAGTACGTGAGATACACAAAAGAGAACGCTAGGAAGAAAAGTTATCTGTGTTGTTTTGGATCCAAAACATTTCGAAAATCTCACTGGTCCGTCAGTTTCAAGCAAGATTTTGTTAAGATCTGTCTGAGTTAGAAGAATCTGCTTATCATGAGAATAAATCATTGCGGGTCCATAAGAAACAAAGCATTCCAAGTCCATGGCTTTATCTAGTTGCTTTTTGCTACCTGCGAACCAATGCAGTAGAATTCCTTTCAGAGAATACGATGAAAGGGTAGAAAATATTTCATCAAGCGTTTTCCTAGAGTGTATGGACACAGGTTTACCTAATTTCTCAGCTAGCGAAAGCATTTTATGGAAAACAAAAAGTTGTCTATGGAAACCAGCATCATCCAAGGCATATATCTTATCAAGTCCGATTTCACCTAATCCAGAGATTCGTTTCGAGTTGTTTTCTATTAATTCTGTCATTGATTCTAAATCTTCATTAGCCTTCTCGGGATGAAGACCGACGAAAGATTGAACCAAACGACTTCTTTTGCTTAATTCAAGTGTTAACAATGAACTTGCATAGTCTACTGAGACACAGCATGCTCTTATTTTCATCTTGTCCATACCTGTCAGTATATACTGCATATCTGATTCGAATTCAGGATCAGTCAAATGAATGTGGGCATCAGTAAGCCAATTCATAACTAATACTTTAGCAAGAAAATAGTGTGTATAAATCGATCCTTGATTAGTTTTTTTCTACTCAAAGTCTTTTATCATGGGTCCTTAAAATTAGAATATGACAGCGTCCGAATTTGGCCTCTCCGTGATGTATAGAATTTTGAAAAAGGCAGGAGCCGAACGAGTTAGCGATGAATCTGCTATCGAGTTGAGAAGGATATTGGAAGAAATTGGCGGTTCAATTGCAAAAAGCGCCGTGGAAATGTCTGTGCATGCAGGAAGGAAAACGATCAGGGAGGAAGATGTCAGACTGGCTTCAAAGCAGTTTGCAAAGTTCTGATCTAAAACATTTAATTGCTCATTGAAAACTTTTTTGATCGCGGTGAGGTGGCAGAGTGGTTATGCGTTCGCCTGCAGAGCGAATTTATAGGGGTTCGAATCCCTTCCTCACCTTGATTATATCATAATAACCAACTTTTCTAAATAGACCACCTTGTACTCAAATCAATTTGGTTGAAAGAAGTAATGGATTGTTAGAATACATACCAGGCGCTCGATCTCTTTCTCTACAAAATACTAATGGACAACCCCTTGAAGGATTTGCCCAAAATATCAGAGATAGTATTAAAGAATATGCAGAGAGTAGTCAGAATGAAATCGAGAAAGGTCATAACTTTTTGCAATGGGTGTTGACACGAGTGTTTGAGGCAACTGAAGATGATGCTACTGATGCAATAATTGATGGACCTAATGATCTTGGAATTGATGCTTATCTACCAGTAGACTTTTCCGAGGATAAAATCTATCTTTTTCAATCAAAGTATGGTAGTTCTCATTCTATTGAAGCAATAACAAAATTCAAAGAAGATGTCAAGAGGCTTCAAAATAAAGATATTTCGAAAATGCGTCCAGAACTTGCTCATTTGGTCACTCAAATTCGGGAGAAGAATCTGAAAATCGAGTGTGTATATGTGACCGACCAGAAAGTGGACAACGATAACTATGATTCTATTGAAATCTATGATATAGGAATAATCATACAAAAACTCTGGGATCGAATCAAGAAACCAGCTGCTGGCAAGAAGGCATCGATTAGGCTTGAATGTAAACTTAGATACCAGAATACTTTACTGGGTATTTTAAAGCTGAGAGAACTGACCAATTTCGTTACCAAGAATAGAGACTATGTTTTTGAATCCAACATCAGACAATGGATGCAATTCAAAACAACGGTAAACAAAGGTCTACGAGAAACTTTGCAAGAGTTGCCGCACAAGTTCTTCTATTACAATAACGGAATAACAATAGTAGTAAATGATTTTGAGGAATTAGAGGACAATTCCATAGCGTTGCATTCACCTCAGATAGTAAATGGCGCTCAGACATCAAACTCAGTATTGGATCATGCGAGGCGTACGCATAATCTAGAAGGCAGTATAACGGTAACAATCATCAAAGCTGCAGATGAGCTTGACCAAAACAACATAACAAAATACAGAAATTCACAGAATGCAGTAAGAGGAAAAGATCTAGTATCTTTGATGGATTTTCACAAATCCATCAAATCTCAGATGGAGAACCTTCGTTATTTTTACGAAATACAGGCAGGTTCATTCGATAGTAAAACAAAATCCCAGCAAAGCGAGTTTGTGGGAGACCATCTATACAACAAGTATCTACCAGATAATCACAAGAAAGTAATAGTAGCAAAAGACGCAATTCAGGCATTTGTAGCAGGAATAGAGCAACGTCCTACTGAAGCATATAGTTCACCCGCTCAATTTTTACCGAGGGGAAGTAAGTATGATGAAGTGTTCAATGAGAAGTTGAAAGATGACTATCGACTTCTATTATTCCCGTATCTTGTAAAAGAGTATGCAAAGAAGGTATTGAACTATGGTAAGAAAGGCGGTCACAAGACTAAGAGATATGCTACTCTGTTTTTTGTTGCTGTTTATTTCAAGATCCTTCATGAGAAGATTTTACTTACTAAAGGTGATTTCAAGGAGGATGTCTCAAAATTAGAACCTATATTCAAGAGTATTAAATTAAATCAAAGAATCCTAAAGCTCACAGATACAGTAGTGACTAAGTTTCTAGAGGATACGGTAGTAGACGATGAGATGATTGCTGCAAATACTTACCATAATTTCTTCTCACATCACGTGTGGCAAGATTCAATGGTCCGGGTTATTGAGAAGAAGATGAAACAAGAAGAAGAAGAGATCAGCGTTATCCAAAGGGTAGTCCAAGATCTTTTTTAGGATTTTGGTTTAGATTTGCGGCAGAAGGGTGACCGATAGGTCTCTTGCAGGAGGTCCACATCTAGCCATCCATTCTACCGCGGTCTTATTGTACTTGCGGTAGTATTTAACATGATTTTTATAACGAAAAACGACGAACTTTATCAATTTGGGAGAAACACAAAGATGCTCGCTATGTAATGGTCCTTTAGATCATGTATACCGTCCGATGGAAACTTGGAACATAAAAGGTCCTTTATGTAGCAAGTGCTACTCCAAAAAAATTTCTGAGTATTATCCTGGTAGTCATGAAAGAGTCAATAGATCAAACTAAGAACCAACCAGTTTTTACTAGATTTTTATTTTCTGTGTCACCAATACCTGTAGCATATCTTAACACGTAGGGGGCGTTCGTTTTTATCTTTCCTTTAATTTCGATTAAAGATTCCAGCTCAGAGTTTATGTTTCCAGAAGGAACATTGCAAGTTTCACAAAATTTGCATTTTGGGTCCAAGATGATTGGAGAACTTTCTATTATAGGATATGCACGGCAAGCAATGGGTCTATTTTCATATATTCTGCATTTGTATCCTCCATGAGGAGACCTTTCATTACTTTCTGTGTCAAGAAATGGGCATGTGTTACCATTCTTTTCGCTTCCCATTAGCTGATAAGCAAGGATCTGGTCAGGCTTATTGGATTCCTTGTATGATATTCCTATCCTAGGAAGAACGTTGATTTTGATATCATGTTTTTTTGCTAGAAGTTCGATTCCATTCTTTTCCTCTGGCAATACTAACACCCCCACTTTTCCAAATTCTACCGTTGGATAATACTCTCTCTCAATACAACAATTGGAACATCCCTCAACACAAGAAAAATCCAACGTTATTCAAATAGTAAAAAGCCATAAAATCCCTTCTAATATGATCCCTCGAATATCTGCATGTCTGAAAACAATAATGAGTAATACCCTTATATCACCACCCAATATATTCACTGAGCATGGTTACGTATAGAACTAGCATGCAAATAGTGAGAGATTTGCTTACTGTCACTGAGGAAAGTGGTGTAAATGGAATTAACATAACAGCACTTTTAACAAAGGCTAATTTATCACATTCAAGACTTTCAAAATTTATAGAAAATCTTACTGGCGCTGGCCTATTAAACAAGATTGAATACGACGGCAAGAATACCTTTGTTATCACTCCAAAAGGTAAGCAATACTTGGAGTCGTACGAGAAATTCCAGAGTCTTGCAGATTCTTTTGGACTCGAACTATAAGCAGCTGTTGTTCTTTTCCTCTATTTTAGAACAATTTTTCAAAACGTAAGACTTGAAATGTCTCAGATTAGAAATTTAATGGATTGTACATTTTTGGTTGACTGTTATTCCTCAAAATCTAATTTCATAATATTTTATAATAAAACTACGATGAAACAACCGACAGATCTATAAAGGTGTAAATTGGTTTATGTCAGAGGGGAGTGGACGTGACAGAAATCTTGGCATGGTGGAAGGGATTGGCAAAAGAACTTGAACTTGATATAGAAACTCTTGATGAACAAAATGATGACAGTAAAAGATTTTGAATCATTGCAAATTTTGTCGTAACGTAACTCTGTTCAACTACAAACTATTTTGTGATTATGTAACTTGATATAAGCCTCGAGCGGGATTCGATCCCGCGGCCTAACGCTTACGAGGCGTTCGCTCTACCAGGCTGAGCTATCGAGGCATTGGTTCGCAATGTCATCAGAGTTTATAAAAAGCCTTTGTGCTTTGGACTCGTTGAAGGTATCAATTTCTGGAGTTCGTGGAATTTTTGGAAATGATCTTAATCTTAATGACGTCATTTACTACTGTAGAAATTTTTCACGTCTCATTAAATCAAAAAAATGTGTTGTGGCTTCAGATACTAGACCATCAAGTAATATGCTATCCAATATAGCAGTAGCTTCTTTGATGGAGAGAGGTATTGAAGTTTACAATTTGGGTGTTGCTCCAACACCAGTAGTATTCAGGGAATCAAGAAAATACGGAGCTGGACTAATCATAACATCATCTCACAATCCTATGGAATGGAATGGACTGAAGTTCATAGTAGAAGGAAGAGGGGTTAACGAGTCAGAACTACGATACATGATCAAAGAAAGGCTTTTTTCTAAAGAGAAAATTGGTACTGAATTAGAAACTAACTCAGACTATTTAGACGAGGCGGTAGATTTAATCGGAAATCTGAGGGCAGCCCCAAGAATTGCTCTTGATGTAGGAGGAGGTGCTGCTTTCAAAGTAGCGCCACAGCTGTTCAAAAGGTTAGGATGTAAGGTTAAAACAATAAATGAAAAGCCCGGAGAAGCCTCTCGTGGACCTGATCCCACCTACGACAGACTGCAAGATCTGGTACGGGCCTCAAAAAAATCCGACATAGGATTCGCTTTTGATCTAGATGGAGATAGACTTGTAGTAGTAAAAGATGGTAGAAAACAAGCACCTGATGTAACTTTAGGTTTAGGAATTGCAAAAGTTCTTGAAATGAGATACAAAAAAATCGTTCTCAGCATAGATACCAGTGTTGCAATTGAGAAATTTATCAGAGAAGAAGGAGGACGTGTCAAGAGATCAAAAGTTGGAGAAGCTAACGTTGTAGATTTAATGATAAAGACAAATTCTCAAGCAGGAGGAGAAGGAAGCAGTGCTGGATTCATTTTACCTAAGTTCAACATGTGCAGAGATGGATTGCTCACAAGTGGTCTTATAGCTTCTATGGTAGGAACTAGGCAATTCAATGAGATAGTAAGATTCATGGAAGGGTATTTTCAGCTTCGATCCAAAGTGAATGTCGACTCTCGTTTCCATAAAAAAACAATGAAGATTTTATTAAAGAAAATGGAAAGGCAATTTAGCGAGATAATAACAACAGATGGTGTCAAGTCTATAATAGACGAAGATAGTTGGGCACTTGTTAGACAATCAAATACGGAGCACGTCATAAGAATATCAGTAGAGTCTAACAATTTGAATAAGGTAAAGTCTATCAAAAAACAAGTTTCTAAATTGGTCAAGAAAAGCTATGAAGAAGCCAGACGAAGCAGAAATTATTAAGCTATTTCAACAACGTTTTGGAAAGAAATCAAGCTTTGTACCCGAAGATTTAGAGATACTTAGAATAGCTACTACTAACTTTGCTATGAAGTCTGACATGCTAGTTCAAAGTACTGATGTTCCTCGTGGCATGAGATTACAAGAAATAGCAAGAAAAAGCCTCGCTGCATGCGTAAGCGACTTTTCCTGTAAAGGAATCAAGCCTCAGTATGCTACGATTTCATTAGCAATACCTAGAGGATTTAGCGTAGGTAAAGTAAACGAATTAGCAGACGGTTTCGCAAGATCATCCAGAGAATTTGGCATACGAATAGTAGGAGGAGATGTAAATGAAGGAAAAGAAATCATTATTGAGGTTTCTATGTTAGGCGCAGGGAGAAAGATGCCAATGAGGAGAGGTGCAAAGACAGGCGACATCATTGTAACATCCGGTCCTTTTGGCTACTGTTCATCGGGGCTAAAAATTATCTTAGATAGGGTATCTGCCAATGCCCCGTTCATAAAGAAATGTAAAGAGAGAGTTTTCATGCCAACTCCTAGGCTTGAATTTGGCTTAAAAGCTGCAAAATATTTTTCTTCCTCTATGGATTCAAGTGATGGACTTTCCATTACACTAAATGACATGAGTAAACAAAGCCAGAAACGATTTGTGATAATTAATCTTCCTACGGAACGTGATGTGGTTGATTTTGCAAGGCAAAATAAAATGAATTTAGCTGACCTTGTCCTTTGCGGTGGGGAAGAATATGAAATAGTTGCTACGGTACCTCCAAGAAACCTGCATAGGGTCAGGAATATTGCGCAAAGATCCAAGACACCACTATATGAGATAGGTTACGTTACAAGTGGCAAAAGAGTTGTCTACATAGAGAGAAACAGAAGTAAAATTGTAGGCAGATGTGGTTGGGTTCATCTTAGATCCTAATGTTTTTTAAACCCGTCAAAGAGTTTTGAAATGTTGTCTGAACAAGAAACGAAAGATAAATGGGGCGTAGCGCACATTTACAGTAGTTATAACAATACCATTGTTCATATAACTGACTTGTCCGGAGCCGAAACTGTTGCAATCAGTTCCGGTGGAAGACATGTTAATGCTGACAGATACGAGTCGTCACCCTACGCAGCTATGAAATCAACAGCTGCGGTGGTTGAAGCTGCTCATGACAAAGGCTTCACTGGGCTTCACATAAGAGTAAGAGCTGTCGGAGGAGTTGGTTCAAGAGTTCCAGGACCTGGCGCACAAGCTGCAATTAGAGCATTGGCAAGAGGGGGCTTCAAGATAGGAAGAATTGATGACGTAACTCCCATCCCCCATGATACAACTCGAAAGAAAGGCGGCAAAAGAGGAAGAAGGGTTTAGTCTTCTAAAAGCTTTACTTTTACTTTTGCGTTTTTGTATTCAAAGAAATTCGTCATGAAATTTACAAATTTTTCTTCTAGCTTTTTTCCTTTAGATCGTGCTATCTGATCTCCAAGTTTTAGTTGAATCGCAGATAGCAACTCGGCTTTAACTAGTACCTTAAAAAATGCCCAACCAAATCTTTCCATTGGGTTACTTATTAAAAAGCCATCTTTCGCACCGCAAAGGGTTTGCAGACTATCCATTGCTATTGAGACAAGTTCTCTATCAGTTTCGTATTTGGTTGTTGCAATTTCAAGAATGGTTGGTTTACCATTCATAAAAAAAGACCTCTGTCACAAATTGCAATCAAAAGTGATTCAATTTTACTATTGACTGAACGCATCAAAAAAAAATCGTTTGCCTACTTAATATACTTGCTAGGGATTTTCATCGATGGAGGTTTCTCTGGGTTCTGTCTTACTAGTTGCCTTTAATTTATCAGACCAAGATACTAACTTTCCGTCTTGTTCAATATTTATGGTGGTTTGTAGACGTACTCTAATTTCTAAAGATCGAAAAAGTGTTAGTAATTTACCACCGTCGATTATTTCAGTAATCTCTCCTGTCTGAATAAGCTCTGCAAGCTTCGCTATTACAATTCCAGTCTCTTCAGGAAATTGTACCTCCGCATTTTCGAGCACTTCAAGGCCCCTATGCCCAAGTTGTTTAACGACTATTTCACGAGGGGTTAACGTTATTACCGGTGTTTCCTTTGATCCAGACTTTTGTCTTTGAGAGATGTTTTTTTGCATTTCAAGTAACCTTTTTGCTTTCAAAAGTTCTAGCTCTTTGTCTTCTTCGGTCATCCCTTGATCACTCCAATAGGAACAAGCTTGGCCACCTTGGTTGCTATCCCAAGCTCATGTGAAACATTTGCCACAGCATCCACGTCCTTATATGCCTCCGGTGTCTCTTCTACTACCCCTTCCCTTGTAAGAGCTTTGATGAAAATTCCTTTATCACCTAATGATTTTTGAACTTGGTTTTCAGTGAAGTTACGTCTTGCTGCAGATCTGGACATCATTCTTCCAGCACCATGAGCTGTGGAACCGAAGCTTAGATCCATTGAATGTGGCTTTCCTAAGAGAATCCAGCTTCCAGTACCCATTGAACCAGGTATGAAAACAGGTTGCCCCAGATCTCGATACTTTTGTGGTATTTCTTCCCTATCCTTAGGAAAGGCCCTTGTTGCTCCTTTTCTGTGAACAACTACAGATTTCAGCTGACCATCTATCTTGTGGTTTTCTACCTTTGCTATATTATGAGCTACATCATAAATCAGTTTCATATCAAGATCGGATTCAGTTTGCTTGAAAACTCTTTCAAAGGCCTTTCTTGTCCAGTGAGTAATCATCTGTCGGTTACTCCATGCAAAATTCAATGCAGCAAACATTGCCTTTCTATATGATTCTCCCTCCTCTGATGAATTTGGCACACATGCAAGTTCTCTGTCCACTAGTCTAATCTTGTATTTTTGAAATGCATGTTCAGAGACTCTAAGATAGTCACTGCAGACTTGATGCCCAAAGCCTCTTGAACCACAGTGGATTAACACTGTGATTTGGCCCTCATTATAAATGCCCATTCTCGCAGATGCCTCTTTATCATGAATTTGTTCTACCCGTTGAACCTCAAGAAAGTGATTACCAGAACCTAGGCTGCCCAGTTGAGGGGAACCACGCTTACGTGCAGTTGGCGACACTTTGCTTGGATCCGCATTTTTTATCTGTCCATTTTCTTCACATACGTCAGCATCATCTTTGGATCCATAACCGTGGTCTACTGCCCATTGTACCCCCTTTACGAGTACTTCGTCCAGATCTGACGAGCTTAACTTTACTGCACCTTTTGATCCAACACCAGATGGAATTGATTTGAATAACTCTGTCACCAAATCCCTAAGTCTAGGCCTAACATCTTTCTCGTCAAGATTTGTTTTGATAAGTCTAACACCGCAGTTAATATCATAACCCACTCCACCAGGACTTATCATTCCTTCCTCAGCATCCATGGCAGCTACACCTCCAACAGGAAAGCCGTATCCTTCATGACCGTCTGGTAAAACTACTACATGCTTTTGGACTCCAGGTAAGGTTGAAACATTTACAGCTTGTGTAATTGTTCTATCTGTTAGCATCTTTTGTAACAATCCTTCATCTGCGTATATCGTAACTGGAACATTCATACCTCGAGATGAATCCACATCTATTCGATATTCCATATTCCCTACTTTCTTTGGAATCAGTGAACCCATTTCTTTCTGCGAGAAAAGGAATCTCTACACAATTTAAATCATGGGTAAGACAAGTGTTTTTAGATTACTATTTTATCAGTTTTGTAGTATGTCTATACAAATCGTGTAACTTCGTACATCTAGAGTTAACGTTTCATATTTTGAGTTATTGTCACTCAAATTTTTCCTTTCTTTCTTCGTGTCTACCATATCTCTGCGTTGAGTATCAGTATAAAAGACTAGTGCTATGTTATAGCCTACAATCTACATCAAGTAGATTTATTTTCCCAGAACAATCCATCTCAGTTATGCCAATCTCACCTATTGATGCTGGACGATATGGAACTAAGCAGATGAAGGAAATCTTTGATGAACAGAGGAAAATTACATATCAGCTAGAGATAGAAGCAGCCGTAGCCAAATCGCAGTCAGAAGTTGGAATGATACCAAAGAACGCCGCCCAAAACATTTCGTCGATGGCAAGATCTGGAAAAATTACTGTGAGTAGAATCAAACAGTTAGAGGCAAAAAGTGATCATGACACGGCCGCGTTAGTAGAAGCATTAAGTGAAATATGCAAGTCTTCGGCAAAGCCATGGATACATTATGGTTTAACAAGCAATGATTTAGTTGATACCAGTAATTCTTTACAAATTCGTGATGCTATCCGCATCATAGAGCCCAAAGTTGCGAAATTAGGTTTGATTTTATCTAAGATAGCTATCAAATACAATAATGTTCCTGCTGTGGGAAGAACCCATGGTCAGCATGCAAGTGTTATATCGTTTGGTTTAAAATTTGCAAATTGGGCACTTGAGATGTCAAAGCATGTTGAAAGAATTGAGGAATTTAAGAAACGAGTCATGATGTGTAAAACACTAGGTGTAGTTGGAACCGGTTCTTTGATGGGTTCAAAAGCCTTGGAGATCCAAAGAAGTGTAGCAAAGAAGCTTTCTCTCTTTCCAGCGGATGTAGCAACTCAGATAGTTCCTCGCGAGAGATACGCTGAATACGTTTTTTCCATGGCTTTGATAGGCGCTACACTTGAGAAGATAGCCATAGAAATACGTAATCTACAGAGGACTGAGATAGATGAAGTCTCAGAACCTTTTCGAAGGGGTCAGATAGGAAGTAGTGCAGTTCCCGTCAAGAGAAATCCAGTGAAGAGTGAACGAGTTACATCACTTTCAAAGTTGTTGCGTAGTCAAATTTCTGTAGCATTCGAGAACATTCCACTTTGGCATGAACGAGATCTTTCCAATTCTGCTAATGAGAGGTTCATACTTCCGACAAGTTCAATACTAATAGACGAAATGTTGGAGACGATGATAAGAATTCTAAGTGAGTTGCATATTAATGAAGACAGAATACGACAGAATCTAGAGTTCACTAGGGGCCAAATTTTTGCAGAGTTTGTGCTTGATGAACTCATAAAGAAGGGAGTACCACGATTTGAAGCGTATAGAGATATTCAACGAGTAGCATTTACTTGTTCAGAAGAGGGTACGGATTTCAGGGATGCCGTAAATAACGACTCAGCTATTTCGTCTCATCTTACTGAAGAAGAGATAGAGAATATCTTCTCTCCCGAAAATCATCTTGGTGCATCAAGCCAAATAATAAAAAATGTCGACAACATAGTTAGGAGATCTTGTTCCAAGTTTTCCTGACCTTCATAAGATTCTTGTGAATGAGAGATCCATATTGTAATGCCTTTTTCCTTTTGAATGCAGAATACGTTGGTATACCAGTCGATAATGCCAGTTTACGAATTATGTGCTTTCTTATTAAATCGTCTGGACCGTGTATTTTTTCATCAAGTGGCATTTTCTTTGCAAATTCGATGAACTTCGTTGAGAGAAATGGTTGAATAACATGAATTCCAAACTCTGAGGTAATGGAATTAACAGCATTCATCATTTCGATTTCATTATCTAGTTTCTTTTCCATCATTGTTATCACCGCATTCTCACCTTGACCAATTGCTTCCCTGTATGAATTGTAACCGCAAAAAAGTTCATCTATTCCGTTTGCAGTGAGTACTTTTTTGATATCATGCTTTTTTGCAAGCTCTGATACATAATAAAAGGCGATACAGTTTTCGTTCCAAGAGAGGTTATCAGTCTGAATTATCTGCCTAATTCTTTTTGCTACTTCGGAAAATGTTTTTTCAGATATGGTTTCTATAACGTGCTTGTAGCCTAACATAGTTGCTATATCCTGTGAGAATTTAATATCATGCGAATCATCAAATCCAATTGTTAGTAGTAACACATCATAACCTAGGTCGGTCGTAATCTTTGCAAGAAGAGAGCTATCAACTCCTCCAGAAAAAGCTATTCCAATCTTTTTTGAATCCATCACATTCTGTATCGACCTAATGATTTGTTTTTCTAATTTTTTTTCTAAATTTGTCATCATATCTGTAATTCTATGGCTTTTCAAAGCTTTTGTCCTTGAGAGTTAAATATAAGGTTCGTTGAAAAAAATTATGACACTCGAGAAACTCTCGGAGGAACAAATTAAAAAGGCGTTGTCTAATCTTCCTGGATGGAATGTAACAAATGGTAAACTCCACAAAGATTTCATCTTCAAGGACTTTATCGAAGCGTTTGGATTCATGAGCAGAGCTGCAATTCATATAGAGAAAATGAATCACCATCCAGAATGGTTCAATGTTTACAATAAGATAAGGGTAGACCTTGTCACTCATGATGCAGGAGGAATAACACAAAACGACATCAACCTAGCGGAGATCCTAAATTCATTAGTGAAATAAAAGATGAATTCAAATCTACGTGTACAGAATTTATATACCGATAGTCCAAACTTTTTCAAATGCCTAGTGGTTCTGCTGTTTTAGATTCAGATTTTCGATACATAGACAGAAAAGGAAATCTTCTCAGAAGCAGGACAGAGCTTTCAATAGCTGAGATACTAACATTCTTGGAAGTTCAATATCAATACGGTTATGATATTACACTAAAAAACGGAAAGAGAATCAACGTTGACTTCAAGACAGAGAAGGGATTCATTGAGGTCATAGATGACGAAAAAGACATTGCAAAATATAAAGAACTCAAAAATGAATTGGTAGATACCAAGATAATCGCAATAGGCCATCCAAAATACGCTGCTCAACTTAGAGAACTTGAGGATATTGTCCTCCACAAGACAAAAGAAGTTCAAACAGGATCAATATTCATAGAAGATCCTTCTTTTGCATTCGATTACGCTCACATTTTGCCGTTAGTTGAAAAATGCTCAATCCTTCATGGACATACATCATCTGTGATGGTTGAACTCGTAGGAGAGATGAAGAATAATTTACTTATCGATTTCGGTGATGCAAAAAAGATCATAAAGGAAGTTATTTCAGTTCTAGATCACAAGTTCTTCATAAACAGAAAATATCTTGTAAAAGAAGATGAGCTACATTACAAAGTTGCATTTGACGGCCCAAAGGGCAGATTTGATCTTCAAGTTCCAAAAGATACAACATACATGTTGGAAGGAGAAGCAACGGTAGAAAATCTATCTACTGAAATAATAAAACTTCTAGCTCCTAAGATGCCAAAGAACATAGAAGCTGTAGGCGTATATATCTACGAGGGCTATAACAAAGGGGCTCACATACTATCTCAAATTTCAAAGCCATAGTGATATGGAACCAACGATAAAGGAAACTGCTTGGAATCCAGAGATTGAAAAACAGATTCTAAAGCAATGGGAAGAATCACGAATTTACGATTTTTACGCAGAAGGAGATATCTTTGTAATTGATACTCCTCCACCCTATCCATCCGGAAGACCGTGGCATATTGGAGCAGCAGCTCACTATACTCAGATAGACATGATTGCTAGAACAGCAAGGATGTTAAGCAAAAACGTGCTGTTTCCAATAGGCATAGACAGGAATGGGCTTCCAGTTGAGATGTACACAGAGAAAAAGTACAACATAAGGATGCATGAAACAGATCGTGGCGAATTCCTAAAACTATGTGCAACCGCTCTTGATGATCTTGAGGCCGAAATGATACAGATAATGAAAAGTTTAGGTCTTAGCGGTAATTTCTCAGATTATTACAGAACAGATTCAGAACAATACCGTACTCTAACACAGTCCACTTTTATCGAGCTGTGGAAAAAGGGATTAGTATATATCGCAAACAGACCCAACAACTACGATTGGGTAACTGGTACAACCATTGCTGATGCTGAGATTACCTATGAAGAAATTCCAACAAAACTAGTCTACATGAAATTTAAGATAAAAGGACGTGATCAAATACTCACGATTGCAAGTACAAGGCCTGAACTTCTTTGCGCTTGTCAAGCAATAGTTGTCAATCCTGAGGATGAAAGATACATGGACCTTTTGGGCACGAAAGTGGCGATTCCTCTGATAAATAGAGATGTTGAGATTAAGACTCATCCTTCAGCTGAAAAAGAATTTGGTTCAGGTGCAGTGATGGTTTGCAGTTACGGAGATCAAAATGATGTTGCGTTATTTAGAGAACTCAAATTACAAGAGATAGTGGCAATTGATACAAATGGTCGGCTAACTGAGGTCGCAGGGCCATATGCGGGATTGAAGGTAAAACAAGCAAGGGAGAAAATAATAGTGGACCTACAAAATCATGGGTTTGTAGAGAAGATCGAAAGCATCAATCATAGAACTCCAATTTCAGAACGCAGCAAAATCCCCATTGAAATAATACCAATGGAAGAATATTACCTCAAACAAAAAGATTCTGTAGAAAGAATAAGGGATTTAAGCTCAAAGATCGTCTTTCACCCTGCAATGCATAAGCAAATCCTGATGAATTGGCTAGAATCCATATCAATCGATTGGCCAATCTCAAGAAGAAGGTATTATGGAACAGAGATACCGATTTGGTATTGTAAGAGCTGTAAAGAACCTCACGTACCTGAACCGGGAAAGTATTACAAGCCTTGGAAGGACAAGAGCCCCATCAGAAAATGTATCAAATGTGGCGCAGCTGAATTTATGGGCGAGGAAAGGACCTTTGATACCTGGATGGATTCTAGCATCTCTCCTCTTTACATTTCCAAGTACAAGCAGGATGAGGAATTCTTCAGAAAGACATATCCAGCAACAATAAGACCACAATCAAAAGATATTGTACGCACCTGGCTTTACTATACCATTTTGAGATGCGAACAGCTTACCAGCAAATCGCCATGGCATGAGGCGTGGATAATGGGATATGGTGTAGACGAACATGGTTCCAAAATGAGTAAAAGTAAAGGAAACGTAATAGATCCTCTACCAATAATTCAAAAATTTGGCGCTGACACTTTCCGTTTTTGGAGTGCAAGTGAAATTAACCTTGGTTATGATTTCAGATGTTCAGAACAAAAAATAGAAACAACGAAAAAGTTTCTTAGCAAGCTCTGGAACGTTTCGAGGTTTCTATCTTCCTTTGCAGTCATAAAATCTGGAAAAACAAGTCCCTCTGACAAATGGATACTTTCCGAGCTTGATAGACTTGTTTTAGAATGCAAAAAAGGATATAGTGAATACAATTTCTTTATTCCGGCAACCGCGATTAGAGAATTTACATGGAATCTCTTTGCTGCCCACTACATAGAAATGGCTAAGGGTAGAGCTTATGGCGCTGGTTTTGCAGAAGACGAACGCGACGGTGCCATATTTACACTTCACAAAGTACTTTCTACACTACTAATCCTACTTGCTCCAATAACACCATTCATTACGGATTATTTGTGGCAGAATCTTTACGCTGAAAAGACTATTCATAATGAAAGATTTGTTGAGACAGAGAATCATGAGGATTGGACCAAGTTCACAAAAGAAATAACAGAATTCAATTCTGATGTTTGGAACAAAAAGAAAGGCTCTGGTCTTTCACTGAAAGATCCTATTGAGATTCCGGTGCCCTCAAGTCTTGAACCTTTTGCAAAGGATCTGAGGACAATGCACAACCTAAAATACTAATTTTGCAATCAACTAACAGTTGAAGGCTACTGTAATTTGGAAGCATGGAGGACCGGATGTTTTATCTTATCAAGAAATCAAAGATCCTGAGCCTGAAAAAGATCATGTAATAATTAGAGTGAATTATTGTGCAGTAAACCATCTAGATATTTGGGTCAGAACTGGCTTACCAGACAAAACTATTTCGTTTCCGCATGTATTAGGCGGCGACATCTGCGGCACACTCGTAGATGGATTTGGAAATTTTAGAAAGGGCGAAAAGGTAGTTGTCTATCCAGCGGTAGAAAGCGATGCCCCTAGAGTTTCATTTTCTATCATAGGCGGATTCAACAAGTACCAAGGCGGATATGCAGAACTGATACAGGTTCCTAAGAGAAATATTGTAAAAAAACCTAGCTGGTTAACAGATGTCGAGGCGTCTTCTCTTAACATATCATACCTTACCGCTTGGAATATGTTAGAACGATCAAGATGTAAGAAAGATGATACTATTCTTATCTGGGGTGCAAACAGTGGTGTCGGTTCTGCCGCGATTTTACTTGCTAAAGCAAAAGGACTCAAAATCATTACAGTTACTTCAGATAAAAACAAGTTTGATCTTGCAAAGAAATTAGGGGCAGATTTTGTAATAGATAGAACTAAATCAGAAGTTTCTACTGAAGTCTTAAAACACACCAATGGCGAAGGAGTAAATGCAGTAATAGATCATGTAGGCTCTAAAACATGGCCTGTAAGTATTGACGTCTTGAAAATAGGTGGAAGAGTGATTGCGTGTGGAACAACAACAGGGGCAGAAGCCACAGTAAACATTCGATCGTTTTATAGCAAAGAAGGTCAAATCATAGGCGCATATTTAGGTTCAAAATCACAACTTATCTCATTGCATAGATTCATGAAATTAAAAAGGATACGGCCCATAGTTGACAGCGTATTTGAATTAAAGGACACTTCACTTGCTCATCAGAAGATGGAACAAAGTAGTCAATTTGGTAAAATAGTTCTAAAGACTTCTAGTTGACAAATCTCCTACAATCACAATCAAGAACCAGACATGTCTCTTTGCTTCTTATATGATCATCCATTGAATGGCCACAATTGATGTTCTTACAGATGCGTCTTGATTTTTCTCTTTCCACCACTTTTTGAGCAATCTCATTTGCCTTTTCTTTTGTGTATCCTTTCTTGTCTATGTAATAGTGAACTACTCTATTGTAAAGCTCATTTGGATCAAACTTTTGGTTCATCACAGTTATCACAAAAATAAAGGGGAGTTTTCCTGACCATATTTTTAATGCGTTAATTTTTCGCTTTCACGTAAGATGTTAAGGGCTGAACCAGCCTGAAACCATTTTATTTGAAAGTCGTTATACGAATGCTTTAGCGAGATCTCTTCTTTATATCCATCTTCATGATAAATAATGCAATTCACAGGTTTTTCAGGTTTGAGGTCTTTTAGTCCAATGAGACTTATCCTATCTGTTTCCCTAATCTTGTCATAGTCTGAGGAATTAGCAAAAGTGAGAGCAAGCACTCCTTGTTTTTTCAGGTTAGTTTCGTGAATTCGCGCAAAACTTCTTGCAATCACTGCAGTGCAGGCCAAATATCTTGGAGACATTGCTGCATGTTCCCTGCTACTCCCTTCTCCATAATTGCTGTCCCCAATAACTACCCACTTTAATCCCCTTTCTTTATACTGTCTTGCTATAACAGGAAATGATTCTGTCTTTCCGGTTAGCTGATTTTTTCCTTTTCCGACTTCGTTCGTGAATGCGTTGACAGCTCCAAGAAATATGTTATCACTTATCTTATCGAGATGTCCTCTATACATCAGCCACGCACCTGCCGGAGAAATATGATCAGTAGTACATTTTCCCTTGGCCTTTAACAGGATTGACAATTCAAGAAAATCTTGTCCGTCCCATTTTGGAAATGGTTCTAGCTTTTGCAATCTACTACTGTTTGGATTTATTATCACTTCTAGCTCTTCCGGGTTTTCCGATGGAGGAACATAGACATCTATGATACTCTTGAATCCCTTTGATGGTACTTCTGGTGCCTTGTTTGGAGGATCTAGTTTGAATTCTTTTCCTTCAGGCGTTTTCAAGGTGTCTTTGAGAGGATTAAATGAGAGATTGCCTCCAAGTGCTATAGCAACGACAAGTTCAGGGCTGCCCATGAAACTCATTGTCTCTCTCCTCCCATCGTTTCGTCCAGGGAAATTTCGATTAAACGATGTTAGAATAGTGTTTGACTCTCCTGGCTTTAGCTCAGGTCTCTTCCATTGTCCTATACAGGGACCACAAGCATTTGCTAACACGGTGGCACCTATATTGGTCAGAATTTCCATCTGACCGTCGCGTTCTATTGTAGCTCTTATCTGTTCTGAACCAGGGGTAACAAGAAGTGGAATCTTTACCTTTATTCCCTTAGACTTGGCTTGTTCTGCAACATTTGCTGCTCGTGTCATGTCTTCATAAGAAGAATTGGTGCAGCTTCCAATGAGAGCCACAGAGATACTATCCAGATAATTATTCTTTTTAACGTCTTCTGCAAGTTGCGATATAGGTCTTGCAAGGTCTGGAGTATGTGGCCCTACTATGTAAGGTTCAAGTGTAGATAGATCTATCTCGATTATTTTATCAAAATATTTTTCTGGATTTTGTTCAACCGCAGCATCAGCAGTAAGTAGTCCTTTGTGCTTGTTAGCAAGATCAGCTATCTCTCCTCTACCAGTAGTTCTGAGGTAAGCTTCCATTTTTTCATCGTATGGAAAAACAGAACACGTGGCTCCAACTTCAGCTCCCATGTTTGTTATTGTAGCTTTACCAGTACAACTAATTGATCTTGCACCAGGTCCAAAATACTCTATAATTGCATTTGTTCCGCCTGAAACTGTCAACTTCCACGCTACATATAGTATAACATCTTTTGGAGCTGTCCACCCATTTAGTTCCCCCTTGAGGTAAACTCCAATTTTCTTGGGATACAAAAGTTCCCACGGAAATCCTGCCATAACTTCAGCCGCATCTAGCCCTCCCACTCCAATTGCTAACATCCCCAAACCACCTGCATTAGGTGTGTGAGAGTCAGTTCCTATCATTAACCCACCAGGAAAGGCATAATTCTCAAGCACCACCTGATGAATTATTCCTGCGCCTGGTTTCCAGAAACCAATCCCATATTTTCTTGAAGCTGATTCAAGAAATTTGTATACCTCACTATTTTCGTCAAGAGCAACCTTTGTATCCACATCTCCTCTAACCCTTGCTTGAATCAGATGATCACAGTGCACTGTGGTAGGAAGTTTTGTTCTTTTAAGACCAGACTGCATAAACTGAAGGATCACCATCTGTCCTGTTACATCTTGTAGTGCTGCTCGATCAGGGCGCAAAAAGACGTAGCTTTTACCTAGTTCTGGCTTCGCAGTTTCAATGTTATCCAGATGACCTACCAAAATTTTTTCTGCTAGTGTAAGCGGGCTATTGACCATCTTTCTGTATTTTGAAATATTTTCTTCTAGTTTTTTATAAACTTGTGATACAAGTTCTGGAGTAGTTTCTATGTCCATTAGTACAATGCAAAGATAATCCGAATTTAATATAAACGGTGTTCCGACGTGACGATATTTTATAATTGAACTCTGGAATCAGTTTTTCTTTTGTACTAGGTTTACAAAATATTTGTGGAGAGAAAGATCTCCAGTAAGCTCCGGATGGAATGAAGTGCCTATAATATTACCTTGTTTTACAGCTATTATTTTTTCGTTAAATTTTGAAAGAATTTCCACATCCTTTCCTGCTTCTATTATAGAAGGGGCCCGAATGAACACACCATGAAACTTTGGTATTCCTATCTTTTCCATAGGAATTTCTGATTCAAAGGAATCCCGTTGCCTTCCAAAGGCATTTCTCTCTATTTTTATATCAAGGAAATCAAGCAAAGGTTGGTCCATTTCACCAATTACCCTGTCTTTTGCCTTTTTTGAAAGGAGGATCAGGCCAGCACATATGCCAAAAACAGGCATTCCATTAGCAATCCTTTCCTTAATTTTCTTGAGTGAACCATTAACCAAGGAAAGTGTACCAATAACAGTACTCTCTCCCCCAGGAATTATCAAACCATCAAGGTCAGCAATCTGTTCTGGTGTCTTTATTTCATTTACTGTACCATTTATACCAAGTTCTTCTAGAGACATCTTTGTAGCCATAATATTTTCTGCAACATCTCCTTGAACTGCCAAAATCCCTATGTTAAGACCAGTCATGCGGTACTTCCACGCTCTTGCATTCTAAGTTCAAGATCTTTGGTATCCAGTCCCAGCATTGACTGCCTTTCGTCAATCATCTTCTGTGCTTCTTTTACCTTATCGGGATCTTCCCAGAAGGTTGTAGCCAAGACTATGGCTTGTGCTCTTTCTTTTGCATCTTCCGATTTGAATACACCAGAACCTACAAAAATTCCATCACAACCTAAAGTCATAAGGTAGGCTGCATCTACTGGTGTAGAAATTCCTCCGGCAGCAAAGTTAACTACCGGCAATCTGCCCAGACTTGCGGTTTCTTCCACAACGGAATAAGAAACTTTTAGTTCTCTTGCAACACTAATGAGGTCTTGTTCGTCACCAGCCTCATAGATAGATTTTATTCGTCTTAATTCATTGTTTACATTTTTAATGTGAATCACAGCTTCTGCGACATTACCTGTTCCCGGTTCTCCTTTTGTTCGTATCATTGCTGCGCCTTCTTCAATTCTTCTAAGAGCTTCACCTAGATTTCTGGCACCATTTACAAATGGAGTTGTAAAATCCCACTTCCATATGTGGTGCGTCTCATCCGCAGGGGTAAGGACTTCCGATTCGTCTATCATATCCACGTTTGCTTCCTGCAAAACCATTGCTTCGTAGACATGCCCTATTCTACATTTTGCCATGACCGGAATTGTAACAGAATCCATAATTTCTTGAATAATTCTAATACTTGCTGTTCGCGCAACTCCACCAGCTTTTCTCACATCTGCTGGCAGTTTATCTAATACCATTACAGCCACTGCACCAGCATCTTCTGCTATCTGAGCTTGCTCAACTGTTGTGACGTCCATTACTACTCCGTTTTTGAGCATGTGCGCAAAACCACGTTTCAGAGTAGAAGTTCCACGTTGAGTATTGAATGAACCTATCTTCTCCTTTACTATTCCTTTGGTATCGCCTAAATCGCCGGAAAGAGGAATCATGAATTCTGATTGTTCCCTTGGCTATTTATTTTATTATTTTTGTGATTATTGTATCTAAGCTACTTTGTACCTGATTTATTATAGGAGGAATAAATTGGTCTGTAGCATTCTGTTCTGGCCATTCCAGGCTTATTGATTTGCCATTGAGTGTAATCTGTAATCTAAATTTATCATACTCATTTAGATCGCTTTTGACTTGATAAGACGTTTGAGGAATTTCTACAAAACCGGTCTCTTTTATTAGTGCAATCAGTTTAGTTAGTTCATCTTTTGAAAGTTGGTATTTTCGGTCTGGTTCTGTATATCCGTTTTTGGTCAGACTGTATGTAGCCTGTCCGTTGTTGTCAATTGTTAATACCTCAGCCATTTCCGCACCAGTACTCTGTGTGAGACCAAACGATATTTTCTTGAGATGCAATTTGTCATATTCTATTGAAATAACATCGTCTGCATTAACAGCAACGCTCGGAATTTCTGGTCTTACAAGCTGTGGAACAACGACAAACATTGCTGCCAAAACAGGAATTGCTCCCAAAATTAGAACTATAGGACGAACCAAACAACTTACTACCTACAATCACATGATTTTTTAAAGATAAATATGGAATTGAGTTTGACGTGTTTGAAATCACTGATTATACCATCATGGTGAAGAACTAACAATAACTGATAGAATCAGAATGGTATCAATAAATCTTCAGAAACCAAGTAAATTAAAATTCAAGTGTATTCATGTCCATTACGTGGGGTCGTAGCCTAGCCAGGTATGGCGACAGGATAGATCACATGATCACCGCTAAGGGCTCCAGTGGTTCAACAAGCTTCACTGACGTAAGGATGATGTACAGTTTGGAGCTGTAGTGACCCGTGTGTCGCCGGTTCAACTCCGGTCGGCCCCACCATCATTTTAGATCGATACTTTAGCGAACAGTTATAAGGAAAAAGTGACAAAGTAAGAATCGAGTAAGATGGGGACTAATTATGATCATGTCTTATACGGAGGATGCTCAAATTGAGCAGAGGTAACTTTCCCACTTTTGGAGCTTCCAAAACTGGAACATACGTGTCAACATTGAAAAACTATAACCTGCCTCCCTTTATCTTGGAAAAGATAGCTCTGGATTGTAAATCCGACCTGATTAAAAAGGGCAGAATAGAAGAACGGTTGCAAAGCATGAATGATGCTGCCCTAGAACTTCTTCACAAGGTTTTTGTTGATTGCGCTGAAGATTCTGATGGTGTTTTTGCTAATTATCGCTTTTTTGCTTATATTTCAAGCATGTTCCACAAATGCGAAATTTTACTAAACGAGAAGATTCCCGGGTCGTCTGGCAAAGCACACAAGGTTCCCATTGCTGTAAAGAACAATGGCATGTACGTTGCTGTTGGATATAACAAATCAAGCGGCGGTCCAATATCAAAGAGAGAAGCTATAAAGTTCTATGAAATGGTTGATGATATTAAGAAGGGTGATCATGGAAACCAGCTTTCTGAGGGAATTTTCGGTTCTTCCGTTGGATTTGATGGAGAGGCCCTTGTTACTTTAGAGAAACTAAGCAAATCTCGCAAGAAAGATCCTCAAAATAAAATAGATTTCAAGACTGCAAGTTTTGAAAATAGGATATATTCTGTCACAAAGTGCTAATGCTTCTTTTTAGCCGGACAGAATTTTGTGTGTACTTGCTTTTCTGCACTTAATGTGGTCTCATTTTCATGAAATAATTTTTTTCCACAATCTGGGCAAATGAATTCTGGCATGAAAAAAAATCTGAAACGCTCACTTATAGTCTTTTAGAGTCATTTTATACCTCTTTTTGGTGATACTTTACAATAGAATGTTCTGGACTTGCATGTAGTATAACATTACAACTGGTACTTTGATTCATTCTAGATGAATCTACTATAACCGTAGGCTAGAAGTGTCAATGGTTGCAAAGTGAGGATCTTTTTCTGACTTTCTGTGGTTGAGGTCATAGTGTTCAAAAGATAAAGATGCAAAAAGATGCCTATCCCAGATCTCATGAACAAGCTCTTTGTAGTTCTTGTATCCAGACTGCCTCAAAAATTCGTGCGCAAGTTCATGAGAAACCTTTGGGCAGTTTCTTTCCATGAGGAAGTTGGTGTCATCTTTCTGTTTACTTTTCTCCCACCAAACCATACCAAAGTTTTCAGCGAAATATCCTTCACATGTACAGTCCGTCCAAAGAGGTCTAAAGTAGGTGAGATAAAAATGAAAGGTATCTTCACCTCTACTCTTGTGATCTTGAAGTATTGTGGGAACATCGATTAAACTAAATCTTCGCCCAGATCTTGCTATCATTTCATCGGCCTGGACATCAATCTTCCGTGAAAAAGTCTTTTCGATCCACGTCTTATAGAATTGTGCCATCTTTGTCACGTAATCAAATTCCCACTTTCTTTGTTCTAATTCTTCTTCCTTTACGAGAAATATGAAGTGAAGAAGCACATTTGCAAAAATTGTAAGACAATTAAAAGGTCTTTGCATTAGAACTAAGAATAAAGTATAGTTTACTCTAATTCCTATTTTGAAAATATAGGTGAATGTTTTATCCAGAGGAACTAGCTCTGGCCTTCTATACCCATTAAGGTTAGAGTGGAACGAATCTTTTCTATCTTTCGAATCTTCCAAGTAATTATCTCCCGTAGGGCTTCTACTGTTGGAGATTCAATTTTTGCTAGGATATCGTAGGCTCCGAAGGTTCCATGAACTTCTTTGACTCCGTTGATTGCTTTGAGTTGTGATATTATTGCTTCTTCTGAGCCAAGCTCGCAATTTATTAGCACATATGCGGTTGCCATGTTATACGTATACAGTGCAAATATATCAATAGATCTGTCACTTCCTAGTTAATTCTAGGATAATATCAATAATTGAAAATGATTGGTTTTTTGCACAAAATAACAAAAATTCTTGTGGTTATAGATATTTTTCAAAAAATTAAATGAAATAATGTTCCCCGGTTCTGACCCACAGAGAATCATTGGTTGCATTAGCCTAATCCTCATCTTGTTCTTTTACCGGGGTGCCCATGTCGCACGGCTGGGTGGACCAAAAATCATTTTTTATCATCCCAGTCCGTCTGCGTGCATTTGGGGCATAAAGAAGTAATTCCTAGTCAAATATTAACAGTGAGTTTTATTTCAAAACCCGCAATAGGAACCCGCAACTTGAAATTATCTCTTACCTCAGGGGAAATCAACCCTATTTCACCGATTTTATCGTTGAAGACAAACACGTCGGCAGTGCTACCAACTAGAAACATAGGATTAGTAGAAGTAGGAGTTCTACAGCCAAAATTGGATATTGATTTAAGAAAAGACTGTAAAACTGATTTTATTTCTGTAAAGGTGATATCATTATGAGCACTAACGCATGCAAGGTGTATTTCTTCGCTAATATCGCCGTTTCTTTGTAAAAATACTACACCAGTCTCAAAGAGCTTTTGTGGATACGATTCATGAATATTTTTTGACAGTGTGTCAATAAGACCTGGTAATATGGCATTACGTAGAATAGTATGTTCCTGACTTTTAGAATCAGAAACTGAAACAATCTTTGACGAGTCCCTTTTTGTATAATCGCATAAAACTCGTTGACTCATAAGACCGAAGTTCATCACTTCGGAAAATCCGAGACCGATCATTACAGAATTTATTGCGTCCAGTGTTGTTGTTATCTTAGCTTTTTGACCAACCGAGATAGACCTGGGAATTGTTGGTTCTAGGTTCTCTATACCATATCCAAGGGCTACTTCTTCAACTAGATCCATTGGACCAAAAATATCTGTCCTATATCTAGGAATAGTACAGATAATTTTCTGCCCTTTGCTTTGTGCGTCTAATCTGCTTTTTCTAAGTGCCGATACCATTGTAGATATCGAAATTTTTATGCCAAGTATTTTGTTCACTAGATCAGAATCAAGGATCAAATTTCTTGGTTTCAGTAATGGAGTAGAATTGTTTGCACCACTAATTTTGATAGAAAAGAGTTCAAAACCAGCATCTTGAAGTACGTTTGTTATTACTGCAAGAGTATCCTCAGCAGCATTTTTTTCCATTGCCGTAACTTCGACTAATAGATTTCTAGTGTTATTTGAAATCTTAGTTCGTTCCGAATTTATTATTGGTGGCAAGGATATCTTATGTCCATGTGAGTCCAAAATAATCGGTACTTTTTTAAAATTTGCTAATAGGTATCCATACTTTATACCAGCTTCAGTTGTTCTCTCAAGGATGTCGCGTATTGACATCTCTTTAGATGAATCAAGAGGAATGAATTTGTCATCTTTACCAGTTGTTGTATATCTCAACGGAAATGAAATCTTATCAAGGTCGTGTATACCGATAGATGATTTTTTTCTCCTTCTCCCTATTCCGTTATGAAGATCCTCTTGCATCACAATTAGCTGCCGTATTGTTTCATCGTTAAGCTTCCCATTTCTTGCCTCAATTGCTGTTACAAAAGGTCTTATCTTTCTCACAGATGGATTTACTGTTATAGAATTTTTTCCTTTTTTGATTTTTAGTTTTGGTATTCCGGTTTTTATCCCGAGAAGGCCTTGTAAACTAGACACTATTCCATAATCTGTAGCATAATCTGGTCTATTAGGACTGTATTCTACATTAACATGATCTTTTGTTTCCTCTTCAATATCCAATCCGATGAAAGGTAGTGTTGAAATAATTTTCTCTTTCGATATTTTTTTACCAAGTATGCCTTCAATTCTATCAAAATACAAAGCGACTACTGGCATTTTGGCACATTCCTCAACCAACCAAGGCTGTTGTTATAAAGTTCACGTACATCATCAAGGCCATATTTGAGCATGGCAATTCTTTCAATTCCACCACCCCAAGCAAGCACTGGATTTTTTATTCCAAGTGGGTTTGTTACTTCAGGTCTAAAAATACCCATCCCAAAAAGCTCTACCCATTTCTCAAGCTTTTCATTATATACCATTGATTGTAAAGATGGTTCAGTATAAGGAAAGAAAGTAGGCCAAAATTTTATTTTTTTCATGCCCATTTTCAAATAAAATTCTCTTTGTAATCCCATTAAATCTCTTAATGTAACATTTTTACCAACCACTACTCCTTCTACTTGATTAAATTCCACAAGATGTTTGTAACTGACTTTCTCATTTCTAAATACTCTGCCGATAGAAAATATTCTTGCTTCATCAGGTTTTCTATCTGCCAATTCTTTTATTGTTACACAGGTAGTGTGTGTACGTAACACTAATCTTTTTGTTTCATCTAATTTCCAATCATATTTCCATCCTTTTTTATGGATTTGTGAAACATTGGAAATTTGATTTTTAGTGGCAATGGTTTTTGCATGTAAATTTCTGATATAAAATGTGTCTTGCATTTCTCTTGCAGGATGATCTTGAGGAGTAAAAAGCGCATCAAAATTCCAAAAGCTTGATTGAACTAGATTACCGACAACTTCAGTAAACCCAAGACCAATAAAAATTTCTCTTACTTCATTAATTACATCTTGAAGCGGATGAGATCTTGCGACGAAAACTATAGGTGCAGGAGCTTCTACGTCAATTGCTCTTGCAACCTTTACGGTAATCGAATCTGTTACTGGCGTTGTATCGGAAAGAGATGCACCATCTCTTGCAAGTGTCGTGGCAATAGAATCAGATATCGATATTGAGTTACTCGATACGTTCTTGGCGGTTTCTATTCCTTTTTCAGAAAGATTTACTGTTACATATTTTGTAGAATTAATGGTGAGAAACTCAGGCCTTTTTTTCAGCGAATCAAGTGCATTCTTATCTTCTATTTCGTCGACTGATACTACCTCTGGGCTTCTCGATACAATTGTCTTGATTAGTCTTTCTTCTGGAGTAAGATCATGATAACCCTTAAGCAAAATTCTATTTTCATGGATTTCTATCCAGCCATTTTTCTTCGCATTTGCAATAGCTGCACTAAATTCGGTTTTTAGCTGATTCTTGGCTTCGTTCATTTCGCAGCTAGACCCAAACGAAGATTTAAGGTAATTAACAAGTTGTCGTTCTGGCAGTCCATTATCAGACGCTTCAAGCCCTCTCTTTCCTAGAGAGACAAAATGTTTTTCTGATTCATTTACTTGGACCAGATCCTTGAATCTTAGCCATTCGATACCACGTCGCACTTGGTCTATCGATAACTCCGTTTTCTCAGAAAGTTCTTCCGGTGTTAAATTCTGTTTTTCAAGTAATAACTTGAGAATCTTCTGCTCTATTGGATGAAGAACTTGCGACATTATCACAAACAACCAAAAAGACTTTTTAAACCTTAACCTGACTGAAACATGAATGTCATCTGAGGAATTCACTGTAACTCCTTGGAATGTAGAGGGAGCTGTTGATTATGACGAGCTTGTACAGAAATTTGGAACTGAGAAAATTTCTCCGGAATTGCAGACACGCATAGAAAAGATTACTGGAGAAGTTCATCCTATGTTAAAGTTAGGATATTTTTTCAGTCATAGGGATTTGGATAAAATTTTGTCAGAATACGAAAAAGGGAACAAGTTCTATCTCTATACAGGGAGAGGACCCTCCGGACAAATTCACATGGGCCATCTTCTTCCATGGATTTTTACAAAGTACTTACAGGAGAAATTTAATGTAAATTTGATTTTCCAGATTACTGATGATGAGAAGTTTCTATACAGTGATGAAAAATCATTCGGAGAAGTATCAAAATATACTACTGAAAATATTTTAGATATCATCGCAATAGGCTTTGATCCTAAGAAAACAAAGATTTTGATAGATACAAAAGACATCAAACGAATTTATCCGATATCACTTGAGATAGCCAAACGAATTACTTTCTCCACTGTCAAGGCTGTTTTTGGATTTCAAAATTCTACAAATATAGGTATGATTGGATTCCCCCCCATACAAGCTGCACCATGTTTTCTTCCATCGGTGATTGAAGGCAAACCTACTCCCGTTCTCATACCAGCTGCAATTGACCAAGACCCCTACTGGCGTGTAACGAGAGACATAGCAGAAAAGATAGGATACCCCAAGCCTGCGCAGATCCATTCTAAATTTTTACCTGGTCTTGGAATGCAGGGAAAGATGTCTTCGTCAATTCCTGAAACAGCTATTTTTACAACTGATGGTGAAGAAGCAATAGACAAGAAGATCTCAAATACGTTTACTGGGGGTCAACCCACTGTTGACCTTCAGCGAAAATTAGGAGCTAATTTTAACATATGTCCGGTATTTTGGTATCTACGATACTTTTTTGATACAGAGAAAGAATCAGACGAGCGGGCAATAAAATGTAAGAGCGGAGAATTGCTTTGCGGAGAATGCAAGTGCAATTTAAAAGATGCAACTAAACCCTTTATTTCTGAGTTCAAAAAAAGGAGAGAAAAGGCAAAAAACCAGACGGATAAATTCCTATTTGATTAAAGGTAGATGAAAAAAAGAATAATCTGTGAAGATAACTATGAAGCACAAAAACTTGCCAGTCTAATCTATGCCAAGGACAATAATGAGACTTTCATTACAGGAATTTTGGAGATAATTGAAAATGAGCTAATAATATCTTTAAAGGACAAGTCTGCACATAGCATTCTGCTAAAGGACAAATCAGAAACAGAATCTTTTGCAGATTTTATTCAATCTGTGTTAGAAAAAGTTAATAAAATCATAAAGACCGAAGTTCTCGAAAATATTGTAGAAATAACAAAGGAGTAAGATTACACTAGCGACTTGTCCATTTCGTGACTCACTATTTCCTGTACCTTCAAGAAATACAACCTGGTTGTGTATGGCATATCATCTAGATTATTTTCAATTGCAACCATCAGATATCTAACAGCTCGTTTTGAGATATCTAGATTGAATTTGAGATAGAGAATAGGATCTTGTTTTACGCTGATTTTATCCACGAGCCATGGAGGCGCCATTTCTTTTGTCTCTTGAATTACCTTCTTGTACCAAAATGCAATGTTCTCTGGATCTAGTCCTTCCTTAAGGTTATTGATATCTGCAGACATTTTATGCAGCATTTTATCTGTGACTTCTTTCAATGCTTTTACCACTTATTCTAGAGTTTTAGGTAAATTACTCAAAGATAGAGAAGCTATTTGTCAACTCAAAGGATATTTCCGGCTATGTCTATTTCAGAATTTTTAATTCGAGTTGTAGATATTCGTTTTCCATCTTTTGCAAGAACCATTGGAACCACTACTATCTGAACTGGGGAAGCATTTTTTTGTTTTCTGAGTCTGTTTAACTCTTCACCTTGGAAGGCAGTCTCTTCACTTACAATCAATGCTTCTACTTCCTTTTCCAAGACTGCAGGTCCAAAGTCGTTGTCGAGTTTACTTATCTCGTAATCTACATTAGGGAAATTCTTTCTTATGATTTCCTCGAGAACTTTGTGTCTCCGAGAATAGTCATTCAAGAGTTCTTTTCCTTTCTTTTTAGCTAATTCATCACTAGTTAGACCTATTACGACTTTTGATGAGATCGAAAATCCTTGTCTTAGTAGCTCTATATGTCCCTGATGAACAAGATCAAATGTTCCTCCGAGAGCAACTAGTTTGAATTTTGACATGAGCATATAACATTAATCATTGAATGATATTATGATTTTACTAGTACAACATTGATTCTTGTACCGGCAGATGATAAAGGAACTGTATCCGAATTCCATACATATGTTTCTATGTAGTATGAACCGGTTCTATCAGGAGTCCACGCTACAGAGACACTTTGGTCACCAGCTCCAATGAATATTCCTTCATACTTTCCTATAAATGCAACCTGACCATCAAACTGTTTTACTTGCGCATAATAAACAAATGGTTGCTGGGGCTTGCTAACAATGTACTTCAAGTCACTCGAAATTTTTATTGAAGTGCCAACCGGAATGCTGGAATACTTGTTTCCTTGAGGATCCGTTACCAATATGTTGCTTATAACTATCGGTAAGGTTACTTGTACGTTAAGGACACTCATGAGTTTTGATTGATAGGTGTCAGACTCTGCAATGACCATGTATGATTCTGCTCTAGAATTTGGCGTAGCGGTTATGCTGAATTTTACATCTTGTTCGGAATCAACGTCTAATAAATCAGAAGTACCAACTCCTACGACTCTTTGAAAAGCATCGTATGATACGAGATAAATCTTGGTATTTGTAGACTTGATGACTCCAGTATTTTTGATTGTACCTGAGAAGATCAGTTTGTCAGAAACTTGCAACAAACCCGGTGAGATATCTAGCGCTTGCTCTCTTGTTGATGATGAAATAAAGCCCGCCATTTTAACTGAGACTTGGGTTATGGATGAATCAGCTTTTGAAGAAGATATTGAAAATGGCGCTTTACCACCGGCTGGAACTACATGAAGAAGTGTGGTTCCTGTTTTGTATTCTAATGTATTGTCATTATCATCCAAAAATGAGACTCCCACCTTAACATCCGTGATTGGAAAGTTGTTGTTATTCTGAACTTCCCCTAACACTACAGTTGTACCGTCATCAGCCTTGTAGCTATATGAAGGAAGTACCTCCACCGTCAGACTTGTGTTAGATGGAAGATTTTGACCCCAAGCCAGGTTCGTTGTAAATAATATGATAATCAATAGACTTGAAAGGAATAGGGATCTCATATGTAATAAGTTCGTACATGGTAATTAATCATATACTGCATATCATAATCTATACAACATAGTTTAGAAGCTTCTACAAACTTTCAAGATGAATCATTGTAAAAAGAAGATAAAAGATTGTGTGGTAATTACCTGTGTTTTCTCATTGCGGTGATTATGCACCAGTATACAAATCCTGGGATTAACCCAACCATCAATGGGATATAGACGCCTGCTTGACTCCAATCTTGCATATTTTATCTACCTAGCTATTTCAAAAACAGACATAGTATTTAAATCCATCTTTGAGAAAGTGCTTCTCATAAAATAGATAACGATACAAAATTGGCCTCCGCTCTTTATATAAAACTAAATTCCGCTTTTTGATAGGTTTGGAAATAACAATTGAGCCATGGAAGGAACTTGTCATACATGAAGTACTAGAGTTAAAGTTTGATGATTGGATTACACAAATAATCGCAAGCGCTCGATCGGCTGGAGGTGGCATACCGACAATTTTTTGGGCAGGAGGATTAGCATTTCATTTTGCTACATTCCCAGATACAGAGACGATAGTTCAGGAGAAACTCAAAGGACGAATACATTATTCTTCAGTTACGTTTGCGATCAAGGAAAAATTTGAGAAACAGGTTAATAGAGAAGGAGGCGCTGTTAATTTTACAGATGTGACTCACAATGAAATATTTAGTAAATTAGCAGAGAAGCTCAGATCGCAATCAAAATTCAAATAATTAATTTTTACTTTTTTACCTTACGATAAACTAGAACGCATCCTATTGCTATAAGAGCAACCCCAGCTATAAGATAGAATGGCGGGTCAGACTGGAACGGAATAATGAATATCCCCACGGTTATGATAGCCAAATAAAAGAGCATTTTCATGTCAAAATCTAGCGCCATCAACAGTTGCAACCTTTTTTCCACACTATAAAGAATACCATGGTTTTCAAGCAAAAATCAGGAAGTGGACTGGTGGGGATTTGAACCCCAGACCCCCCGCGTGCAAGGCGGGTATTCTACCGCTGAACTACCAGCCCATTGTATGGAGTGGAAAGCGTGTAGATTTTAATTGTTGTCTTTAGGTGGGAAAGATTTTATTGATATTGTTATTCAAAATCTTCATGGTACTACTAAAATCAGAAGTTGTACTGAAAGCAGGCGACAAGGCTCCAGATTTTAACCTGTTGGGAATAGACGATAGGAAACACTCGTTGTCAGAGTTCAAAGATTATTCAGTATTATTGGTCGTCTTCATGTGCAATCACTGTCCGTATGTACAGGCCAAGGTTACAGCTATGAATGAAATTTATGAGAGATTCAAGGACAGGATAGCCATGATAGGGATAAACAGTAATGATCCCACAAACTATCCAGACGACAGCTTTGGAAATATGAAAAAGTTTGCTAAGGAGAAAGGCATCAAGTTTACCTATCTTGTAGACGAGACACAAGACGTTGCAAAGAAGTATGGTGCTGTTTGCACTCCTGACCCATTTCTATTCAACAAAGACCAAGTGTTGGTTTTCCATGGCCGAATAGATAATGGTATGAAACCAGAAGACAAAGCTACCGAAAAGACCATGATTCTTAATGTAGAAAGACTTCTAGCGGGAAAGAAGATAGAAAAAGACTTTGATCCTTCGATGGGTTGTTCTATCAAGTGGAAAAGCCAGCAGACTTAAATGACAGTTGGATAGGAAAATTTTTGGGCCGATAGCTCAGCTTGGCTGGAGCGTTCGACTGATAATATTATTCAGATATCGAAAGGTCGTGGGTTCGAATCCCATTCGGCCCATTTTTGTTTTTGACTATGTTCGGCAAAAAGTACAATGGATCTCAATAAATAGATGATAATGTTACCATCTGTGTTGTCAGGATTTAGTCTGATAATGTGCTACACAGTCAACGGGATAAAACGTCATGGATTTTGACAAGGTCTGCAAGAAAGTTATGGATTTGGATCCTAAGATAAGATTTGCTGGAGTAGTAAATGAAAAGGGAAGATTATTCGCTGGCGGGATGAAAGAAGGTCTGAAATCATTAGAAGATACGCGAGACGACGAAATGTTGTATATGCAGTTAGTTCTAAGAGCAAAGATGAGGCGCGAATTTGACAGAGTCTTAGGGACCGTTGAATTTGCCTTGTCATACAGAGAAAAGGTGATCATCATGAGTTTTCCAATGAGCGATTCCGTGCTTTTATTATCAGCCGAAAAGGGAATTGATATTTCAGATATTCCCCGCAAAGTACTAAAGATTCTACGTCATTGATTTCCGGAACTTTCAAAAATGGTCTGGCACCACTGCAACAAAGTTTCTACGTTATCAGAAACGAAGTCTGCAGTCGGCTTTGTCTTTTTTGTAATTCTGGTGCATAACGCAAGATGAAGATTCTTTCCGGATTTTGTCTTACTTGCGTCAACAGCTTGGGAAAAGAATTTGATCGCGCCTTCTGTAGATGAAAATATTACTATAATCATTATTCCATCGCGTTTAGGCCAAACTCTATTCAGAAATCTTTGTAGATCTATATCAAACAAGACATCTATGGCGGAGGACATATCTCCCAGAAGGGATACCTTCCATTTCTCTGCATGAAAAGCCGCAGAAGCCGCTCTGCCTAGAAGAGAATTTTGATAATCAGTGGCAAGAATTACAATGTTCTTTTTGTGATTAATCTCTTCTGAAGAGAAGGTAATCAAGGAAACCGACGTTGAAATTATCCCGTCAAGAAAATTTTTCTCAGATTTTCCTATTTTCCCGTTGTTGTAAGCGCTCTCAATTGCATCAATAGCTGGAATGATTACTTCATTCACCAATTTTGCAGGATTTGCTCCTGAATGTAATGAAGTTCTAATGAGATTGTTAGCTTCATGATTTGAGGCTGACAGAACATATTCCGTATACTTATTTTTCACTTTGAAAAAATCTGCAGGAAAATTGAGCTGGGCAACTCCTTCCTCAATAAACCAAAGGTTTACACTACCTATGTTTTTCTGTTTAATTAGTCCCTCTAACGAAAAAATTTTCAAGTATTTGGACATTGTTACCCGATTCACCTGAAGTTTTTCTGCAATCTCCATGCCTGTTAGGCCAGTTTTTGATTCACTTAAAACATCAATGAGTTTTTCTCTTATTTCCTCTGTGTTATAGCCACGTGTCACTAAATCTTAGATTAGTTTTCTAGTATATAGCATTACTAAAAATCAGCAAGGACCTGAATTGGCAGGCCCTTGCCGAACGGTACTTTGGTATGGTCTGGTGGTTCCAGTACGTTTGGTGTGGTATGCAGTAATTACGAGCGCACTATCTAGTCAGAGTGTGAAAAAAGTAAATAAAAACCGCGCATAATTGATACTAAATACTTAAAAGTTTGATCGAATTTTCTGTGTCTTTTTCTTTTTCCAAATTACAGTCTAAATCATAAAATCCTTTGCTTTTTGTCAGCTCAGATTCATGAGCTTTGAAACTGGAATTTCCTTCTATTGTTAATCTCACTGCATTTCACAGCAGCAACTAATTCAAAATCTATCTTAGTTCTGAAACAATTAGTTGAAATTTCGTCGGTATAGTTGATCTTTATGGAAAGGCTTTATCCTGTGCTCACCTCGGATGTCAATATTTGTAGCCATAAACGTTAAATATGTGTACTTTAAAGTACGGTATAGGTAGGTAAATTGCCAAAAGATGGTTTCAAATCAATAACAGTCTCCGAGGAAGTCTACAATAGATTCCACGATATCTACAAGAAAAACAGGCATGATCTTGCAATGAAGGGCATCAATAGTTTTGCAGGCTACATAACCTTCATGATGGAAGATCTGATGCAAAAGGACGAAACTTTTGCAAGATTTGCTCCCAAACTGGAGAAAGTTTCTGCTGATGATAACCGAGTTGTTATCAAAGACAACATCAAGAACAGAATAGCTGAAGTAGCTGTACAAAATGGGGAACTTTATTGCTTGCTTTGCGAAGAAAAGGACTGTGTTCACATAGGATTTGTGTTTTCGCTTCCTGAGATTTACGAAGTTTTAAATGCTAGAGGAATAAAGCATCAAAAATAAAAGTGCAGGAGGTGGGATTCGAACCCACGAACCCCTAAGAGACGGGATCACCTATGTTTATGATCTTAAGTCCCGCGCATCCAAAGGCCATTAAACCTTCTTTGGCCAGGCTCGGCGACTCCTGCGTTTTATTAGCATAAGGTCCGAGAAATTAAACGTTTTATGGAAAAATTTTCCAAAACCAAGTAAGATTAATAAGGATTCACAAGAGCGAGCTTGTCATGCTTCGATAGCTCAGCCTGGTAGAGCGTTACCTTGGTAAGGTAAAGGTCGCGGGATCGAATCCCGCTCGGAGCTTACAGTGTCTTATGAGAAATTCAAATCATTTTGGGATTGTAAAGTAAAATGTAGTGCCTTCTCCTTCCTTACTTTCAAACCAAATTTTTCCCCCTAAGTTCTCCACAATTCCTTTGCAAATAACTAATCCAAATCCAGTTCCACCATATTTTCTCTTGAAAGAAAGCTCAACCTGATAAAATTTCTTAAAAATGGATTCTTTTCTCTTTTCAGAGATCCCTATTCCATTATCTTTGACATAAAATAGAATAGAATCTCCTTTTGTGCTTGCTCCTATCTCAATTTTGCCGTTCTGTTGGGGCACAAAGTCAACTGCGTTTTGTACGAGATTGTAGAAAACTTGCTTTAATCTTGCTTTATCAGTTGTGATGTTTGATTTGTACGAAGTCATATTGACAAATTCAATTTTCTTCTCTGTCATCATGGGAGAGCAAGTGTCTACCATGCTGTTCATGAACTCGTCTAGATTGAATTCCTCTTTCTTGAATTCCATCCTGTTGCTATTGAGCTTTTGCACGTCAACTATATCGTGTATTAGCTGTTCTAATCTAGCAGCATTATAGTGAATCTCATCAATTGCTTCCTGTTGTTTGGCATTTAATTTCCCGGAAGAATCCTTGAGTATTTCACAGTATCTTTTTATCGGCTCTATTGGGATTTGGCATTCTTTTGCAACCATCATGTAAAACTCCTCTTTTACGGCGTCCATTTTCTTGAGTTCTTCCAGCTGAATCTTTTGCCTTTCATGAAGATCCAGCACTTTACGTGCCTGATATACTTCAGAAACATCCCTTATTACGGTATTACTTCCAATCAAGCGACCTTTGTCATCGTATATGTTGTTAGCACTAATCAAACCAGGAAAGGTGCTGTCATCCTTTCTTTTAAACCAAACCTCTACATTACTGACTTTACCAGTTTGCTTCCAAGTTTCAAACGTCTTGCGCATATCTTCCATACTCTGATCAGCAGTATGTTCAAAGAGTGACTTTCCAATAATTTCCTCTTTTGTATGACCAAAAGTTTTGACATAAGCTTGGTTACATTCTATTATGAGCCCGTCAGTATTGACGGTCCTTTGCAGAACAGGAGAGCCTTCGTAAAGATTCTTGTATTTTACCGCTTCGTGAACAGAATCACTTTTTGCAGATTTAGTTTCATATTGCTGTGTTAGAATAGTCTTGGCAGGTTTCCTACTGCCTAGCCAAACTAATAGTCCACCAGCCACAATTCCTGCAACACCTAGCGAAAATATTTGACTTGCGTAATGATTAGTAGGATCTAGTCCAATGGCTGCAACTGCCAATCCAAGTACTCCGATCAACAACCCACCAACACTGCCAAAGCTATCCATTTTTTGCTCTATCTCCCTCCAAATCTGTTTAGTTCCACATTAAAGTATTTTGTATCAAGAAGAATAGCATGATTTAGTAAGAACCAATAGAATGTTGGTGACTCCTTACCAACAGCTGTCATAATGACATAAGGAAAACGTAGAAGATTAACTTTTCACCGTAATTTTGGTTTCAATCTCTGGGTCCTATATTTTTGTCAATCAGATTCTAGTAAAGAGATCATAGTATCGAGAAATTCTTGAGTTTTGTTCTTTAGTCCCTCTAGAACCTGAGTTATTTCTTCTTTTGAGATTCGTGCTTCCTGAATTCGTACACTTTTAGAAGCATAGTCCATGCCATGTTCTGAGATGAATTTGTTAAATTTCTCCAAGAATTGATTTCCTATTGTGAGCTGGTCCTTGCTCTCCAATTCATGGATGGGGTGATAAATAATTGATTTGCCAAAGAGATCCATTATATCCGGAGCCAAAGTTATCACGTTACCATAAAGATCATAAAACTTCCAACTGGTCTTTCTATAGTAAGGAAGGTTCTCGTAAAGCTCATCTCTTGTCTTGTATTTGACAAGGTATCCATTCAACTCTAGATCTATCCATGGATTCTTATCTGATATCTGAAGCAGCTTACAGATATTCTTGCATATTATCAGTATATCATGTAATGATTTTGTTTCTTCCAAAAGTTCAATACTGGTAGTCTTTGCTAACTGCAAAACTGTTTCTTTGCTCTCATTATTCAAGGTCAACAAGGTTGAAGTTACCTTTGATTTTACTTTATCTCATATCTGAAATGCAATACCCTTGTGTACTAGACAAAAGATATCTGTAGGATTTAGATTAAAAAAAGCTACACAACGTGTGATCTTTTGTTGCCTTATTGAGCAAAATAAGAATTGGAAATTAGTACGTATTGAAACAAGAATACCAAGTTATCGCCGTTGCTCCAAAACCATTTGTCAAGTGGGCTGGAGGGAAAAGACAACTTTTACCAGTTATTACTCGTCATATTCCTGACAGGTTTGAACGATACTATGAACCATTTCTAGGTGGAGGCGCAGTTTTTTTTAATCTGGTTTCTCAAGACAGGAAAGCGAAATGGTTTATATCAGACGTAAATTATGATCTGATTTTATCGTATACTACTATAAGAGATAGGGTAAAAGAACTCATTTCAACATTGGAAGCGCATGCTGCAAATTATTTCAAGAGTCCAAACACTTACTATTACAAGATGCGCAAAAACAATCCAAAAGACCAGATTGACAAAGCTTCACGGCTAGTCTTTCTTAACAAAACATGTTTCAATGGCCTATACAGAGTAAATAGTAAAGGAAAGTTCAACGTACCGCTTGGAAGATATGTTCATCCTAACATTGTTAATAAAGAAAACCTTCTTGCCATAAGTAGAGTCTTACAACCAAAAAATATTTCAATTAAGTGCCAAGATTTCGAAGATGCACTAAAAAATGTAGGCGTGGGTGATTTTGTTTACTTGGATCCACCCTACCAACCAGTAAGCGCAACGGCCAACTTTACAAGCTATACAGGCAGAAATTTCGACTATCAAGACCAAAAAAGATTATTTGCAAAATTCAAGTCTCTTGATAGGAAGGGTGCAAAGGTCTTGCTATCAAACTCAAAATCCAAAGAGATTCTTGACCTCTTCAAAGAATTTGCTAAAGGCATAATAGAGATAAACGCAAACAGATTCATTAATTCTGTATCACAGAAGAGAATTGGGCACACTGAGCTTTTGATTAAGAATTTTTGATACTGTGTATAACTGATTAAAATAAAGTAAAAGGAAAAGGGGGTTTAGTCCCACTTACTCCAAGCTGCCATCCATCTGTATGTCCAGGTAGTGAGTTTGCATCCCAATGCAGTCATTGTAACTGTTAGAACTGCACCGGCACCCGCACCTAGTGCTACTGGACTATCATAGAACTTTCCTACTTGAGGTTCTATAGGAGTCATGTATGGAGGCAATGTAGTTCTTGGGTATTTGAAAGCAGTCTCAAGAGGATCATCTATTGTCAATAGATTGATCATGTTGAACATCGACATTGACATGCCACACAGCACACCACCCATTAGGATCAAAGAGTGTTTGTTTTTCTTTGTTGCCCAATATACCAAGTCCATCAATATTGCAGATGGAATCCACACTGGTACAACAATGAAGCTATATGGATATCCTAAGGAGAACCACGCACCTTTTGCAATCCACGTATACACTGTCATTATCAGTGCATAGTAAGTTGCTGTTCCTGGAACACCAGTGAACGTTAGGTAATACGCTGCACCAACTGCGAGCATCAGTGATTGTGATAACGTGAATATCACATATGATGTCCACATCCAGTCAGTGTAGAATATGTAGTCTCCTGCGTTGATTGTCAACAAGGTCGAGTTGACTGCCACCACTACTATGAATAAGTAGTGAGTACATCGTCTTAGCCAGACCATTAGCTACTAATGGTAGTAGCCATGTATATAAAATTTTATGAGGGATAAGATCAGGCAAGAGCTATCTATCCTACCAGAGATAATAAAAGAAAAGATGAAAGTGGATATTTCTCTCTATCCGAAGAAGGCTGAATCTGTCACAATTGTTGCTACAGCAATAGCAGCTATCACGCCAGCTACAAGGCCATTATATGTCCTTGCCTTGTTTGTGCCCTCCGTTGATACCTTGATACACAGTAGGTATCCAATAGACTCTATGATTGTAAGCACAGTCAATGCATAGTGTGCGCTTGGCGGTGGATATGCCCAAGGATAGTAGACTGTTGCAACGGCAACTCCGGCCCACGTCGCTAGCCAGCATCCGATGAAGACGCCGGTGATAATTCCGGCATAGTTTTCTATACGTCTACCAATCATTTTGCTGACGTCTGACCCAGAAGTTCCGCCACCTGAACCGAATCCTTTTGGTAAGGTCATTTGGTGTTATAACACAGATGTATGCTTTTAAATCTTTCTTGAGAGTAAGTACTAATTTCGCTAATTTGATCTGAAAAATAAAAAAATGCGCTTTTTGTGCGCTTTTCTATGGGATGGATCTGCTGTACAGCTTGCCCTCTAGGGCCATCTTGTACATTTCTGCAACATATGGATTCTCACCTGGTGTTTCTGCGCCAAGTTCGACTAGTCTAGCGTAGACTCGAACTACATAGGCTAAAGCGCCCATGAATGCTACGACAACACCCATGTTGAACATCCAGTGGTTTGGAACTGCGAAGATCTCCTCTACATACCAGAAGTGCCACATCTCGTTGACACCGATTGTAAACATTGTAGCAAGATAACCTAGGATGGTCATCTTCAATCCAGTGTTCATCGAGTTGTTAGGACCTCTCAGAATCGGTACCTTTCTGTCATAGACAGCTACCATTCCCCAACCTAATGGAAGAGCAATGAAGTGGCTGTATAACCACCAGTGCGCTGGTGTGAAGGCGCTATCTCTGATTGATGTCTGGTGTAGAGAACCATCGACGAAGTTGTCGACCTCTACTGATGCAGCTATCGATCCCAGTGCTATGACGATCATCCAGATCTTTTTCAATCTGTGAATCTCGACTTCTTTTGGAATCAGTGCCGGCATTTGTGCCATGTCTCTGTGGATGTTGCATGCACATTTAAAGTATCAGTTATGGAAATTATATAGTCTGTTATAGTTTTCACATTTTCTATCTGGTAAAATTAGAGGAAACACGCCATAAAGGGCATAAATCTTTTATAAATCACGAATCGGAAAGCCTTTCAACGATGTTTAGCATCCATGTTAAACGTCACTTTACTCTCATGATGATTTTGATCGCATACAGATAGGGCAAAACATATATCGTTGTACTTTGTCAGTTGGATTAGTTAAGCGATATGGTCGATAAGAAGTTTATTGTAGCTGCAATAGGTGTGATAGTAGCGCTTGGAGCAGTTGGACCATCACTGGCACAAATGTTCCAACAGGCAGAAGCTCACGGTGTACAGGCACAGCTGCAGAGCCGTTTTGTTAGGATAGATGATGAAACTTGGTCTAAGCAATCTGTCCACACAGGCGAGACTTTGTCAGTATCTGGCAAATTCGTCAGTCTTGTCAACAGAGACTTGAGAGGCTGGTACACTGTTTACGGTGATTCTTCAAACGCTGGTAACAGATGGGAGATAATGGCAAGAGATCCACCTGGAAACGTCATTGACATTCCAGCAAATGCAGTGATTCCATACAAGCTGACCATCAAAGCACTAGAACCAGCAGTATATCACATGCACACGCAGCTTAACGTAGCAAGCATCGGTCCAGGTCTTGGTCCAGGACAAACAATAGTGGTAACGGGCGACCCAATTGTAAAGCCAATTCCATATGCAAATGTGGCTTACCAATCAGTGATAATTGCAGTTGGTTACGCGATTACATTTGTGACAAGACCTTGGCAAGTGATTTAAAAAATCACCCCCTCTCTTTTCATTTTCTAAGTCTTCAAATCAGGTAACTGAATGTTATTCATTAATTTCAGAATATGCCTTTCTGCATTTGATTAAATTCTAATGTCCATTTTCTGACATAATACACTGGAATACCGATTGTAATTGGCAACGCAAAGAACATTCCAAATGGCCAGGAAATACTCATTTGTATTGCAAGGTCGACACCAAAGATAATTAGTTCCAAAATGATTCCGTATGTTAGTTTTCTTATTCGATAGAATGCAATTATCTGAGTAACGAAAGTTGGAATAATAGCAAGTATAAGCTGAGTTCTTAGAAATGTTTGCTTACTATCTTTTGGTTTCATGATATTTCATCCTAAATTGGTCCTCTTGGAATTTTACGATTCAAGTAAAAAGTATTTCTATTTTTGGTTCTGTCAATTTTTATTTGAAGCAAGTTTTATCAAATTTTCTATCTTGTTTTGTCCTAATGGAGTTTGACAGCTTATTCTGTTAGTGTCTACCTACCGAACCATGATTTCTTATGGAATTGCGTTATTTTGTAGATGTCAATCTCTTTACTGCCACTTTGAAATCATTCATCGGTACGATTTTCACGGTACTTATTGCCGATATTCCAACAGCAATACAAAGTTGCTCTATATCATGGGCACTTTTGGCATCCAAGATTATGATCCACTCATGTTCTAGCACAGACATGTAAAAGCCAATTACTTTAGTTATGTTTAATTTCCTCACATGTGCTTTCATTTTATTTTGAATGTCTAGAAAAATCGTCCTACTTTTTTTATTGTTCAGAGGACATGATTCTGGGCTGTGTACTGCAAAAACGCCAAATAGCATTAGTTTCGTACCGAATCAAGTTTACTTAAACCTTAAGCGGATTGGGAGAAAAAATTTCCTAATATGATATTAGCATCTTGATGAATATCAGTAACTGATCTTAAAGTCGTCAAAATACGCTTGGGTGTCTTTCTTTGTCCAAAGGCCTACTTGGCCAGTCTGGTAATGCTGATTGTTTGCTTTAATTAGCATCTGGTCATCTAGGTATCCACCTATTCCCTCTCCTGAAACATTTGCCTTTATGGTATGCCATTGCCCGACGCTAATTTGTGCTGGTCTTTCATAATTGCATACCACAAAATCCGGATCTACTTTACACAAGGAGAATCTGCTGTTTTTTGCGTCTGCCATCAAAACAAAGTAGTGCGTTTTGTCTATGAATCTTAGTACAATACCTGCAGCCTGTGCTTTTTCTCCTGAGATTATTTTAAACTTTACATTTATTTCGGCGCTAGTAACTATAGGTGAGTCAGGCATAAGCTGGATATGATAATCCAGACTATCATTACCTGGCAATTTTGCAAGTACGTTTGGCCTAGATGGTGCAGACTCTTCAGACTTTGCTATCCACAAACCTGGCTGAGTATCAGTCTGTGAATCTGAGAAATATTGTGGAACCGTATTATTCTGATAAGCATCAAAGTCCCAGTCTTTTGAGTTCTTATAGTTGAAGCCCTGTATCGAATTATAAAATGCGATTGCTACGCCTATTGATGCAACAATTGCAGCTATTGCATATCTTCGCTTTTTGCTCCAACGTACCGAAGTT
>VBPL01000037.1 GCA_005877205.1 Nitrososphaerota archaeon
TGGATCTTTGACAGAACTGTTACCTACGTCTTCTCACTTTCTTTTTATTTTTCCATCTATCGAATCCCCATCTAGTCACGGAAAATACGCCTAGCGAAAAAAAGAAACCTCCTACATATAAGAAGATAAAATTATGCGCTATTAGTCCCCACGAGAAACCTAGAGCGGCACTAACAAATTCACTTGCCACAAAGACTATCCACCTATCTACCATTGCTACAGTCTAACTCCCCGTCTTTTTTACCCTTCTCAATTTCCACTATTAACAAGTTTTCAAACAAAACATTCTACATTAACAACCAAATATAAAAATGGAAAAAGTGGATTTGGTATTTACTATTCTGCGAACTGCGAGTATGCTCGCTCGCCAACTTGCGACAAGTCTAAGCCTATCTCTTCTTCTTTAGGAGTGACTCTTACACCACCCGGCCAAATTGCGTCCTGTATTCTCCATATGATGTACGTTATTCCAAAGGACCACGCTGCGGCAAATCCGGCTCCCGCTGCGTTAATTGCTTCCTGCATTGGGTTTCCAAAGAACAGCCCGTCATGACCGTATGGATTAATTCTTACTTCACTGAAAGCTCCGGTTATTAATGCTCCAGTTACACCACCCATTCCGTGGACTGCCCAAGTATCTAGTGCATCATCTATTCTAGCTCTGTTCTTGATTAGAAGACAATAGAAGCAAATTGTTGAACAAGCAAATCCCATGATTATGGAAGCCCAGACTCCTATGAATCCTGATGCAGGCGTAATTGCTACAAGTCCGGCTACTGCACCGTTAGCCGCACCAATTGCGCTAGCTTTTCCAGTATGTGCCCAGCTTAGAAACATCCACCACATAGCCGCTACTGCTGTAGCTAGGTTTGTGTTTTGGAATGCTTCAGTCTCAAGGAATCCTGCAAATCCTGCACTTCCTGGATTGAAACCGAACCAACCGAACCAGAGTATGGTTGCTCCTAACATTACCAATGGAATAGAATGCGGTTCAAACGGAGCTTTTCCGTAACCTATTCTTCTACCAAGGAACATTGCTGCTGCTAATCCGGCAAAACCTGACGTAATGTGGATGACTGTTCCTCCCGCAAAGTCTTCGGTTCCCAGCTTAAACAACCAACCCGGAGCTGAACCTTGACTTCCAAGTGACCAGTTTGCATGTCCTGCTACGTCATAAATGAATGTCGACCATAGAACAATATGTATCAAAAAGGCACTCATCTTGACTCTATCTGCATATCCTGCTATAGCTAGTGCAGGAGTAATTGCAGCGAACATCAGCTGGAACATCGTATAAGCCAAATGCGGTATAGTTGGAGCATAGACATCAGCAGGTGCATTGTGCTGCACATTGTTTAGTCCAGCCCAATCAAAGTTTCCAATGAAACCAAATGAATCGGCTGACGGACCAAACATTATTGAATAGCCCCAGAGAACCCACTGAATACTAACAATTGCGTAAACCATAAAGTTCTGTAAAATTACAGTCAATGCGTGCTTTCTTCGCGTGAGACCACCATACAAGAAACCTACACCTCCAGGGGTCATTATCATGACGAATACGGCTGCGGTATACATGAAGGCTGTATCTCCTGTATCAATACAGGGCGCCTTATTACCACCAAAAGTTCCGGTGCCTGGCGGTATCATAGCTTCACCACAGTGTATTTCAGATGTCTTAGCTGGATCAGCTAGGTTACCTAGTGGACCAAACTGTGCCTGAGCGTCTTGTACTGCAGTCAATCCAGATATTGTAACTACTAGACCTGCTAGGCCGAAAACGAGTAGCCATTTGTGCTTCAATACTATCTGTAATGGCATTCTTGAGATTGTTTCCGACATCTTTTCGTAGAGATGATGTCGGTCTATAAAAGGTATTTTATCCTAAAAATTCTTTTTTATGATAGTATGTAAACCCAATAGCAGATCTAGCAATTGTGTGAGCCATGATATCATAAAATTGCAAAAATTCTTAAAAAAAATTATTATACTAGCAGTTTGTACTTCTTGCATGGCAGAAGCTGGCATAGAGATTTTTGTTGCAACTGCAGTAGCTCTTGGTATCACAATTGCCATATACTTTGGCGAAAGGAGCTATAGATACAAGAGGATAAAGGAAGGGAAACCAGTAGGAAGTTATGGTTTCAGATACGAAGCTGCTCAGGGCGCACCATAAATTACACTCCTTTTTAATTTCTTCGCGTAAGATAGATTGATTTAGTAAATTACAGATGGGTGTGTATAATGAGAGTTAATTTAGACGATGACGAATCCGTTATCGCTTCACTGCCCAAAATTTGGGGGATTGCTCTTGGATGGATGGGTTTTTTTCATAAAAGCAAAGAAGGTGTTCTGGCACTAACCAACAAAAATATAATTTTTGCCCCAAGGTATCTATACATCACATCTAAAGAAAGAGAGAAGTATTTTGGTGATGACAAAGCTAGAGTAACAAAGCTTACCCGCTATTCAGAAACCGACCTAGACGAAGATGTTTCAAAGAATCAAAGCAGCTTGATAGTTCCGTTAAAATCCATCGTTGATGTACGAAGTGTAACAATCAGGAAGGTGAATTTCTTGAGAATATCGTTCAGAGATCATAATAACAAAGAAAAGAAATACGATTTTGGCATCACTAGGAGCGTAATGAATTATCCCCAGAGACAGCCATTGATGTATTACAATTTAGATTGGAGTTTGTGGGTGTCTTTGATAAAATCATATTTCTGATTCTTAACCAATTTATTTTCGTCTATTCTTCAATTTATTGTCCAGATGGATTACTAAGATTACGCATTGATCTTGAGACAATAAAATCTTCTGTTGCTTCTGATTCTGTCATAAACTTGACGTCTGTTATTCTTTTTTGATACTTGAATATTTCAAGTTGATATGAATCTTTTTTTGGAATATGCAGTGCAAGCTTTAGTACAG
>VBPL01000016.1 GCA_005877205.1 Nitrososphaerota archaeon
GAGTTTCATGTATTACTAGCCCTGCATCAACATCGCCTCTAACAACTGCATCAGGAATATCGCTGAACTTCATTTCCACGTAATTGAATTTACCAATCATGAGCTGCAAGAGCAAAAACGCCGAGGTAAGCTTTCCTGGTATTGCTATCTTTGAATTCTTCAGTTTGTCTGGTGAAAGATCTCGCTTTGCTATTACAATAGGACCATAGCCTTTACCGAAACTACCACCACTTCTTAAAATCGTGTAGTCCTTTATGTATGCGCATGCATGTGCAGAGACTGCAGTAACATCAAGTTCGTGATTTAATGCACGTTTGTTTAATGCCTCGATATCTTCAACAATGTGATTTACTTTAAAATCTGGAGACGTAATCTTGCCGCTTAGCATCCCATAAAACATGAAAGCATCATCTGCATCTGGCGTGTGACCTATTGTTATTTCCATAAAGTTGATTTTTATGCCTATTATAAATATCAAAGTCATGTCGACAATTGCTGCATTTGAAAAAGAGATAGGAATGCAGCTTCAATTTCTGGAAAATTTTGTGCCGCAAAGAGCACTGTCACACGCAGATCAGAGAAAGGCAATTTTCTGTGGTGCCGGAGACTCATTTGTATCAGCTCAGCTTGGTGAAGTCTTCTCTAATTTTCGAGCCAGAGCATATGATCCTCTAGATCTCGTAAAAAATAAGAACTTGCTATCTGACCATGATTTGTATTTGATATCGATTTCGGGTAATACCATATCTAACATCAAACTTGCAAAGCGCTCCAAGCGTACCACTGCGATTACGGCGTATCCCCAAAGTAAGCTTGCAAAGACATCTGATAGGCTTATCCAATTAAAATTCAGTGATTCTGGAATTCAAACAGCAGGTAGTATAAGCTTCTTAGCAAGCACCTTGACTTGCATCTCTCTTGTCTCAAAGATCAAAGTCAGAAACATCTCAAAGTTATACAATAAAGCACAGAGTGTAGCAAAGAGGATCTCAATCCAAGGAAAAATCTACATTCTTGGGGACCTTCACACCTATCCGGTAGCTATGTTTTGTGTAGCCAAACTCTATGAAGTATTGGGTGTAGACGCCCACTATGAAAGGATAGAACAATTTTCTCACATGAGTCTTTTTTCGTCATGTAGAGGAGATACCGTAATAATTTTTGAAGAAGAAAACTTGCATAATCGCAATCTAATCAAACATCTCAAAGACTGTGGTCTCAAAGCAACAAGGATAGAACCTCCATCAAAAAGTACATTAGAAAAAATTTTGTTTTTTATTTTTGTGTCGGAGCTAATTGCATTGTATTCTGCAAAGAAGAATAAAAGAAAAGAATGCTTTTTTGTAGAAGCTAAAAAATTGCGAAATGCCAGCTCATCTATGATCTATTAATTTCTTGCACAAATGTTCTAAACGTTTAATAGCGGCTTGAAAAGGACTTAGCTAAAACATGAAATTCAAGGCAACAGAACAAATTCTCAAAATTATAGGAAACAAGAATCACATCAGAAACTTTGGAGTTATAGCGCATGTAGACCATGGAAAGACCACTATGAGCGACAGTCTTCTTGCTTCAAGTGGCATCATTAGTCCATCTGTTGCAGGTCAGGCACTTGCATTAGACTCCATGAAACTAGAACAGGACAGACAGATGACCATTGTCCAGGCAAACGTTACTTTGCTTTATGAAAAGGACGGCGGAGAATACGTAATTAACATGATTGATACTCCAGGTCACATCGACTTTACCGGCCGTGTCACAAGAAGCCTAAGAGCAATTGATGGGGCAGTCGTTGTTTCTGACTCTGTAGAAGGTATAATGACGCAAACAGAGACTGTGACTCGCCAAGCCTTGGAAGAACGAGTAAGGCCGGTTCTTTATATCAATAAAATTGACCGTCTCATAAAAGAGCTAAGACTTACCCCAGACAAGATGCAAGAGTGGCTACTTGAGATTATTAGCAATTTTAACAGACTAATAGAAATTTACGCAGAGCCAGAATACAAGGAAAAATGGAAGGTAAGCATTCAAGATAGCAGTGTGTCCTTTGGCTCTGCAAAAGACAAGTGGGGATTTAACGCAGACGTAATGAAGGAAAAAGGTATATCGTTCAAAGACATTTTTACTGCTTATTCAGAAGGAGGAAATGTCAAAACACTTGCAGAAAAAGCTCCGTTGTATGACGCAGTTCTTGGAATGGTAGTAAAGCATCACCCTCCTCCAGACGTTGCGCAAAAATATAGGATTCCAAAAATCTGGAAAGGCGATCTTGATTCAGATATTGGCAAGGCGCTACTAAATTGTGATGACAACGGTCCTGCCATAATGATGATAGTAAACATGACAGTTGATCCAGCTGCTGGACCTGTGGCAATAGGACGGTTATTTTCTGGTAAGATAAAAGATGGTGACAGGGTTTACATCATTGATACAAAACGTGAAGGAAGAATTCAGTCTGTTAATTTTTTCATGGGAAACCAGAGAGAGATGGTCGGAGAGCTTGCTGCTGGAAATATTCCTGCACTACTTGGACTAGAACATGCAAGAGCTGGCCAGACACTATCAACGGCAGCTGGCGTTCATACATTTGAAGGAATTCATTATGTATCAGAGCCTGTAGTGCAGATGGCAGTAGAGCCAAAACATCCAAAAGACTTGCCTAAGCTTGTCGAGGCATTAAACAGACTTACAATTGAAGACCCTAATTTGGTTGTGAAAATTAACGAAGAATCAGGCGAGACAATCATTGCTGGTATGGGAGTTCTCCATCTTGAGATTGCAACAGCTCTGATTGCTGACGCCAAAGTCGATATCGTCACATCACAACCATTAATCAATTACAGAGAAACAATCCGTGGCTCTGCAGGTCCTATAATGACAAAATCACCTAACAGGCACAACAAGATATTCATGAAAGTAGAACCGCTCGATGAGAAAGTAGCTGAGATGATACGAAACGGCACTCTTAACGAGTACAAGGACGAGAAAGAGGTTCAAAAGATATTGAAAGACGCCGGCTGGGAAAGTGATGAGGCAAAACGCGTTATGAGATTTGATCCAAGAGGAAACGTAATGGTAGATGGAACAAAAGGTGTACAATTCATCAAAGAGTCTAGTGATTCCATATTGTCAGGATTTGAAGACGCTATGAAGGAAGGACCTCTTGCAAGAGAACAAGTACGAGGATGCAAGTTTACATTCCATCACTTTGTACCACACGAAGACCCTGCTCACAGAGGTCTATCACAGCTTGGACCTGCATCACGACGAGCATGTATGGGTGCGATGTGTCTTGCTCAACCAGTTCTGCTTGAACCTACACTTGGAATCGAGGTACGCATTCCACAGGATTTGATTGGAGACGTTGCGGGAGTCATATCAGGAAAGAGAGGTAAGGTCTTAAACATGGAACAAAAAGGTATCGTAAATATAGTAACAGGAGAAATTCCGGCCTCAGAAACTTTCGATCTGTCAGAGATAATGCGTGGTCAAACTGCTGGAAAGGCAATGTGGAACACTCACTTTAAAGCATGGACTCCAATTCCAAACTCAATTTTGCCAACACTAATTGGAGAGATTAGAAAGAGAAAAGGACTCAGTCCGGAACCGGCAACTGCAGACGAGTTCATAGACAAAGAGTAAAAATAGAATCCCCCCTTTTCAGGAACGAAAACACACCAACTTTTCGTAATGACTAGATAATTACTAAAGTTATGATTTGTTGGAGAAGCTTTAAGATCAGTACTAAAGTTATGACTGTATGCAACGTGGTATTATAATCATGCTCATAGGAATTGCCGTAGAGATCATAAACCATTTTTTTTCTGCTCAGTGGGTTAAAGGTATATCAGGATATATCACAATTATTGGTTGGGTGATTTTTTTCGCGGGTATTGGAATTAGACAATTAGACAAAAGGAAATCGTCATTGAATGACTCTAGAAGAAAAAAGAAATCACTATAATGTTAAACTTCTTTCAGGTTACGGTTTAGCAATTTCTCTTAAAGACAACAAAATCGCTGATCTATTGATTAATTCTACATCATGGTTTTGTTATATGAATCAATGAAGTCTTTGGCGTACATGTTAGCATGTCTTTCTGAACCTCTGTGCTTTCCAAGCTTTGAACGAATATGATGGTAATACTCGTGCAAGATGACAAATGGATTATAAAATATATCAGAGTTTAATGCGTAGATCTTTTTTTCTCCTGGTACATATACGGCGTGCACTGTCCTTCTTTTTCTCTTGATTGTTCCTACTGTTATTTGCGGAGTCTCAACTCGATAAAACTCGCTTAGCTTTTCAAGAGCATTCTCAGTTTTCCCGTCCAAAATCATCTGTACTATCCTTGCCTTTGTCAAGTCGTCAAGTTCAGACATGGTTTCAAATTATCCGATATGTGATATAAGCAAGTATTGAAAGGAAGATCTTTGTAATTTTTTTAAACAAAGAGTAAAAATGTAATCTCCCTTCCACGAAGGAATAAGCTTAGGACTGGTGTTGTGATTACAGTATGATTTGTTGGAAACAAGAAAAGGAGAACGTTTTCACCTGTAGCTTTCAAAAAATTACACATGCCCATACAAATAGCAGTCATCTTTATGACATCTAATGGCACGTATAATGATAGCAGAGGATTCTAAAGAAAGCAGAATGTTTCTGAGGGATTTGCTTGAAATAGCTAATCACGAGGTAGTTGCTGAAGCGACTGATGGCCTAGAGGCTGTAGTGAAATTTAGGGAAACAAAACCTGACATAGTGTTACTAGATTTGGCAATGCCAAAAATGGACGGTCTTTCAGCTCTAAGAGAGATAAAGAAGATAGATGAAAATGCAAAAATGATTCTTTTAACTGCAAGTGGCAATCTTAGAACAATAAATGAATGTATTCAAGCTGGTGCCGTTACCTGTATATTCAAGCCCTTTAAGATTGAGGATTTATCCAGTGCAATCAAGTCGACTCTTGCAAAATAACTGATATGACCAATTCGTATGCATGTCTAGAAAATGCTAATGCAGTCTTTGGTAAGATCTTCACGTCTTTTCAAGCCACTTTGTTAATCAAACTTTAATATCAAACAAATGGGCATGAATAGGAGAAGTGAAACTAGTATTTCGAAAGTCTTCTCATCATTTGCAATCGTTAGCAGATAAAAATGATTGCCTAGCATCATCGCTTAAAGTGTTTGGTCGACCGTTGATTGTTAGAAACGTAAGTGCCACAATTAAAGTACTAAATATAGATAAAATCATGATACCGGAAGATTTTCCCGATGCATTACGATTAGTTCAAGATGAATTTCCTCGTATTAGTGTAGAACAGTTTCACGATGATGGAGATTCTAATCAAACTAGTACTTTTCCTACTAAAATTGAAAAAATAACAATTACCAAAAATAATAATTTTGAAATTCCCATAAATACACTCCTACGGTATTCGCCGAATACCACAACTTTTTCAACGGAGTCAATAAGTTATCCTTGGGATTTACTAAATACTATAAAGAATGTTTTACATGATGAAGTAACGCATCGTGTAATTTCTCCGAAGGCAACAATTTCCAAATCGAGCATAATTGATGGTCCGTGCATAATTGAAGATAATGTTACAATCGATGATTTTTGCAAGATAAAAGGTCCTATTTATCTAGGTAAAGATAGTTTCATTGGAATGGGATCTCTAGTTAGATATTGTATGATAAGTAACGAAACACGAATCGGATTTAATTGTGAAATATCTAAATGCTATTTTGGTGATAATGTTCAAACATCACATCACAACGTCATACTAGATAGTGTAATTGGTAAGAACGTATGGTTTGGAGGATATTCAGGTACTGCCAATGTATTGCTGACTAGAAAAAATATAAAATACATGATAAATGACGAACTAATTGATACAGGAACTGATCATTTTGGAGCAATGGTAGGAGACAATTGTGCAATAGGTGCTTCTGTAATAGTCCTTCCAGGAAGGCAGGTTCCAGCTGACACCACAATTCAGGCAGGAACAATTTTCGGAAAAAATAACTAAACTTGACAAAAATGTCAAACTTGGATTTTGCGTATAACAAAATACTAAGGAATGGGAGATGATTTAATAAATCAGCAAAGAAGGAACATGGTTAAGATTATATGAAAAACAAGAGGAAAAATCAATATGCGGTAATATTCGGTGCTCATCCCGACGATATAGAGATAGGAATGGCCGGCACAGTAGCTAAACTTGGAAACTTGGGCTATGACGTGAAATTGGTGATAGCCAGTACCCCTGATCGTCCAAAAGGCTCGGCAGAGGTAAGAAAAACTGAGTCAAGAAGAGCTGCAAAACTCATGGGATGCGATCCTCCTGAATTTCTTGATCTAAAGACCAGTGAATTTACATATGATAGAACACTAGTGTGTAGACTAGACAAAATAATTGAAAAACATAAACCCAGTGTAGTTTTTACTCAGTGGGTTGGGGATTCACATCAAGATCATCAAATACTGACTAGAGCAGTATTATCGGCATCGCGAAAGATAGACAATGTGCTTATGTATGAAACCACGATCCCAAGCCTATTTACTGGTGTGCCTTTTGGACCTAGACTTTATGTTGATATAAGCCAAACTATTGAGATAAAGAAAAAAGCAGTAGAGTCTCATCAAACTCAAGCAAAGGTCTATGGTGATTTCTGGATTAAAGCTATAATTGGTAGAAGTTCATACAGGGGTTTCCAAATGCGTACAGCATACGCAGAGGCCTTCGAGGTAGCAAAAATCGTTAAATGGTAAAAACACTCATAAAATTTCTTTTCCACATATTAATTTAAAAAATTAGTTAATCTTAATTTTATGTTTATTAGCGTATTCTAATATTTCTAATTCGCTGAAAAAACCTGCTATATATGCGATAAAACGTTTCTTGATTATGTTTGAATTAGATTCTCCGAGTAGGATTCTATCTGTGTAATCTAAGCGATTCATCTCTCTTTTGTAATACTTGCACATGTCGTGTAACTGCTCAAGGGTGAATTTATCAAGCAATCTCTTGTTGGATTCGTGTTTTTGCACAGTTGAAATAGTCTTGCCAATCTTATGACGTTTTTTACGTGAAAAGACAATCCTAAACTCTAATCATCATCAAAATCGTCTTCTAATTCATACTCATAGGTGTGTAATACAAACGACTTTTTGAATAGGCCACGTCTTCTGCTGTAGAATACAAAGCTCATCTGATAATTATATTATGATCTTGTGAGTTTTGGGCATTTCGCTAATTTTGTCCATATGTTGCTTATTGAGTTAAAAATGATTCAAAAGGCGATCCCTGCCCATTAAGGTAGGATCGTTCAGGCCAGGGTTGTAAGCCTAAGTTCCTAATCTATGGGCAAAGGAGATTCGCCACCGTGAGATTGCTGGATTAGTTAATTAGTAGTACGAAGAATTTATGAACAAAATTTTTATCATATTAGAGTGCACAAATTAGTTTAATGTTCATTTTCTGCCGGCTTTCAAATTTGGTCTTAAATTATCCACCGAGCAAAACTAATTTTGTACCTCTAGTGTAGTAATCGTATGAAAGGAATGAGCTACAAAAAGTTCAGAGAGTCAAAGGCCGAATACTATGTAACAAATGAGGGAAAAATGACTAGAGCCGATATAATAAAAAAGTTGGAATCATTTTTAAAGCAAAAACTAGGCAAAGGGCAGGATTTTTTTGACAAATATGAGATACGGGAAGAAAATTCAACTTAGCGTTTTGTAGCTATCTTGTCATGAATTTGGGCAAGGATCAATTCAGCCTTCTCTTTATTTTCAAAGGTCTCAACTTTTTCGTCCATTATAGTATCAATTTCATAACTTTTGTCCACAAGCACATTTGCCACATGATCATCTAATGTCGCATTTCCTATCAGGTAATAAGCAAATACAGTATTTTTCTGGCCAATTCTGTGAAGTCTGTCTTCTGCCTGTCTATGAATCGCAGGGCTCCAGTCAAGCTCTGCAAATATGACATACCTAGCTCTGCTCAAGTTAATTCCAAGGTTTCCGGCCCTAAGGCCCGCAACCATCAATTTTGTCTCACCATTTTGAAACCTGTCTATGTTTACTTGTCGTTCTTTGTCTGTCTGTCCTCCAATTATGGAAGACGGAGAATACTCAGAAAGACTTCTGTGCAGTAACTCATGTATTGCTTTGTGATGGCAGAAAACCACGACGCTCTCTTCAATCTCCATGATGTTCTTTACAAATTCGATTACATGAGGAACTTTTGCAATGCCTGCTGCCTGTCTTTCACTTTGTATTGCTCTCTTATATGATGAGAATTTATCAAATGGGGTAATGGCAATTTTTTGTTCTTCTTCCAGTCTTCTCCATATTTTTTCAAGTTCGGCATAATAGTAATTGATGTCAGAATCTATGAATTCTTTGTATCTTACTTTTTCCTTTAGCTCCTTTAGTACATCTGATTTCTTACGTCTAAGCATTACATGTTTGCGAAGCTCTTCTCCTAGGCTTGCCCGTTTATTTTCTAGTACAATTGCCTTGCCTTTTTCATTAACATAGCAAAAGTATTCGCAAAACTCCTCGAAGGTTCCAAGAAGACCGGGTCTCAAAATATCTACAATGGGCCAAATCTCAGAACCACGATTGTAAATAGGTGTGCCAGAAAGACCAATTCTGTACTTTACAGATTCTAACGCTGCAAGATTCTTTACTGCCTCGTATTTTTTTGTTGATTTTGAGCGAAGGTGTTGAACCTCATCGCATACAATAGTTCTGATATTTAGTTTAGAAAGATCATTGAGCCTCTTGTATAATAGATCATAATTTATTATATAGAAATTATATCTTCCCAAATCTTGACACCTGCCTGTTCTAATAAGAACTGAGGAAGGGTGTTCCTCGCCTACTATCCTGCCATTACGACTCCTTTTTTTGAGGAATTTTTGAATCTCTCTTTGCCAATTGTTGAGAGTAACAAGCGGCGCAACAATAAGGGCCGGGAAGGTTTGTTTTTCCGTGGCAAGATACGCTAGTGTTTGGACGGTTTTTCCAAGGCCCATCTCGTCTGCCAAAAGGGCATTGCCATATGACTTTGTGAGAAAATCAAGCCCTTCTCTTTGAAAATTTAGAAGGGTTCCGCGAAATTGTTCTCCTGGATTTGCTTTACGTAATTTTTCTATTCTAGTCCATTTTTTCTTCGGAACCGTAACATGCCTGATTTTTCTATGCCATATGGACTTTGATCTTATTTCTAGGGGATATCTATCAAGGATCCACTTTATCTTCTGCACATTTTGCATTGTATCTGGTACTATTGCCTCATCTGGCCCTTCTCCATACCAAGCTTGTGGGATCACACGGGCTACCATAGTGACAGCCCGCAAACCAGTTAGTTTCCAAGTCCAGTTTTTTGAATATGTATCCATGACGTATTCTAGGGTTCCAAAGTCTTTCATAGGCGGTTAATTCTTCGATAGATAGTAAAATCGATTTATGAATCTTTAATTTTTGGTGAAAACTGCAAGTTATCCGTTTTTTTGGTCAAATTTGAATTAATTTCACTTGCAAAGATCCAATTTCACAAAATAACTAGCAAAGTAATCAAAGAATACACAAAGACTTTGAACTCACGAAGACACTAACTTAAGGCTGGCCTGATGCAAGGACTATGAGCTGACCGCGCATGGTAGGTTCATGGAAAGTGCACTCGTATGTGAAAACACCTGCTGTGGTCGCATCAAATCTTGCCGTTTTGTTCTCTCCAGGCTTCAAGACTAGATTGACATCATACGGTTTGTCATAAATTGTGAATGAATGTGAATCGCCTCCAGGGGCTTCTGTGTTGAAAAAGTGAATTATTACAGTATCTCCCGTGTTTACCGTAATGGTGGATGAACTAAACATGTCGTGAGACATTCCCATTTTAGTTTCGTTAATTTCAGGAATCTTGCTACTAAACAACCAAAACTCTCTTTTCTCAGGATGTACAGAATATTTTGTCTCTACATTTTGTTTCAAGGGAAGTACCATTACAAGTGAAGAAATTGCCACAATTACAATGGCTGCACAAGCAATAATTATCACTTTGGCACTCCTTTCCACACAAAAAGGTCTTATGTACGAAATAAAAACATGGATTAACTTTGTTACCTCATAAAATGCTATAAGATTTAGATGAACTTTCTTTTCAGTCTCTTAAACTTACGCATTCCAAATGATTTCATTCTCCAGCGCTTCGTATATCGATAGGCAGCAAAGGCTGAGGCTATTGTTGATATAACGATAGCTGGCAGCATCCATGAGAAATTGGCCTGATGATCAGGAAATATGCTAAAGACTGTAGCAAGAGTATTTGGTACCAGTACTGCGGTACCAGCCACTGTAAACCAAACTACGAGTATAGTAAGTTTGTTTGATACCTGTGTCTGTATTACGTTAATTCCTGTGGCAATCATCTGCATTAGATTTTCTGCCATCTGGATCTGTCTGTCCAATCTGCTAAGGATGACCTCGAATTTGGCAAGTACCTGGTCATCATCTGATATCATATCAGCATCACCATATTTTAGATTGTGGACCGTATCATAGGTAGCCCATACTGCATTAAGAAACGTAAGCAACGATGTCTTCATGTTTGAAAGTTCGACTGACAAGTCTCTTTCTATCTGTCTTGAACCGGCTAAATCGAGTTCTAATTGTTCGGTTCTATCAACAATCAGACGCAAAATCAAAAAATTGGTCTCGCTTATCTCATCAATTATTCGTGCTACAAGCAAGGTTTGTCGGTTTGCCCAACTATCTGGCTCTTTTGGAAGTTTTCGCAGAAGTGTATTGGAATAATTGTAAAGTCTAGTTATCTTTCCACCGTAATCGTCATGAATTGTTACTATTAGATCCTTTTTTATGAAGATCAAAAGAGGAGAAGTTTGCGTTTTATTGTTTGATGTAACAACAAATGGAATCATCAAACCCAATGTTTCTCCCTTGTCCTCATAACTTGACATGTATCCTGACAACAGAATAGCTGGGTCCATTGCTATGCCGAGATTTTCTAATATCTTTGGCGTTTCTACAAGTAGGTTATCAACAACACACTCTATCCAGGTTAGAGTGCCAATCGATATCGTCTTTGCTGCTTCATCAAGCTGCACACTTGCTTTCTTGAATGGAGTGCCCTCCGACTGTAAACCAGCTACACTTACTGCCTTGATCATACCCTAATGCAAAATTCCACTTATATACACGTATTTGTGAACTTTGGTAAGCCAGTCCTAATTCTGAAAATCTCAAGTTTTGGTTCTTCTGTCAATGTGCAATAGGAAATATATCGGACCAAATGAGGTATGGCGATGAAAATACTTGTAGATGAGATGTATGACGGCATAGATATCAAGCTAAAGGAGTTTGGATATGAGGCATATAGTGTAAAGAAGCTAATTGCAGAGGGCAAGAAGCTTACAAGTGATTATTCCGTAATCAAGTACGCTGAACAAAAACATATGGTGGTGGTAACAGAGGATACTGAAGTGGGAAAGGCATGCAAGGAAAACAACATTCCATGTGTGCTTCTTGATAACGAAACAATATTCAAGATAATCTTGGAAGCATTAAGTTCTTACAAAAACCTCTAACTCTGTTCTTGTTTGTTTTTTGTTCTTTTTATGTATAATATGATGGCAATTATGACACCAGCCACAACTATAATATCAAAATAGTTTGAATAATGTCTGATGTTTGTCCATTGTTCGCCTAGTTTAATTCCGATATAGGTTAAAGCTGAGTTCCAAATTAACGAACCACCAAAAGTGTAAACCGAGAATTTTTTTACATTCATCTTGGCGACTCCTGCTGGAAGCGAGATGTATGTTCGAACAGCAGGAAGGAGTCTACTAACAAAAGTAGATCGGTCACCATATTTTCTAAAATACGACTCGGTAAGCTCAAGGTGTGACTTTCTCAAAAGAACATACTTGCCGTATTTTATCACAAAAGCTCTTCCAGCACGTACACCAACAAAATATGCTATCCATGAACCAACCAAGTTTCCAAATGAACCAGCCAACACAACATATGGAGCATCTAGTTTTCCAGAAGAGACCAAATATCCAGAAAATGGCATTATTATTTCACTTGGTATTGGGATAAGCGCACTTTCTGCCACCATGAGTAGGAATATGCCGACATAGCCAGAACTTGATATTGTCTGGACTATGAAATCTACTAAACTATTAACAATTTCAAACGCAACCAAGTGTTCGCATTACATCCTATCTTCAATAAATGTGCCTCTACCACATCCCGCCAGTTGTAAATCCAGGTTCGTCGGACTTTCTTTGTGGAGCGTGTTTATGCGCTTTCTTCATATGTCTCTCAAGTCTTACTGGATCGTGTAGTTCAATACCACATTCCTTGCATTTTGTCTCAAGCTTCTCCTTTTTCTTGAAGAGACCCATGATGTATCAAATATCTAAAAATTATTAATTCTTACTGATAATGATACCTATACAGAGATAGTTTCTACGTAGAAGACACCAAACGGTCTGGTATGGTAAAATACATCTTGCTACAAAAATATGGCCTTGTCATCTATTTTGCAGCACATTTTAAAAGAATGTAGTCTATCATACCCCTTTCTGAAACTTCCTTCATTTTTTGCATTGATATGTAAAGAATTTTCTCAACGTAGCTTGGATATATTGTTTGAATCTTTGATTTCAAAAATTCTCTATTTTTGTGATAATAGTCGGCAAGTGGAACAAATACTTTTGAACCAATATAGTCAGATTTTAGTACATCAAAGTCATTGGTTGTAAGGATCTTTCGTACCGAATCGAATTCATAATGTTGAGAAGACCAAGTAAAGGACAAGATTCCTAACTTGAAGATCTCTGGCTTCAAAGATTGTGATACTACCGGAAGCGTGATAACAAGTAATCCTTTGTCCTTTAAGACCCTTCTACTCTCTTTTACAAATCTGTCAAGTGGTTTGAAATGCTGTGCAGATTCTAGGGCTATGATCCTATCAAAAAATTTGGTTGAAAATGGAATTGAGGAAGAAGTACAGTTAACAAGATCTATTTGTCTTTCATTAGTAGAAGATTCAGTAAATGGATATGCCCTGTTTTGAATCAGACCTTTTGCAAATTTTAACTGGTTTGAATTTATGTTTGAACAGATAATTCTGATTTTCGGAAATTCAGAACGCCAAATTATCGCAGGCTCAGAAAAACCGCTTCCAACATCAAGAACGTTTTGTGCGCTCTCAAGTTCTGCCATCTGACCAATAATCCTGCAAAGTCTAATTTGGGCTTGGTAGGGATCTAGGGTATTTTCATCCCAGTATCCAAAGTTGAGCATGTTACTCCCAGTTGAAATTTGCATTATGGATGATAATGTATCATAGAGATTTACCACGTCTATCTCATTTCGTCTAAATGTCCAAAGAAGAACGTCCAGAGGATTAGAATTATTTAGAATGCTATTATCCTTGCGCGTTCAAGACCTTTTTATTTAGGATATTGATTATTCAAGTCATGGACTCGTGTGACGCAAGGATTAGAGCATACAAAAACGGTAAGACCTTTGACCAATCTAAAGAAATCGCGGAGACAGTCTCATCACAACTAGCTAAAAGAATAAACCAAGCAGGAATCTTATCTTGGAGTGAAATTCTAGAAGCTGCAGGCCATGATGAATTAATCTACAAACTCACTCTCAAGTATCTGCGACGCGACGGATACAATATAGGTGACTGGAAGAATCCAAAGGTAACAAAAATTACTTAGTTTCTACCGTGCAGCTTCCATTCTTGAATTTTCTAATTCTTCTTGCCATTATGACTGGGGTCACAAGTAGAACTGGGATTGATATTGCAATGAAGATTGTCTGCAATTGTGCTTCGTAACTTGTCAAAAATAATGTCACACTTGTAGCACTTGCTCCTAGCCCAAATAGCATCGTAAATGTTGTGCCGGCACAAGTTGGGCAACCAACAAAAAGTCCGGTTACGGCACCAAAAGTTCCCAACTTCCCACCACCTCTTGCTATCAAGAATGCCTTGGATGATACTGCAAAATTCAGGCCTACTAAAAATGAGACCGCAATAAGTAGAACGAGGTTCAGTGGTATTATCTGCAAGCCAACATGTTCGGTGAAGAATGCAAAAATCATGGGCATGTAGCCAGGCAAATCACAACATGGGGAAATTTCTGCATGCGGCGGCTTTGGAAAGCCATAGTCAGTAGCGTTAATGTCTGGCTTGTAAATTATTATTCCAGAGGTAAAGGCAAAGAAAATTCCGTAACCGATGGCACTGATGAGAAGTATCTGAATTGCTCTCTTGCTACTTACAGCATTTGCAATTACTGATGAAATCGAAGAGTCAGGAAATGAAACCTTAGCCCTGTAAAATTTGTACAGGCCCCATCCTATTGCACCAAATGCAACCAGTAAGACAACATATGTTGCTACCGCCAGCCTCTGCAGCGCAGGTATAGCAGCAGGAGTGACAATGGTATCATCATTTTTTGCATACGCAAGAAAAGAAATCGCAATCGCAACAAAGCCTACAATAATTAGTGCACGATGCGAACGACGTACTACAGTCTGTTTTTCCAACGAGTAAAAACCATCAACTCTGACATTAAATTGTATCTGTTTTTTCCAAAGTATTTATCTGTAATGAGAGGCTGATAGAAATTGGTCGTGAAAATAGACGAACCTCAAGACTCCGATTACATGGAGACAAAGATCACTTACGTGGGCTTTGTCGATCCATATGGTGTTGAGGGGTTGCTCATATTAAGATCAGAAGATGGCAAAGAATTTCACATGAGGGCTTTTTCAGGTGAGGTTGCAAGACACATAACAAATTTCATTGAGGGCCAAAGAGACGCAATACCAACTATCTATAATATGATTGAAGAAATCTCGGAACTAAACGAGCTTATGCTTGTCAGAATAAAGGTCTACGAGAGCGGAAGCGTACTTAGAGCTAATCTTTACTTTACTGGAAAAAATGATCTTGTTATGCGCAATTACAGGGCATCAGATGCCATTGCACTTGCTTCGTTTTACAATGTTCCCATTTTAGTCAGGAAAAGTCTCCTTAAAGAAAAAATGGAAGCCTAGGTCACTATCTCGTCTATTCGTCCTTCTTGCTGAGCTTTTTTGAGCTCCATCGCAATTCTTCGTCCTACTCCAAAAGTTGTTCCGTATTTGTATTTGGTATAAGGACTAGTTGTTGCAAGAATGGGATTTCCTGGCGCTCGTAAGGACACATCATAGACTACAATTTCCAAGTCTCGTGTGATCACACTCTGTAATGAAAAGGGGCCTATGATGCCAGGTGGATATTCTTTTTTTACAGCATTTACGAATTTGTCTCCTGCAGCGATAACTTTCTCCAGAAGAGACTCACGTATACTTGCAGGCGTGTGGCCTACTTCTATGTTCTGTAATTCGATATTTGTCTCCAGCTGTTGTTTTGCTGGCAAAGAAACAAAATCATGCAGATTAGTTTGTAATCTCCGTTCTATGCCAAGAAAATCCACCTCTTCGGAGATTGGAGTGTGGAAATAATTGAAGTTAAAGTATGTACCAATTACATATTCCTCTATGATTGCAAACCTCAAGGCATCTCTTGAAATAAGTCCTTTTCTGATTTTGTTCTCAGTCTTGTCTTTGTAGTCCGAGTATGACGATGTGGTGAAAAAGGCCCTTTCTAGTCTGCGTTTTTTTTCTTGAATCTTTACGATAACAGGTCTGTCTATATTTCGTTCGTCCTTAAAGATCTTGGGATGCCTTATCTTTGCTCTCTCAAGAAGATGATATTGATTTTTCTTATTAGAACGCTCTTCTGCCTGAAATAAGGAACGGTTCCCAAACAAAGGAACTTTAAACTTATCTTCAACTGCACCATATCCAAGATACGCTGTAAGCGCTCTGTGCGGAACAATTATCGTATTTGATGAACGAAGTCTTTCCTGAACTTTTGACGAAAGGATGTCTTTGAATTTTCTTACAACAATTATCTCATCTGAAATTCTTGAAAATCGCCTGTAAGGTGTTTCCCTCCCTCTTTGACAAACGACTAAGGTTTGCAAGTTTTCGTCCTTTGCTCCGTCCATTATTTCAAGTGCAGAATGACTTCCTAGAACTCCAACTGTCAGATCAGAATACTCTCTGGCTATTTTTTGAATCTCTGATCTTTTGATCATGCGGTATCTATTTTATGTGGGTAAAAAAGCGTTTTTTACTTGAGGTCTTCTTTGTCTTTGAACTCTTTCAGCTCTTTTTCTGCTTCTATTTTCCCTTTTTCAAATTCCCCACGTGCTTTTCCGAATGTTCTTGCTAGCTCCGGGATCTTTTTTGCTCCAAAAATCACTACCCCGATGACTATCGCGGCAATTATTAAATTCTCATATGCCATGATTGCCTTAAATTGGTCAGATCAAGATTTAAGTGTTGCAGTCTGTTTTGCGTGTCTTTCTGACATGATCATTCCTATGAGATACAATCCAATCATAGGCCCTGAGATAAACCACATCGTGACTCCACTTCCATCTGGAGTAATGGCTGCACCTAAAATCACAATTACAATTATGGCGTATCGAAGGTTTCTTTTCCAAAATTTTTCGTTAACCATGCCAGAAGCAGTTACTGAATACATTATCAACGGCAGCTGAAATGAGATTCCAAATGCGAGCAAGAATTGTAAAACAAACGTTATGAAATCAACAATGTTAAGAAATGTCAAAAGTTCTGCAGACTGGCCATACTTGTACAAGAATTCCAAGATGTATGGAGTAACAAAAAAGTAAGAAAATAGACACCCAGCTATGAAAAGCGCTACTGCTGGAATTGTAATGGACCTTACTATCTGAATTTCTTTTCTATCTAATGCCGGTCCAAGAAATGCAACACATTCTCTTACTATGACTGGCATTCCAACTGCTATGCCAAGTAAGACTGCGACATAAAATTGGGCAAAAAATGCTTGTCCTGGAGCAGTCTGAATCAATTGTACAGAAGGAGGCAGCAGTTGATGTTTCATGGTAAGAGTTACCTGCGCCGCAATATTGTCAAATGGACTAAAGTTTGGATAATACAAAGTTATTCCATTGTAAACAAATGGCGTAATGTGAAATCCTAAAATGAAAAATGCAGTTGCGCCTACAGCGATTATCATCCTGAGTAATCGTTTCCTTGTCTCCTCAAGATGCTCGGTTATTGACAGCGGTCTATCCATGGAAGAGATCTTAGAATCGACCGAGTCCATATTTATCTACTTTCCAGGTATAGGAAGTAGTTTACTTGACGGTAGATTACTTTGCTGCTGTTCAGGTTCAGTAAAGTTCTCAAGTTCTACGGTTAGTTCAGTACTTACCTCAAATTTACTGCCCAATTCCATAGCCAAATCAGCTATCTCTTTTGGTATATAAGTCTCACGAGAGTTTTTGAGAAATATTCTGTTACCTTTTTCCGCTACCTCTCCTCCGAACTTGTCTTTTAGGAACTTTGTAATTTGGTCTACCTCTTCCTTATTTATCATGTTATGGTAAAATACATTGCCGTGTATCGGTGTGTATTCCCATGGTGTACCATTTCTATAACAGAACACTCCAAAATGAGATCCTTGATCATCTTTTGAGCATTTTATTTCCCACATTAGCACCTTCTTTGGTTCATACCTTGCTTTCCTAAGATCCTCAACTGTAAGCTTCCAATACCTTAAACGACTCATGTAGTCAATGAATAAATATTCGCTTATAAAATTGTGTGCATGGAAGTTATTCCTAGCGACAGGCTGGAACTTTTGGCAGAGATGGAGGAAAGATATGAAAGGAAAGACAAAGAATACTTTGTTCATCTCCTAGACCACAAAGATTTTGTAATTAGAACAAGAGCTGTTTGTATTCTTGTTGACATGGGAGGAGGGGACGTGGTTCCATATGTTGCCAAGGTTCTCAAGAATGATCTAAACGAACTAGTACGACATGAAGCGGCCTTCTCACTGGGGCAGATGTGTTACAGCATCGGAATAAAACCTCTTGAGGATGCAGTAAAAAATGACCATAGCTTCTTTGTCAGACACGAAGCTGTAATTGCACTAGGTGTGATAGGTTCTCAAGAAGCCAAAGACACACTACAGAAGGCCTTGGACGATCCTAGTGAACCAGTGAGAGAATCCGCTCTTGTTGCACTATCGAACCTAAAATTTATGGAGGAACTTAGCAAGAACGAGAAATTTGCAAGACTCACTGGAGGTTAAATCGGAACGACTTTAGTTCCATCAGGTGTAGGTTCAAAACTGTATATTGTATCTATGTTGGAATTTTCAAAGATTTCAGAATCATGAGTGATTATGATAAATTGAGATATTGCATCTAGGTTTGCCTCAAATGCTTGTGATAATACGTTGACCAATGATTTTCTTCTTTCTTGGTCTAAATGTGCCGTAGGCTCGTCTAGTATGATAAAGTTGAGATTAGAAGAACCCATAAGATGCGCCATGCCAAGTCGTAATGCTAGTGCTACACTGACCTTTTCTCCGCCACTCAAAGATTCCAATTCTAGCTGCGAGTTTCCAGAATAGCATGTTATTCCAATATCTCTCGACTTGTCTTCTAAGGTTATTCTATGAATCGTTACGTTAAAGCTTGACAGGTATTCTGATGCTTTTTGAGATATTACATTTAGAGCCCAAGAACGCAAGCTTGTTGCAACAGGTCCATCTCTGTTGTATATTTGGTTGCGAATGACCTCCAGCAATGAAATGTACTTGCGTACTGTTAAGAGCTCCTCGAGCACATGTGAAATTTTTTGTTGTTCGTGGCTTAGAGATTTTAATTTTTCAGCTACAGCGCCAAGCTCTTGGTCTAGCATGCTAAGATGTCTGCGTTGCTGCTCCAAAGAGTTTCTTAGATTTTTGAAACTAACTGCATCGAAATCTTTTGTTTCGTCAATTAGTGATGATATCTTACTTATTATCAATGACGAATGTGCGTCTATGGCAAGCTGCAAAAGATTGCCCACTGTACTTATCTCTCTAGGTATTTTTTCTACGTTTCTTCTCAGATCTGAAATTTCTTCTCGTAGCGGAGTCAAGTCTCGCTCGTTTTTTACTCCATGTAAAGTCAGTGTCTGCTCTGCCTTGATAGCTTGTTTGATTATTGTCTCGAGTGTTTGTTTTTTTTCCTGAACAGAAACTTCTTGGGTGCTCAGGGCATCAATCTTCTTTTTCAAGATATCAAGTTCTTTTCGAATATGTTCTTGCTCAAAGAGTGGATTTAAGTGGTCAACTTTAGAATCGCAAACTGGACACTTGCCATCGATTAGCTTTATCTTGCTTGCCAGTTCTTCTTGTCCGCTTATCTTGCTAATCTTTTCTAAAGTCTCTTTGATTTGTGTTCTGGTGTTGTCCAGTTGAGTTTCTAATTTTTTCAGTTCCGCTTCCTTGCCTGACTTGGAAGAGATAAATAAAAGACACTCAGTGCAGTCAGAGACCTTTTGCTCTTTTTGCAAGATCTCACTTTTGATAGAAGATATTGCATTTTTGAGATACTGGGCAAGCTCCATCTTTCTATTTTCAAGCTCTTTTATCTTGGTCTCTTTTGGAGATTCCAGCTCAATTTTTTTTTGTAGTGCGGAAAATTCTTGTTCCTGTGTATTTTTCTCCGAGTCTAGCTTGGTTTTTTGTGGCAGGGTCTTGACAATTTCCTTTGTGATTGACTCTAGCCTTGATTGTAAAATGTCAATGGAAGTATCATCATACTCTAATTGGCTTTTAATTGATTCCCTAAAAGAATCAATTATCTTTTTCATCAGTTCATAAGCTACATCGAGCTTGTCTATTCCGATAACCGCATTCACGAGTTCTTTGAATTTTCTTGGATCTGCATCAATTATGGACTGTAATTCGCCTTGTTGAACTATAGAGGCTACCTTTAGCTTCTCAAAATCTAGACCAATTATCTTCTCTATGGTTCTAGTCATGGATTCTCCAAACTGTTTTCTTTCTCCAGCGGCAAGCGGAGTTAGCTCCTTACCTACTTTCTGATATAACTGAGCTGAGATAGTTCCTTTGGAATCTATTTTACGGATTGCTACAAACTCCTTATTTCTTGCCGTAAATTCTACCTTAGCAAAGGCCTGGCTACTTCCTCTGCGAACAAGTCCCTTGGTTGAATTCCTAATATGTGCGCCAAATAGTGCAAACGTAATTCCATCAATTATACTAGATTTTCCAGCTCCGTTTGCGCCTACGAAGACAGTAACACCTTTGCCAAATTCTAACTTCGTGTTACTATGTGAAATAAAGTTTGCTAGCTCAACTGATTGTAGCATTTTTCAAAACCTCCTTTATGCGACTGAAATTTTCCTTAATAAGATGATTGGCTTCTTGGGTATTTCCTTTAGTTAAGGCTGGTAATAGCTCATGAATGGCAAAATTTGCAAGATCATCTGAGTGGAGGATTTTTTTTGCTACCTTGGACATTTCCTCTTCTACATTCATCGGGCTCTGCATCAATACCGAACCGCTTGCTTCGGTAGTCGATACTGCCTTCCAGAAACATCTTAGGGTTAGATTTGATAGGTTTGCTATCTGTGCCTGAACATGTTCTGGCTCTATCTTGTCTCCACTGATTCGAATCTCTACAACGGGTTTTCTGTTAAATGATTCTATCTTTTCAGCAAGTGCGTGTATTTCATATGCTATCTTTCCAAGTGTGGTCTTTACTGAAAATTGTGGACGAATGTCAAGCTTTATCCAATTAGGTGCAGCCTCTGGTCTTGACAGGTCTACCTCAAAGAACCCTTTTTGTGTCTCTTTGATTGTCTCACTTGATGTAATCTCAATAGAGCCAGGATAGGCAAGAGGACCATTGAGATGAGAAAATTTTTTGAGTTCCTTTTCATGAAGATGTCCCATTGCATAGTAGGTAAAATTTTTTGGAAGATCCCTTGCACTGATCTCACCTGCAAATTTGTTTATTTCAGAAATTCCTTGATGAAGAACTAGAATTTTGTGGCCGTTGTGATTTTTTGCATCATTATGAGCTAAGGCAAAATCGTTTTCAAATGTGTGTATCTCACTTTGTCTGCGTTTGTCGTAGCCTAATATCAATACATCTTTGTAATTTATGGGCTTGCCGTTTCCAACGTATCGTGAGAATCCTAGGTTATGGTACACAAATGAAACCGGCGTTGCTCTAATTCTACTAATGTCATGCTCACCTAAGACAAAAAATGAATCAATGTTATTTTCTTTTAGTCGCTTTAGTGCATTTGCCAAGACCACAATGGCTTTTCCGCTTGGATTAGGTACGTGAAAAATGTCTCCAGCAAATACTACAAAATCAACATGGTCTTTTATCGAAATATCAACAGCTTGATTGAATGCAAGATACACATCTTCTTCTCGTTCTTCTGAATGATATTGAACAAAACCAAGATGTGTATCAGAAATATGTGAAAATAACATTTCAATCTAGTAGGAGGTCTTTTTGAATCAGGCCTTGTGTAGACTCCCTTGCTATTTCTTTGAATTTATCTGCCTGACTCCATTCAGAGACAGCATCTAAGTCTGAGCCAGTCTTTTTGCCTTTAACCTCGTCTACATGTACAAGTGAGGGTAGATTGACCCACTGCCCTATGAGTATAGCATCGCCGATATTCAGTGAGGAAAGTTGAGACAAGAGGTCCTTGCTTAGAGATTCAGCAGCTGAGGCAATCTGCTGTTGGTCATCGTCTTGAACTATTTTCATTATGGCAAGTGAGCCCATTTGACTGAGGACGTTGGGATCTATGTTTCTGGGTCGTTGTGATACTATGCCAAGGCCGATTCCAAACTTGCGGCCTTCCCTTGCTACCTTTGATGCCCAGTATTTGGTATCTGTATGCTCTCCTTTTGGAACAAAGACATGGGCTTCTTCTATTATGACAAAGATAGGTGCAAGAAATCTATGTGCTCTTTTGTGAGAATCCTTTCCTTTTCTTTCCCACACTGATTCTTTTCTTTGTTGTAATAGTTCCTGCAGATAATATGATAATGCGGCATTTGCCTGTCTTTCGCTAAGCTCTGCCACATTGAGCACATTTACTCTGCTTTCCTTGATCAAATCAACAGGATCCCCACAGTCTGGATCCAAAATATCTGAAAATCTATGCTTTGCGTCATCAATTTTGTCAAGAACTCTGCTTGCGCTGTCCGCATATCCTTTTGTTGAATGACCATATGCAGAAACACTCTCTTCTAATGCGGTCCAGAAGTCTTTTGCTTGCTTGACTGAATCTGTAAATGATTCCCGTAATACACGTTGTTGTTTGTCAGCGTTTTCACGCAGTTCTATTACTTCAGCTAATTTGTCTCCAGGTAAGAGTCGCGGATTTATCTTTGTGGCCATGTAGTTGATTCTGGACACAGCAAGATTTTCATAGTCATTATGATAATCGAAAATAACCAAGGTTCCACTCAGCGACGAAAGGTGTTTTGCAATAAGGGACACTAGGTTGCTCTTGCCCATCCCAGTCATGGCAAGAATTCCAAGATGTCTTGATACAATCTTGTTTACGTTTATTTGTGCTTCAATACCTATGTTTCTGAGAAGCGTTCCAATCCTAATCCATTCTTTTCCGCTTGGACTGAAAATTGTTCCAAGGTCTTTTTCTGTAGCTTCTAAAACAGAGGTTCCAGGAAGTGGTGGAACAGCTGGAAGAACAACTTGGCCCCTCTGGAGTTTATCCAAAAATCCAAGAACCCCAATTTTTACTTTGTAGTTCTTGTCTCTTGAATTAAGATCAGCAACCTCCTTACTTTCTATTGCTTCGTCAAAGTTCCTGACATCAGTGAGGGCCTCGCTCGATATTATTGACTTTTCAACAAGGCCTAAAATCTTACCGTTTTGTGAATCGATTATCACATATTCTCCTACTGATAATGGCCTTGATGACTGTGCCGATACCACTGTAGACTTGGATTCTCCAATTACTATGCCTACTGTCAATTCAGCACCTCCCTTGAACCAACTTCATTTGCAAGTCCATATAGACTAACAAGTCTTGAAAGATCCGCATTTGTTATCTTACAGCTTTCATGCGCAAGCTTTAACGCGTAAGGATATCCAGAGACACTATTTGTCGTCAACATGTCCAAAAGTGACTTAATTTCAGATTCTTTATGGTCTACTCCAAACAATTCGATCTTGATTAATGGAGTAGAGTCTCGGAGTCTTGCATATACATAAGAAACAACCTTGCCAGGTCCCAAGTCTTTGTCTACAAAAATCTTGCTAAACCCAGGTTTTTTCAATGCATGATTATAATAAAATATGTCACCAGCTTCTGAACCAAGTTTTTCAAACTGTTTTCTTGCAGATGAAGTCTTTGATATGAACACTACATTCTGTCTTTTCTTTATGGCCAAAGTTACAGCCTGTCCCAAAGAGGATTGTCTTGTAAGAAACTGCGAATAAAGTGAGCCATCTAGGGCCACCAAGTCTGCCTCATTAACGGAAGCAGTACATGCTTCTACTTCCATCTTGCTTGCCTGCATCTCAAGTTCAGGAGAAGGTTGACCTAGGCCTTGATTGTGGATTTCTTTTATTACTATGCCACTAGATTTGATAGAAACAGCCGTTACTACCCATAACTCCAGGCCTTGAAACTTTGTACTGTTGTAACTACTGTCTATTCCAGCTATGACTGAGTTGCGTTTTTGAGGATCGTACTCTACCCAGTTAGCTCGTGCTGCTTGAATAACCTGCTCAAATCTCTTGCCTTTGAAGATGGATCTAGCTTCATCTCGCTTCTTTAGGGCATCTCGGTACACTGTATTGAGCATAAAAATCCTTTGTATGCACAGATAAAATGTTTCGTGTTTGAAATACATTAGCGTTCAAGTTAACAAATAATCAATCTATTCATAATTGTCTAACATGGTTAGGCAATAATTGCAAACTGGATAACCATTATCTTCGTATTCTGCCTTACATCGCTTGCAGATCTTGTTCATATATATCTAATTGGGGCTCAACTTAATTTCATTATCGGATGCCAGCAGCTAACTAATTTATGTGGTTATGGCATAATACAATCATGTTCGAAAACGAAAAGACCTGGGCCAAATATTCAGCAAACAATTCAACAGATGAATTTCATAAAAAATTTGATCAGGCAATAGAGCAGGAGCGCAAAGATTTTGGCAAAAACTATCCTATGATTATGGCAGGAAAAGAAGTATTTTCTAATAATCAATTTCAGGTAAGGTCTCCTGTGGATAAGAAACTAGTTCTAGCAAGTTTCCCTCTTGCATCGCAAGAAGACACATTACATGCAATCGAATCTGCAAGAGAAGCTTTTCAGAACTGGTCTTTTGTTCCATATAAAAGAAAGGCCGAGATCTTTCGTGAAGTGGCAGATATCTTTTCACAAAATAAATTCAATCTTGCAGCAATAATGAGTTTTGAAAATGGGAAGAATCGCCTAGAAGCCATGGGTGATTTGGACGAAGCAATCGACTTTATGAGGTTCTACGCAGAACAGCTTGAGATAAACGAAGGTTTCTCAAAAGAGACAAAGAGTGCCTATCCAAACGAAAAGACTAGAAGTGTCCTGAAACCTTATGGTGTGTGGGGGATAATATCTCCATTCAACTTTCCATCCGCAATAGCAATAGGAATGACCTCAGGCGCACTAATAACGGGCAATACGGTTGTGCTCAAACCTTCAAGTGATACTCCTATATCAGCATTCAAATTTGTTGAAGCAATTTATCATAGGTTGCCCCCTGCTGCAATAAATTTCGTCACAGGTGCAGGAAGTGTTGTCGGAAAAACTCTTTTTGAAAGTCTACTCGTTGATGGGATTGCATTTACGGGTTCAAAGGAGGTGGGCATGTCAGGCTTTAAGACATTTGTAGAAAAAAGGCCAAGACCATTTATATCTGAAATGGGAGGAAAGAATCCAGCAATAATTGCAAAGACTGCTGATTTAGAAAAGGCAACTGATGGTGTATTGCGCGCGGCCTTTGGATACAGCGGCCAAAAATGTAGTGCATGTTCAAGAGTGTATGTTCACAAAGATATTGCAAACCAATTCCTTGAAAAATTAGTGGCAAAGACAAGATCACTGAAAATTGGAAAACCATGGGAAAAGGATGTATTCGTTGGTCCAGTCATAAATGAGGCAGCAGTTAAAAAATTCAATCGAGCTTCAGAAATCGCAAGGAAGGACGGCAAAATAGTCTGTGGCGGTTCAGTATTGTCTGATTCACAATTTGGAGACGGCAATTTTGTTGAACCAACCATTGTGACTGATCTTCCAAAAGATCATGAATTGATAAAGGAAGAACTTTTCTTGCCGTTTCTATGTGTTGAACAATTTGAGAATTTTGATGAAGCTCTAGAACTAGCCAACAAAAGTAACTATGGTCTAACAGCGGGAGTCTTTAGTAAAGATAAAAACGAGATTCAAGCTTTCTTTGAAAAAATTGAGGCCGGAGTTACTTATGCTAACAGAGCCGCTAGTGCCACAACTGGTGCTATGGTTGGAGGCCAACCTTTTGTAGGCTGGAAAGACTCGGGAATATCTGGCAAGGGAGCTGGTGGCGCATATTACCTTATGCAATTTATGAGGGAGCAGACTCAGACCCGGTGCGAGTGAAGGAACGAGCTTCCTAGAAGTAAGATATTACGCTTTCTCTCTTTCAACCTTCTGATGGAATAGGGAAGCCAGTTGGTTCCATAAGGAATGTATTCTGAAACCGAAAATCCGCTTTTTATTAGAACTGGTTTCAATTCATCACGTATTCCTTTCAACATTTGGAATTCGAATTTTTTCTGATGAATCTCTGAAAGATTTATGGCAAGATCGATTAATTTTGCGTCATGGGTAGCAATTCCAAACTCGTTGCCTTTGATAAAAAGCATTTGCGTCAATTTCTTATAATTTTCGTCAACTTCATGTCTTGTCTTATATGCAGTACTCTTATTCTCCCGATAGGCACCCTTTACTAATCGTATCTTGGCTCCTTTGTCCAAGAGTGTTTCTAAATCACTCTCTGTTCGTTTTAGGTTGGCCTGAATTGCCAGTGCAAGTCTTTCGTATTTTTCAAACAAACTCAGGTAAACCTTGATTGTGTCATCAGTGTATTCGGACGATTCCATGTCTATCCAAACAAATGAGTTGTACTGTGAGGCCTCTTCAGCGATTATTCCAAAATTATTTAGACATTCTCCAAAACCCCGTGCCAATCCCACCTGAGTTGGCTTGACAGATATTCCTCCTGATACCTTGTATTTACTCAACTTTGAAACTAGAGTCAAATATTCTAATACGGTTTTGTCTACTTGAGCCTTAGATGTACTGTGCTCACCAAGTCTGTTTATTATTGCACCCATGCCATTTTTGTTTGCTTGAATAGCTGATTTCAAAGCCTCAGCCATAGTATCTCCAGCTATCCACTTTTTTGCTATTCTAAACAGAAATTTTTCTATAAGCGGAGACTCGTACTCTTCCAATTATTTCCTCTAACTCCATAACTTGCCACGTAAATTGCATAATTCAATTTTGTGTTATTTCAGAACAGCCGATAACAGATTTAACAAGGACTTGTCCCAAAAGGATGTGAATTGAAGCGAATAGGGCTACTAGGATGCGGTGCCATTGGTACGGAGATCGCACTAGCAATAGATTCTGGAAAAATTTCAGCGAAATTGACTCATATCTATGACTTTTCTAAGAATGCATCTGCCATGCTTGCTAACAAATTACAAAACAAGCCACAAATAACAGAAAATGTTAGTTTACTGGCTACCGCTCCTGTTGACCTGATAGTAGAGGCAGCATCGCAAGATGCTGTTAGGGATAATGCCCTGAGCATACTTCAAAATAGGAAAGATCTGATGATTATGAGTGTTGGTGCACTCGTAGATGAATCAATATTTGACGTAATACTTGATGGTTGTATGGATTTCAATAAACAAGTGTACCTCCCATCCGGTGCAATAATAGGACTTGATGGAATACGATCTGTAAAGGATGAGATCGAGTCGGTGATTCTTGTTACAACAAAAAATCCAAAGGCTCTCAAAGGAGCTATTTTCTTTGAAACTTCAAAAATTGATTTAGACTCGATAAAAGAAGCTACTACAATATACGAAGGAAGTGCACAAGAAGCAGTCAAACTATTTCCTGCAAACGTAAACGTAGCTGCCCTTTTGAGCTTGGCAGGAATTGGTAGCCAAAAAACCAGAGTTAAGATAATAGCAGATCCTTCTACTGACAAAAATATTCACGAAATACAAACACAAGGAAAATTCGGAAGGTTTTCTATTAAAGTAGAAAACATTCCAAGTGAAAGCAATCCGAAAACAAGTAGACTTGCCATCTTGTCTGCTATTGAATGCCTTAGAAAGATTTGTGGAAGCGATATTCAGCTAGGCACCTGAATGGCAAATATTGCCACAATGTGTCTCTATGGAATCAAATTTGTCAACTTACTGATGCTTTAAATGATATGAAATGGCAACTTTCTCTGGACAAATGGATATAAAATCAGAAATTCTAAAGCTAAAGAAAGAAAAGGGTGTGCTGATTCTAGCGCATAATTATCAGATTCCTGACATTCAAGATGTTGCAGACTATGTAGGTGATTCATTAGGACTGTCAAGACAAGCCGCAAAGACTGATCATAAGACAATTCTCTTTTGCGGAGTACATTTTATGGCGGAAACAGCCGCAATTACTTGCCCAGACAAGAAAGTTCTAATTCCGGATCTTGCTGCTGGGTGCTCTCTTTCAGACACCATTACAGCTGAACAGTTACGAAAATGGAAGAGCGAACATCCAAGGGCTGTCACAGTGGGCTATGTTAATACGACAGCGGAAGTCAAAGCAGAACTTGATTATTGCTGTACATCATCAAATGCAATAAATGTAGTAAAATCAATTTCTACTGATAAGGAAATATTGTTTCTACCAGATATGTTCTTAGGATCGTACGTTGCTAAGATGACAAACAGGAAGAACATGTACATTTGGGCAGGGGAATGTCACGTTCATGCAGGAATAAGATCGCAAGATGTTCAACAAAAATTAAGAGAATTTGCAAATGCCGAATTTCTAGTGCATCCGGAGTGTAGTTGTACTTCATCTGTCATGTATGATATCGCATCGGGTGATTATGGAATAAGACAGGTACAGATATTGTCCACAGAAGGCATGATGAATTATGCAAGGACTTCGGGAGCAAAGAATTTCGTTGTAGCGACTGAAACTGGTATACTCTACAGAATGAGAAAACAAAATCCAGGCAAAGAATTCATTCCTGTGTCTGAAAATGCAGTATGCAAATACATGAAGATGATAACACTAGACAAAGTCTATGCGTCATTAAAAGAAGAAAAATATGAAGTTAGAGTTCCAAGAAACATTGCTCAGAAAGCACAGTTAGCTATTGAGCGCATGTTGGCAATTAGTTAACTTCTAAACTCAAGTCTAAACCAGAAACCGAACTAGTTAGTTTTCCCAGAGAAATCATATCTACACCAGATTTGGCATACGCCTGGATATTTGAAGCATCTATGCCTCCAGAGGCTTCAATTTTCACCTTGTGGCGGAGGCCTAGTCGTTTCAAAACTTTGATTATTTTTGAAATCTCTACTGGATGAATGTTATCAATCATGATAATGGATGCACCTTCCCTTGCGGCTATAATTGCATCTCTAAGATTTTCTACTTCTACCTCTATTTTTTTGTGCTTTCTTTTTGCATGCCGAATCATTTGTGATAAAGAATCAGCTATTGCAATGTGGTTGTCTTTTATCAAAATCATTTGGTCAAGAGACGTGCGATGCTTGTAGCCTCCACCTATCTCGACAGCTTCTTTGTCAAACATGCGTAGGCCTGGTGCAGTCTTCCTCGTTGAGTACAATCTTACTCTGGAATTTACACTCCTAATCATTCTCACTATGGCGTTGGTTTGGGTTGCAATACCACTCATTCTTGAGAGCAAATTGAGTGCAGTCCTTTCGCAGGACAACACTGAATAAGCGGGTCCAGAAACGGTCATAATTTTCTGGTTTTGTCTTATTTTTTTCCCATCTTTTGTGTAAATCCTCACGCTACACTTTCTTGAAACAAAAATTTGCCTTGCGTATTGTACTCCAGCAATTATTCCTTCCTGACGCGAAATTATACTTGCAGAGACTTTTTTTCTTGGTAGAAGTTTGCTTGTAATATCCCCTTTGCCTATATCTTCTGCAAGAAATGTTTCTAGAGCTTTCTTTGCACTAGCTTGCAACCTAAGTTACCTTGAGAGCGTATTTTCCTTTCTCTGTTATTCCTAAAGATTTTGCAACAACAGAATTTACAGGATCAACAATAAGAACGGCACCACGCCAATCAGGTGTTAGATCTGATGATTTGCATATTGGACAAACCTTTCCGATTGTTACACATTTGCATTTGCGACAAGCCATCTCCCTGACCACTTGCTATCCCTTTGCCTCTATTGTCTTCTTGGCCTTTTCTGGTTGTGCTTGTGCTGACTTGGCTTTTTCTGGCTGTGCTTGAGATGACTTGGACTTTTTTATCTCCGCTTCTATCCATTCATCAGCACCTAGGAAAGGCTGTCTGCACGTTATTCCTACTTTCATTGTCGCTGTCTTTCCAAGTGATACTGCAGTAATTCTTGCTCTAAGGGTTGTCCCAATCTTCATTGTTCTTCCACTTTGATTTGCCAACACCATTCCAGATTTCACGTCGCTCTTTAGGTAATCGTCCATTATTTGTGAAAGGTGCAAAAGTGCATCTGTCGCTCCAATTCTAACAAATGCCCCAAAGTCAGTAATTTCAACAATCTCTCCTCTTACAATTTCTTGAAGCTTGGGATAGAATGTTAAAGCTGTGAATTCTACTCGGTGATAAGTACCTCCATCGCCTGCAATGATTTTTCCCATCTTCTCTACCTTGGTGTCTAGTATCATTATGACGTATCCGAGTTCTGGATTTATCATACTCTCATATTTTTCTCTCAAAATTGTTGTGCCTGCCTTCTTCAATGACTCGCCGAACAACTTTGGAGGAATTCTAACTACATCAGTAAGAGTTGATATAGAAAACATCCAAAAAAAGTGGCAAAAATTGAATTTATGAATCTTTGGATAATTTGAATGCTAATTTTGCCTATGTTTAAATATCGTCTTGAGAATTTTTTATCAGATGGTATCTGTTGATGAAGTATTGCAGACATTGAGTACTGTAATTGACCCAGATCTCAAAAAAGACATTGTCTCAATGGGTATGATAAAAGATCTTGAGATAAATGGAAATGATCTAAAATTTACCTTAGAATTAACTACTCCTGCATGTCCTTTCAATGACCAGATTGAAGGAGATGTCAGAAAGGCAATTTCGACAATCAAGGCAATATCAAAAGTTGATCTGAAAGTAACTGCTAGAGTGATGGAAGGTCGTGCACTTAGCATGGACGAGATCCTTCCTACTGTCAAAAACATTATTGGCGTTGCAAGTGGAAAAGGTGGAGTTGGCAAGACTACAGTTGCCGTCAATCTTGCATTGGCTCTTGCTCAAACAGGGGCAAAAGTAGGGATTCTTGACGCCGATATTTATGGTCCAAGTGTGCCACTGATGCTTGGAATGGGTAAATCTGCACTGGAGGTTGACAATAATAAATTGCAACCTGCTGAAACACATGGATTGAAAGTTGTGTCATTTGGATTCTTTGCTGATCAAGAACACCAAGCAGCAATTTACCGAGGTCCAATAATTTCTGGAATTCTCAAACAATTCCTTGTTGATACTAATTGGAGTGATCTTGATTATCTTATTGTGGACCTTCCACCAGGTACAGGAGATATACCGTTAACTCTGGCCCAAACAATTCCAATAACGGGGATTGTGGTTGTTACTACTCCTCAAGAAGTTGCAAGTAACGTTGCAGTGAAAGCATTTGGAATGTTTCAAAAACTCAACGTGCCAATTATTGGAGTAATAGAAAACATGAGTTATTTCAAATGTCAAAGCTGTGATACTAACCATTTTATTTTCGGAAAGGCTGGTGCTAAGAGAATGAGTGAAAAATACAATCTACCATTCTTAGGCGAGATTCCTCTTAATCCCGGTATAATGGAGGGATCGGACACTGGAAGGCCAGTACTTGTTACTGATCCGAATTCTCCACACGCTCAATCATTTATGACTGTGGCAAAGAACGTAGCGGCCCGATGCAGTGTAATAGCTGCCCAGTTGAGCGAAGAGATGAAGACTGAAGTAGCTACACAAAAATAGAACAAAACAAAGTTATCTTGTGCATCTGCCTGAAAGCTTGCGTGATAATTTGAAGAAACCTCTGGGGTTCCTCCTCAAAGACTCGGAAGTTACAAAGGAAAATATTTTGAAAAACATCTCGAAAGGAACATTTCTCATCACAGTAGGTGATGCCACTACTGAAAAGATGATCAGGTTTGGTATGAACCCCTTGCTTCAGATTGTAGATTCGCTGGAAAAGAGAACCAAAAGATCACTTCCTGAAGGAAAGGTAGTAACATTACTTCATTGTGTAAACCCTCCTGCAGAAATTACCGACGACAGTATAGATACAATAAAAAAAGCATTCGTCATGGAAAAGCCTGTTAGAATAATCGTGGATGGTGAGGAAGATCTCCTCGTAATTCCAACAGCTTTGCTTGCGCCGGAGGATTCTGTTATTTTATACGGCCAGCCTAACGAGGGTATAGTTATTGTTAAAGTAAATCAGGAGATAAGAAATAAGGCCAAGTTGATTATGAATTCTATGAGTTAATTGTGGGAGGTGTGTGTATAGTGTATTTCCAAAGATATTACATACTGTTGCGTATATTCTGCTAATAATAGGAATTAGTAGATGAAAATACTTGTGGTTGACGACAACAGTAGTATAACTGAACTACTCGCAATGTATTTCAAAAAGAAAGGCCATGATTGTATAACCACGAACGACGGGAAAGAGGGATTGTCACTATGTATGAATAATAAGTTTGATGCCATCATATTAGATTTGGCTATGCCAGAGTTCACGGGAAAGGATTTTCTTGATTCACTCATTCAAGAGGGAAAAATCGAACAGCAAAAAATAATCGTGTTGACTGCAATGCCACTTGGCAATGTTAAGATCGAGGATCATCGTCACGGAATTTGTGAGGTGTTGCCTAAACCTTGCAAACTAGATGTTCTTATGAAAACTCTAGAATCATTAACTGTAGCTGCGTAGATGCTGTTTATCTCTCTCAAAAGTAACCCTTCCTGTTCTAATTCTCTAAATTTGAAATCATAATTGCAAGATATTAGAGCGTGGTCTTCTCGTGAATTAGAGGCAAGTCTGTCTTAAGAAATACATACCAGCTCTATTTAGGCGAAAAACGCTCATTCGTACGTGGACACAGTGGTACATAGATTACATCATCAACCAGCTAATCGAATAGTTATTTTGGTGAGATGAAATGAGACTAGGTCTACAAATTGCCATTATAGTATCCCTGTTTGCTTGCGTTATGACAGTTATCGGATATGTTTTATTGGTTCAATGGAATAAACCGGCGACATCCACGACCGAAACAGCTGAGTTGATAAGGACTAGCACACCAATAATATTATTTGGCATTTTCATTTTTATAGTCATGGCAGGGACTATGACCTTTTTAATCCGTTCTGTTACAAATCCAGTAAAAAAACTGCGAGATGCTGCAGATAAAATCACAAGAGGGAATTTGGATGTTCAACCCAACATCAAAGGGACTACTGAAGTTCGTGACCTCGTCATTTCCTTTAACACTATGGTAAATACACTTAAGAAAGCTAAAGAACTTCAATCTGCCGCTGTAGCAAAATACAAAAACCTCTATGAAAACGCGCCAGGTCTATATCGTACAGTTAGCGTGGATGGAATTATAGCAGACTGTAACAAGTCGTTTGCAGAACATCTGGGATACACGGTGGAGGAAGTTATCGGGACGCATTATAACAAGTACACTGACCCCAAGGATGTGGAGGCCATGACGCATTCATTTGAAACTTGGAAGTTGACCGGAGTTGTTAAAAATATTGAAATTTGGCTCAAGACCAAAGGCGGAACCACTTTTCCAACACTAATTAGTGTAAGCAATCTTTATGATGAAAAAGGCAACTTGATTGGATGTAACAACGTTATCAGAGACATTTCAGAAATTCACGAAGCAAGAAAAAAACGAGAAAAAGATGCAATAATGGATTTACAACTTGCTGAGGTTAAAAAGATGGAAAAACTAAAGGATGAATTTGCCTCTATGATGACGCATGAATTGAAGACCCCGCTCACTCCGATAATGGGTCACTGTGAAATGTTAAAAGAGCCTGGTCTACTTGGTGATCTTAATCAAATTCAGTTAGATTCAATTAATAAAATTTCTGAAAATGCTCTTAGATTGCAGCGACTAATTGGTGATGTAATGCTAGCCCAGAGATTAGAAATTGGTCAAATGAACTTTGATAAGCAGAAATTTGAGGTGACGAAATTGATGAGTGAGATACATAACGACTATTCCAAAATTATGAACGAAAAACAGATCGAGTTTGTAAATTCAACACAAGAAAACTTAAGTCTATGGAGTGATAAGAATAGAGTTAGAGAAGTAATCGATAATCTAATTCAGAACGCGGTAGACTTTACGCCCAAAAATAATGGAAGGATCGAGATTGGTGCAAGGAGTGAAGATAGCAAGGTTGTCTTCTACGTACAGGATAATGGTATCGGCATTCCAAAGGCCGTGCAACCAACTATGTTTAAAAAATTCTATCAGGTTGATGCGTCACACAGGAGAAAGCACACGGGGACAGGTCTTGGACTGGTGATCTGTAAAGGAATAGTAGAAGGTTTAGGGGGTGGAATATGGTTTGAAAGTGAACCTGGGAAAAGTACGAGCTTTTATTTTAGCATTCCAGATGAAGTATATTGGAAGAATCGATTGACTTAAGAAATTGGTTTTACATCGGTAGAATCTTCGCCAATGATGGCGAAAGCGGTGGGATAACTATTAGTATCATCCTTCCTACTAATAGGATAGTGAGTTAGTTACATGAAGCTCTTGCTGATCGAAGACAATGACAATATATCAGGTATGATTGCACAGTACCTAAGGTTAAAGGGATACGATTGTATGGTTACGAATAATGGAAAGGACGGACTGAACCAAATTTTAGCTGAGAACTATGATGTCGCATTATTGGATTTAGCGATGCCCGAATTTAGTGGATATGACGTTATAGAATCTCTTGAAGTAACGGGAAAGTTAAAAGAGCAGAAATTAATTGTATTGACTGCATCCTCTATTACTGAAGGTAAGATGAAAGAATTGGAAAAAAGAGGTGTGTATACGTGCATAAAAAAACCGGTTCAGCTAAACGAGCTTGTCAAAGTTATTCAATCCTGTGTTGAATCTTGATCTGACACCAACCTAAAGTGAACATATCCATTGAATTGGCACAGAATAGTAGTAAAGGGGAATGATGACACGGTGGCTGTATGATTTGTGATTAAGCTACACAAGTTCTGACCCTGAATAACCATTTTTTTGGTTGAGATGAAAAAGTATACAACTTCAGATATGATGATTGACAATCTAAATTAAACCAGGATTTTAAAATTTTGAATTTGTGAAGCTTGATTTCAGTCTTCGTTTAAGAATATTGGAAAAAGTTGGGATTTACTCAAACAGGTTCGGAATTCAAGAGCCAAAGGTGTTGCTGACGACCAGAGAGGTTCTTGATATGCCAAGAGAGGTTACGCAAGGGAGAAGAACTTCAGCCTACAAATACTTGGGTGTCTCCTATCTTCAGCATTGCCTCGTCTTTATAAACATCAAAAAGATCCAAGATGAAAAAATGCTTGAAAATACTGTAGTTCATGAATTAATTCATATGCGGTTTCCCTATCTGAGTCATGGAAAAAGATTCAACAAACTCGTAAGACGAAGTCTTGCAGGCAAAACTTTTGCACCATACAAGAAAAGAAAATAGCATCCAAATGTTCTAAGATGGTTTATATTTACCACAAATAGGCAAAATCTAGTAAATGACGCCTCAAGAAATAATTCCTGTTGGTGCGTCAATTGTTGCTTTCATTATTGCTGTAGTCCTTGCGGCGTGGGTATCTAAACAAAAACCTGGAACACAACAGATGCTAGATATTTCAAACGCAGTGGGGGTGGGTGCAATGGCATTTTTGAGAAGAGAGTTTAAAATTGTTATTCCTATAGCTGTAGGTCTTGCAGTCTTGATTGGCATATTATTACGATCTCCCGATGGATTGCCAACTAATGGTATTGCTTTTGCAGTTGGCGCTGGACTTTCTGCCGTTGCAGGATTGATCTCACTTAAAATTACGGTAAAGGCCGCAGTTCGAGCTGCAAACGCGTCAGGAAAAGGGCTTGGACATACATTTGCCCTTGCATTTAGAGGCGGAGCTACAGTAGGACTTGCTGTACCTGCTATGGCTCTTTTGGGCATGAGCTTACTTTATTTTGCATTTCCAAGTCCTATCACAATTGCAGGAGTTGGTATAGGTGCTAGTTTGATTGCCTTGTTTATCAGAGTAGGTGGTGGAATTTTCACAAAGGCTGCAGACATGGGTGCAGACCTAGTAGGGAAAGTAGAGGCAAATATCCCAGAAGATGACCCACGAAACCCTGCTACAATCGCTGATAACGTAGGAGACAATGTAGGAGATGCAGCTGGAATGGGCTCAGATATTTATGAATCATATATTGTAACCATGCTTGCATCATTGCTGATTGCTGGACTGATTGAAACTCCTCAGAACTTGTTTTATCCAATGTTGGTTGGCGCTTCAGGACTATTTGCATCTATTATTGGTGTTGCAACAATAGGACCAAGAAAGATGACTGATGTCAACAAACCTCTTGCCCGTGCATTTTATGTTTCTGCTGCAATAGCAATCGCACTTAATTTTGTTTTTACATACATATTCCTTGGTCATACTCAGATTGCATACGCTCTTTTTGGTAGTACGGTGATTGGGGTTATTCTAGTACCAGTCATACAGAGGATTACAGACTATTTTACAAGCTACAGATTCAAACCTGTCCAAGAAATTGCCGAATCTGCAAGATGGGGATATGCTTCACTTACACTAATGGGAATAATACAGGGAATGCGTTCAACAGGCCCTTTCATGATTGCCATTACTATTGCTCTAGCTACATCATATGTTTTGGCATCATCTGCAGCTCCTGATCCTTCTCAGACTACACTTTATGGAGTCTTTGGCACTTCACTTACCGCAATGGCAATGCTAAGTCTTGCAGGGATTGTTTTGAGTATAGATGCATTTGGTCCTATCAGTGACAATGCTGGTGGAATTGTAGAAATGATAGGTATGGGAGAAGAGAATCGTAAAGTTACAGATGAAATTGATGCAGTAGGAAATACTACAAAGGCAGTGACCAAGGGTTTTGCCATCGCAAGTGCCGGTCTAGCTGCGTTAGCTATGATTCAAGCATTTCAGTATGAAGCGGGAAAAATATTTCATCACACTTTCGATTATAGTCTCTCAAATCCAGCAATAGTTATTGGATTACTTGTAGGAGGTCTGCTGCCATTCTTTATTACCAGCCAGCTTATATCTGCGGTCGCAAGGGCAGCTTCTAAGATGGTAGAAGAAGTAAGGCGACAATTCAAAGAGACTCCAGAAATTCTAACAGGTAAAGCAAAACCTGACTATGCAAAATGTGTTGATGTTGCAACCGTAGCTTCATTACGTGAGCTTTGGAAATCCGCAACCATAACGATTGCAGCCCCAATAGTACTTGGTGTAGTTTTGGGTCCATCTGCTGTAGTTGGACTTTTGATGGGGGCCGTAATAACAGGAATTTTCCTGGCTTTCCATCTGGCAAATACTGGTGGTGCGTGGGACAATGCCAAAAAGTACATGGAAATTAAAAAACAAAAAGGAACTGAAGAACACAAGATAGCAATTGTTGGCGATATAATAGGAGATCCTTACAAGGACACTGCTGGACCAGCACTTAATACAGTCATAAAATTACTCAATACCGTAGCGATTGTCTTTGTTTCTGCCTTTGTTGCACTGGTAGTTCTATGACCTACTGAGAATTTTTGTCATCTACTACAATCGTCATGTCAAGTTCATCTATCTGAGCCTCAATAGTTCTTTTCATGGCATCGCTATGCTCAGGACAGAATTTGAAGAAACCATCAACAGTCTCAAAGCAACCACAGATCCATCTAGTCTGAATTTCTCCTTCTACAGTCAGTTTGTTATAGGTACTTTTTTTTGTCACAGGTAAGATAAGAGAATCATTCTAAAAAAGTTTGTAAAATAGTAACTCAAAAAATTGAAAGATAGCTACGGGCAGCCTTCCATCCTTTGGATAAAGTAGCCTTTCGTTTGGATCTCATTGGCAATTGGCTCTGGTGCGCCTTGAGTATGGCAAAACTGACATTCCTCGCTTGTGACGGTCGCATCACCTTCACCGATGGATTTGAGCCATTCTTTTGCATACACTATTGCCTTTTGATGATCTTTTACACCCGTAATCACATCAAAATGCATTGTATGTCCATCCTTTGCCTCTACATACGTGTCGTATACGTGAATTTCCATATTTTTGAATCAAAACCAAGGGATATTTATTCTAAATCGAACAAGTTTTTATTATGATGCATAAGGTGATCGCTGATCTCCCAAAGCTCAAGACCATAGAACTGGAATTAGACGATAAAGTTGCACCAAAAACAGTGCGATCGTTTCTTGATTGTCTCCCTCTTATTGTGGGCATAAATGTATGGGGTGAAGAGTTATACACGGACAAAACTCCGATCGAAGTCAATCCAGAAAATTCAAAATCGCTAGTTGAATTGATGGATGTTGCGTACTGGCCACAAGGCAAGGCTATCTGTCTGTTTTTTGGACCGACCCCTATGGGAAAAAAGGGAGAGATAAGACCCTACTCCCCGGTAAATGTCATAGGCAAAATGAGAGAAACGGACAAGACGTTCTTAAAAAATGTGAAGAATGGATTGAAGGTGACTTTTAGACTCCCCAAGTAAAGTCTTTTAGGCAACCTACACGTACTGTTTGCCGTTGTGGGGCCCCAAGACTGAATTAAGATGTAAGCAATGCAATGCAACGTTTGTAGATAAGGAACATCTTGAGAGACACAAAAAAAACATACACAAGTGATCTATAATATCGTCACAACGATGGGAATAATTCCAGACTCAAAGATATAGGCCTTGAATTGATTCTCAGCAATTGAAAAGATAATCCATGGATGTGGCTGATTTAGTTCCATGTATTTCTCATCCATTGGAGATGGATATGCAGCTGAGTCTGGATGCGAATGGAAAATTCCAAGTTCAAGTTCTCTTTTTTCGGCTTCTTTATATGCCACAATGAGATCTTCTGGAGATATTGAAAACTCAACTGAAGAATTTTTTATATTTTTTGTAAGGAAAGCATCCTTTATAACAAAGTTTTCGTTTTCAATTTTACCAAACAAAATTGCGCATGATTCATTCGGTACGCAGTCCCGTGCATGTCTAGTGAGAATATCTATATGATTTTTTGAAAGAACTAATTTTTTTTGTAATGTCATCCTACTGTTACTTTTCCAGTCATCCACGGATGAACCTGACAGTAATAATCAAATGAACCTGCAGAATCAAATCTGTGCTCAAAGGTCTTACTCGACTTTATCATACCACTATCAAAAATTGTCCCAGTTTGGTTGTCTGTAGATTTTCCACTTGTAACTGTGTGAGAAGCGCTGTCATCATTTGTCCAAACTACCGTTGTGCCAATCTTAACATCTATTTCTTGTGAGTCGAAATATTTCTGTCCCTCTTTTTGGGTTGATGCGCCACTCGGAATTGTAACATTTGCAATTACTGGTTTTGTTGCTTCCGTTATCACTATTTTACCCGTCATAAAAGGATGAACAGTACAGAGATAGTCATATTCCTTAGCATCAAGTTTTGATGTATCTAGTCTGTAGCTCTTACCTGCTGAAATGATATTTGAATCAAAGATAGAGCCATCAGGTGCACTTGTTACTGTATGGGGCACTTTATCGTTGTTAGTCCATTCTATTATGTCCCCTTTTGGAACAGAAACAGTTGCTGGATTGAAGCTGGGGTTACCTTGAACTGACGCATTAAGGGGAATCTCAACTGGGATTATAGGTGCGGTAGGAATCGGTAGAGCTACAGGTTTTGCAGTAGTTACATTTTGAGGATGTAAAGAGAACTCAGCTCCTGGTCCGATAAAACCTAATGCCGTGTAAGAACCAATGCCTACGGCCATGGCTGCTAAGAATATTATTGTAATAGGCTTGAAGTAATGTGGCATCTTCATAGAAGCAAATGCGATCACAATAGAGGGTACAAGTATGACAAGCAAAGCTCCAACAAATCGTGGTAATGATGTTACGACAGAATTGAGACTTAATGCATATGCTCCAACCGAGCCCGCAATTCCAAAAATAACAAGAGTTGTAGCTTTTGCTCTTCCACTTGTAGAAACTCCACCGTTTAGGATGCCAGCTGCCAAAAATACCAGTCCTACAAACATAGTCAAACCAGAAAGTGCTTGCATGCCTGTCAGGAATGTGTTTGCAATGCCCATGTAAGATAAAATCACGCCTGCAAGACCGATAGCCGTAAGGCCCATTCCTGGCATCATAAGGTCCCAGTCACTCATTTGTGGTAGTTCCATGAAGTGAGATACTTAATTCTTTTGAACTCAGTTAGCAAACTTCGAAGAAATTAAATTCCCACTTGGTCCGCTAAGAATGATGGGATTAAAAGAAGTATTTGAAATATCTAAACCAAGAATCATAGTTTTACTTGTTATTACAGCAATAACATCGATGTATGCAGCAAGCAAACTCATTGGACCTACTCTGAGTTACACTAGTTTTCTGCATATTATCATTGCAGGTTCACTTGCATCTGCGGGCTCTAGTGCTTTGAATCACTACTATGATAGAGACATAGATCCTTTGATGAAAAGAACGAGTACAAGGCCAATTCCTTCTGGGAGAATGTCTGCAAAAAACGTGCTACTGTATGGTCTCATAGTGAGCGGTATTTCTGTAATTTATGCATGGTTCACACTAAATCCAATTTCTACCCTTTTCATTGCTTTAGGAATATTCTTCTATGTAATAATCTACACCGCTTGGCTTAAGCGCAGCAATTCATCGAATATTGTGATAGGAGGTTTTGCGGGAAGCTGCGCATCTATGGCAGGTTGGTCTGCAGCTACTGGATCAATGGATATACTTGGCGCTCTTGTAGGAATTTTGGTCTTTGTCTGGACTCCGTCTCACTTCTGGTGTCTTGCAATGAAGATAAGAGACGATTATGCAGAAGCTAGAGTTCCTATGTTGCCAGTACTAATTGGTATGCAAAAAACTTCAAAGTATATTCTAGTTAACACTGCAATATTGTTCCCATATTCTTTAGCACTTGTAGCATTCGGTTTGGGTTATGTTTATCTTGTAATAGCTGCAGTCTCAGGGGGTTTGATGTTATTGTATCATTACAAGCTTACAAAAAACCCAACACCAGCCTTTGCATGGAAGGCATACAAGGTCACTGCTCCTTATCTTACAATAATATTCGTAGGAATTGCACTAGACGCCGCTTTCCACTTTCCTGTTATAAAATAAATTATTCTTGAATATCTTGTTCTTGTTCGACTCCGGGGAATCCTGCTTCATACTCTCTTTCTAGACTTTCTCTGTTTTGTTTTTCTATCTCGTCCCCTTCTTTCTCTTTTTCTGCTATCTCTATTCTACGCTCATCCTTTGTTAACCAACTTACTTTGATAAGACCGTAAATTTCAAGATTGAGCAATGTCTTGTTAAACTCATCTTCGGGAATAGACACGCCAGCTTTGATAAGAGTCTTAAATAGATCTGAGTCAGTCAAAGAGCCAGCGTTTTTTATCGTTTCATATACTAAATTCCTAAGTGGCATTGTCATATCTAACCATAAAATGCTTTGTCGATTGGCTTTGGTAATGCGTAGGATATGTTCTCTTTGATGGAAGTGTACCAGTCTTCAACATTCTTTGTTATTGAAGGTTTTATAACTTTCAAGGCGGCGGAAAAATCTGCACTGTTAATTTTGGGTGCATCGTTTCGCATGGCATGTACTGCTGCTTCTCTACACACCGCAACCAGGTCTGCACCAGTGTATCCTTTTGTTGCTAACGCAATTTCCTTCAAGTCAACATCTGAAAGTGGCATCTGTTTTGTTAGGATCTTTATGATCTCAAATCTTCCTTTTTCGTCGGGTGGAGGAATGAAAAGTATCAAATCCAATCTGCCTGGCCTGATTAATGATGGGTCAATCAAATCAGGTCTGTTTGAAATTCCCGCCACGATCACCCTTGAGGCTCCTCCATCCTCCATTTCGGTAAGTAATTGACTGAGTAATCTTTCGCCCACTCCGCCATCCTCTATCGATTTTGCTCTTGCCAACGAATCTAGTTCATCAAATATTATTATACAAGGTGATGATGCCTTCGCCTTTCTGAAAATTTCTCTAATTGCCTTTTCAGATTCACCAACCCATTTTGATAAAATTTCAGGCCCTCTGACGAAAATCATGTTCGCGCCACTCTCTGTCGCTAGCGCTCTCGCTAGTAACGTCTTTCCACATCCTGGCGGTCCATAAAGTAACGCACCCTTCGGGGGCTTGATTCCCATCTTCTGAAACTTGGTTGGTTCCTTTACGGCCATTATCAAATTATCATTTAGAGTTCTTTTTGCATCGTCTAATCCACCGACATCTTTCCACCATACCTTTGGGCTCTCAACATAGAATTCTCTCATCGCAGTTGGAACTATTTCATGCATTGCTTCGTAAAAGTCTGGGAGTCGAATCCGCATAGTTTGCAAAACTTCGGATGAGATTTTTTCAGTCTCCATCTCTATTTCTGGTAGGTAATTTCTAAGAGCTTTCATCGCTGCTTCTCTACAAAGAGACTTGATATCTGCACCAGTGTATCCATGAAGTTCTGCTGCAAGTGTTTTTAGTTCCACATTCTCAAGCGGCATGCCTCTTGTATGTATCTGGAGAATCTCCAATCTTCCATCTACGTTAGGTACTGAAATTTCAATTTCTCTGTCAAATCTTCCAGGTCGTCTTAATGCTGGGTCAACACTTTCTGGTCTGTTTGTAGCACCTAAAACTATGACATTTCCTCTTTCGGTAAGACCATCCATCAATGCTAAAAGCTGCGCTACTACTCTTTTTTCTACATCTCCATAGGCTTCTTCTCTTTTTGGAGCAATGGCATCTATCTCATCGATGAATATGACACTTGGCGCATTCTCTTTTGCTTCCTTGAATATATCGCGTAGTCTTGCTTCCGTTTCTCCGTA
>VBPL01000038.1 GCA_005877205.1 Nitrososphaerota archaeon
CTAAGAACTGTATTACCTCGATTTGAGGTCAACCAATGTCAAAGGTTCACATCCGTGGATGAATTGCTGCAGGCGGCCAAATCTATCGACATAGATGATAAAGTCGCAGCATTGGAAAGAGACAAAGAAAATCTTCTCACGCAGCTAAAAGAAACGGAAAATAACATGAAACTCGTAGAAGAATTCTCGTTCTTTCCGGAAGATTTTGATGTCTTACAACTAAGGACAGCACACTCTTACTTTGCAAGAGTTGACTCAAAGGACTATGCTAACTTCAAAAAAGCAATGGACGTAAACAGCCAAGACATCTTTCTTTATCCAAAAGAAGGCAAAGATACTACTCATGTGGTTCTTGTTACGTTTCCAAACTTCCCACCTCATGCGCTTGCTACCGTTGTACAGGAATATGACGTCAAAATCGAAGCGGTACCAAAACTTCAAGGTAGGGCGGATCAGCTGACTCAAAATCTAAAGATTAAACACAACGAGATCTCTCAAAAACTAAAGGAGATTGACGCAAAGTTGACGGAGATCTCAAAGGCACATTACGTGAACATTGTATGTCTTGAAGAACAATTAGAAATTGAGAACAAAAAACTAGAGGTAGTAGATAATCTGGGAGTCACATCAGATTCATTTGCTTTAGAAGGTTGGATTCCAAAAACAAAGGTAAACCAACTCAATGGCGCATTTGAAAAACATACAAAAGGAACAATGCTTTTTGAATTGGAAGCAGATGAAAATCCTCCAACATTGTTTGCTAATCCAAAAAGATTCAAACTATTTGAGGCATTTATTAGATTCTACTCGCTACCAATGGGGAAGGAATTTGATCCTACACTGATTTTTGGTTTAATCTTTCCAGTTTTCTATGGGATGATGGTGGGCGACGCAGGTTACGGTCTTGTTATTCTACTTGTCTGCAGATGGGTAATTAGGAGAATCGAGGGCGGAAAAAGAAATCTGAATATCATGCCATCACCTTTGCGTAGTTTTGCTTTGATGATATTGAAACGAAAACAAATGGTAAAACTAGCTAAGGCAATGACTCCAGGTGCCATAATAGCCATTATACTAGGATTCTTGTTTAATCTCTACTTTGGATTCCACCTAAACGGCTATTTGTTCAGCTACCTTAACAGTGCTTTGGGTCTACACCTTCCTGCAGACGGGACAATATTTAGCCCAATTCTAGGCCTACGAAAACTCTTGCTAATTAGCGGATACATTGGCCTTGGAATGGTAACATTTGGTCTAATTCTAGGAATAATAAACACCCTAAGAGAAGGCCAAAAAAAGCACGCAATTGGAAAGATAGGCTGGATTGTCTTTGGCTGGGGTGTAGTATTAACAGGATTAGCACTAATGCACCACGAACACATCAATCCAATACACCACATACAGGGAATATTCTACGTTGGATTGATGGTAGGAGGAATAGGACTAATGTTTGTCGGAGAGGGTCCAAGAGCAATAATGGAATTACCATCTATTGTAAGTCACATACTATCATACACTAGAATCATCGGCATACTATTGGCGTCTGTTATTCTGGCTGATGTAATAGACTTTATCTTCATCAAGGCATTACACCATTCGATTCCTTTCGTTATACTTGGAACAGTCATACTTTTCATCGGTCACATATTTAATATCATAATTGGAGTCTTTGAACCAGGTATTCAGGGAGCTAGGTTGGTCTACGTGGAATTTTTTTCCAAATTCTATCATGGTAACGGAAAAGCTTTCAGACCATTCGGGTCAACAAGAAAATACACTTATGACCAATACGAAATACAAACAGAAAAAAAGTAAGTTAGTAGTATTTTAGTTCATTAACATCCAGAATTCTTGTACAGTATCTGCATCTTAGGACAAGACCTGTTTTGTCTACGACATCCATTATTGGTTCAATATCTTCGTCACTGTTTGAGACGCAGTCTGGATTAGAACATTTGAAAATCCGCTCGATCTCATTGGGTAGGGTAACTCGCCTCTTTTCCACCAATTTGTAATCTTTAATGATATTAACAGTAGCCTTTGGTGCAATTAATGCGAGCTTGTTTGTATCAGAATCTTTTAGGAATCTGTTTTCCACTTTTATGATGTCCTTCTTTGTAACTTTTGAGCTTGGTACGTTAAGTGCTATAGTTATTACATTTCCATCTTTGCCATCAATTCCAAGTGCATTTAAGACCTTCAATCCCTTGCCTGCTTCAATGTGATCAATGACAGTACCATTCTTGATCTTTCGAACTATCAAGTCTGCCTCTGACATTGGAATAGTTTGTATATCACTCATATATAATAGTGAACGGCAATGAGCAATACCTTTTTCCAAAAAGATATTGTCTCGGTGCGTGATTTTGATAAGCAAAAGTTTGAGACAATTTTTCAAGCTACTGATAAAATAATTGCAATGAACCCAAATGAACGACGTGAACTTGGACGAGGAAAAACACTTGGTTATCTCTTCTTTGAACCTAGTACGAGAACAAGATTGAGCTTTGAGGCAGCAATGGCATCAATTGGTGGAACCTCGGTTGGAATAGCAGACGCCTCATCATCCTCTGCAAAAAAGGGCGAAAGTCTGGCTGATACAGTGAAAATTATGTCGCTTTACTCTGATGTGGTAGTCCTTCGCCATCAACTTGATGGCTCTAGTAGGTTCGCAGCAGAGGTATCTGAAAAACCTCTAATAAACGCGGGAAGCGGTACAGAAGAACATCCAACCCAAGCTATATTGGATCTGTACACAATCAGAAAGGAAAAAAAACGAATTGATGGTCTCAAAGTAGGAATCGTCGGTGATCTCAAGTACGGAAGAACAGTTTACTCTTTGTTATACGCGCTTAGCAACTACAAAGTTGACGTTCGACTAATATCGCCACCAGCTCTGAAAATTAGATCGGATTCAACATATGAAATACGAAAGCGACTGTCATACACTGAGGTAACAGAACTTGAAGACAATCTCAGTGATTTAGATGTAGTTTATGTAACAAGAATTCAAAAGGAAAGATTTGCTGACATGGAGGAATACGTAAGGGTAAAAGGTAGCTACAGAATTGGTCTAGAATTAGTCAAGAAAATGAAGGACGATGTCATAATAATGCATCCGCTTCCTCGTCTAGATGAAATTTCACCTGACTTGGATTCAACAAAACAAGCAAAATATTTCCAACAGGCCAAGTATGGAAAAGACACGCGTGCAGCACTACTTGCATTGATTCTAAATGAAGGCGGAATCTAGATAATTAATCTAAATTTGACTACATTGCAACTAACTTTACGTTTTCCATCTTCTTGTTTGTCTGAAAATCTTTTGTCATGATACTAATCTTGTCGGCATCACCATTTAGTAAGAAAAGTTCCATGCATCTATTACCGTTTACTTTGCTGTGAAGATGAGTTCCTATCAGATCTTCATAGTTATGCTTTATTCCTGTGACTATTTGTTCGGAATCTTCATCATGAATAACCATCAATATAGCGTGAATAAAGCCGGAAAGACTTCCTCTCTGTTTTTCTTCCGAGATTAGATTTCGTATCCCAGCACGAATAATTTCGGATCTTCCAGAAAATCCCATTACTTTTTGGACTCTATCAATCTCAGAAAGAATCTCATCATTAAGTGATATGGAGACAATCGGCATGCCTTAAGTATTATTAACTATCTTATAAGTTTAGCAATAAAAATTATTAATATTTTGTAGATTTATTAATAACAGAAGCACAAAATTGGTTATTGAACTTAGGAACGAGGGCGGCTATACTAGCAATTGTAATTGCTATACCACTTTCAGGTTATACGCTATGGGTATCGGATCAAAATAAAGCAACAGGTCTAACGTTAGGACAACATAAAGTTCTCGTCACGTTTTATCCCCTTTATCAATTTACAAAAGCTATAGGTAAGGAAAAGGTTGATGTCTCAATAATAATTCCATCTGGAATTGAACCACATGACTGGGAACCAACAATTCAAGATATTCAGAAAATGAAAGACGCTGATATGATAATAATAAATGGTGCAGGCCTAGAACCTTGGATTACAAAAATTGCTTCGATAAATCCTAATGTGATAATTGTTGACACCAGTAATGGAATACCATTATTACAAGAAGATTCGAACGGATTTGATAAGACCGCTAAAAAAGATCCACATATCTGGCTCGATCCCGTTCTTGCAAAAAAACAAGTACAAAGTATAGTAGATAATCTGATAAAGCTTGATCCACAAAATGCAAATTATTATCAACAAAATGCAAACGACTACAAAGCGAAATTAGGTGTGCTTGACAACAAGATCAAAACAGATCTTTCAATATGTGATAAAAAAGACTTTCTTGCATTTCATGATGCCTTTTCTTATTTCTCTAAAGAGTATGGCCTACATCAGCACACAATAGTTGGAGGACTTGATCCGGAAACAGAACCAACTGCGCCAACATTACAGCAAGTAACTGAAGATGCACAAAGCTTAGGATTAAATGTAGTATTTACCGAAGAAGCAGTAAACCCAAGAGTATCACAAGTCATAGCTGATGAGATACATGGTAAAGTTCTGATCCTTAGTCCTTTGGAAGTGACTGATAAAAACATAGATTACATCACAAAAATGGAACAAAATGTCTCAAATCTAAAGGAGGCATTATGTTCATGAAATTAGTGGAGATTGAAAATCTTAGTGTAAATTATGATGGTATTTTGGCACTTGAGAAGGTAAGTTTCTCAGTAGAAGAAAAGGACTTTTTAGGCATTATTGGCCCAAATGGTGCAGGGAAGACTACTCTATTTAGCTGTATGCTCGGACTTTTAAATAACTATCAGGGAGAAATTAGATTTTTTGGTACAAACATAAGAAAATCAAAGCAATATCTTCGTCAAATAGGATACGTTCCACAAAAGCCAACCTTTGAAAAAAATTTTCCTGCTACTGTGGCCGAGGTTGTTAGAATGGGTTTAAGAAAAAATCAAAAAGATAATGTGATAGATAATGTTCTTCAAAAAGTCTGGCTCCATGAGCTAAGTCATAGAAGAATAGGAGATTTATCTGGAGGTCAACAACAGCGTGTTTTTATTGCAAAAGCTCTCGTCTCTGAACCACAAATTCTTATCCTTGATGAACCTGTCACTGGAATAGATTTACAAAGCAAGGATTTGTTTTATCAAATTTTGCGCGATTTGAATCAGAAAGATAAGATTACAATAATTTGGTCGTCACATGATCTGGACGCAGTTGCTAAACTTGCAGGTATGGTGGCATGTCTTAACCGTACATTATTTTTCCATGGTATATCAGAGGAGTTCTTCCATAACGAGAATCTTCTAAAGATGTATTCCGAATCTTCAATGCAGATGCATATGCATCACCACGAGAACTAAAATGGGCTTTGAAATTATATCCTACGGTTTTATGCAAAGGGCACTTGTCTCAGGGATAGCCATTGCTTTGATGTGTTCAGTTGTTGGACTCTTCCTGGTTTTAAGACGACATTCACTTTTTGGTGATGCACTTGCACATTCAGCGTTTGGGGGAATAGCAGCAGGACTCTTTCTTGGGATTTATCCAATGTGGACAGCTTTTATCGTTTCCATTTTAAGTGCATTAGGTCTTACAAAGATTAGACAAAGATTCCAGATTTCAGGCGATGCTACAGTGGCAATTTTGCTTTCATCTGGCCTTGCTATGGGAGTAATACTAATCAGCTTGGCAGGTGGTTTTACTGTAAACTTGTTTAGTTTTCTTTTTGGCAGCATTTTGCTTGTTAGCTTGGAAAATACGATTTTGATTTTAGGTTTGGCTGGATCAATCCTTATTGTAATTTTATTACTATACAAGCAGTTCGTGTATACAACTTTCAACGAAGAACAGGCAAAAGTTAGTGGTATCCAAGTAGAAAAGGTAAGCTATCTGCTCGTAGTAATTGCAGGAATAACTGTAGTAAGCTCGATGCAATTGGTAGGAATTCTTCTTACATCTTCACTAATTGTAATACCAAATGTAACTGCAATGTTATTTTCACGTGGCTTTAAACAAACTACAATACTATCAATGAGCTTTGCTGTGTTTTCTGCAGTCATTGGCATATTGACATCGTATTCGTTTAATATCGCTCCAGGAGGGATGATAGTGCTAATCTCTATAATCATCTTTGGTGTTTCACTCGGATTAAAATCGCTTAGAAAGAATAAATTTATCAGAAAACCTATAACAGCCAGATCCTAGAATTATAACAGCAAACTGTCAGGTCATGAACGCTGCAGATCTGGTAAGAACCTTAATTTTGAAAAAATAATGGTGGTAGCAAAGAGTACAAGTAAAACTGTCAAGGGACCAAATGGAAACTCGGGAGCTATGACAATCGATTCCTCGGCAGATTCACCAGAATTGTCTATGTTTTCTAGTTTTATCGTTATTGGTCCTTCTTGGTTCTTGGTAAAAGTATAATCTACAAAACTTCCTCCACTCTGAGATGAGGTTGAATTACGGTAGACTTCCTTTCCGTTTTGTATGATTACAAAATCAAATGAAGAGTTTTCCAGAGGTTGACCTGTGTTCTTGTCTTTTATCGTAAATACAAACTCTGCCTGCGTTCCTGACGAAATTATTCCAGGGAACCAGGTAAGGTCGACGCTGTATTTTCCAGGGTTTTTTGTGTTGCCTTGTGTCGAATAGCTATCTAATTTTACGGGGAATTTTGGTGCATTTGCAACAGGTTCAACTACAACCGACGCGAACTCTGCACTGGCAAAACTATTGCCGCTCAGATTTTCAAATGCAACAGTTATTGGACCTGCGTAGTTTGAAGGAAATGGAACATCAATATCATCTCCTCCAGTGGAATTTGAAGTCATACCACTGTGATGAAATATTACTCCATTATTACCCTCTATCACTGAAAAATCATAGGATACAGCCCCAGCTGTTGCATTTATCAAGTATGGATCTAATATCTGGAACTTGAACTTGGTAGTAGAGCCCGCAGTAATTTGTGGTGGAGCCCAGCTTAAACTGACTTTGAACTGTGCATTGCTTGTAAACTGGATTATAGGGAAAGGATTCTCGTTGTTTGGCTTTAGCGAAAAAATCATTTGCTGCTTGAGGTTGTATTGTTGAGCCTGCAACTCTCTTACATTTTCTTTGTAAAGTATGAGATGAATAGTTCTACTTGTATCAGAAGAATAATCGTCAATAGTGATTGCCTTGTCTGGCAACTTGATGTTATTGACATACGCATCATATCTTGTTACCATAAAGTCTCCAAATGACCTTGGAATCTGTATCTCCTGATGCACCACACTGATCTGGCCAACGTTGTCCTCTGACCAGTTAAACGGCATTGTAAAGTTCATGAATTTTTTCTGAGAATCATATCTGAAATCGTGTATCTGGTCGTAGTAAGCAATGATTTGAATCTGCTGACTTCCAAAGTTGTTATCATGGACGGTATACTTGTCATATTCTGGTATTGAAATGCCAGCATTGTACGACTTGTTAACTTGATTGCTATATGATCCCATTGTCAAGACGTCTATCTTGAACTTGTAGAGTCCGCCAGAATTGAATATTGGTCCCTTGATGATGTAGTTTCCACTATGCTGACCGGTAAAGCTAGAAAGGACTCCGCTTTTCTCCTCTGTTGAAATATCTCTAGATGTTTGTGAAAAGAAATTGAGAATAAAGTTTCCGCCGTCACTTTTGAAAATATGTCCAAAGATTGCCTGGTCTCCTTTGAAAGCTGAAACAGCAAGAGTAACTTCTGGAAATGGCTGCTGGGTTCCCACATCCAGTAACATGAGGTTAATTTGAGTGCCTGTGTGATTATTATCTATAAAAAATGGGCTTGATCCTATGGATAAGGTCACATTTCTGTTACCAATGAGGGAGGGAGGCAACATCTCCTGTGCCAGTCCGTCCCCGTGGACAGATTGGAATGAAAATCCTAAAAATCCGAACAAGATTAGAAAAACTATTAATTGTAATTTTGGTATCAATGAAAACCGCTTTTCAATTTGCATTTCCTCTCTATAAATTGTGGCTTAATTATCATGATCTTCCATCTTTTAATTAAGATTTAAGATTGAAGCTGTTATGTATCTTCTAGAGTGATGAGAATGTGTCGGCAAGATTATAGGCAGTTCTTTCAAGCAGAATGGGATTGTATTTTTGAATAATTTCTTTTGCCATATCGATTTTCTTTATGTAGAAAACTTTCTTTAGCTTGATACTTTTGGTCTCGACTATTTTATCCTTAATTAGTTGGGAAAGATATGTGGATACTGTAGATGCTGATTTGTGTACCTTTTCCACGATATCAGAGAAAGAAAGCATTTCGTCATTGAGCAATGTAAGCATTATTCTTCGTGGGGTTTCCTGTCTCAGATTTTTTATTAAGATTGATTCTTCCTCTGTGACAAAAAGAGGATAGAATCTAGTCTGACCTGATTTTCTTTCTATTTTTACACTTCCGCTCTCTTCCAATCTCTTTACATGGTAGCTTAGAACACCATTTTTCATTTGGGTTTCCCTCATTATCTCACGGAATTTTATTCCGGGATTTTCTTCAATTAGTTTAATAATTTCAGCACCTCTGTTCATGTTTAATCCCTTCTAAAAACGCTTATAGCAAACATTCCAAGTGTACAAAGTGCAAGTATATGTCCGATTTCACCGGCTGAGAATGTACCAAGATAATATGTGTATTGCCAAGCGGCATCTACAAGTGAAAGGCTTTCAGATGTTACAAATATGGAAAATGCTAGCATTGTAAACAACAACCTTCTGGTCCTTACTCTTGCATATGCTATTGCAGATATAATACTCAGAAAGACTGCCAAAGCGATTCCAGTAAGGTGAAGAAGTATGTGGAAAACTTGGAACTGGTGAAATATGTGAGGTAGTAGTACAGGTATAGCTAAGATTCCTATTATAGTAAAGACTGTTATGGTAAGTAACTTAGACCTATTTTCCAATAGGTGATTGTTTTTGAGCACAATAAAATATGATTTTTTGGAAATTTAAACGAACTGGTACAATTATCGAACAAGTAATTGTAACTAGCTCAGGATGTCAGCAAGTATACGTTTGTGGATAATTGTAAATGGAGAACTTTAGTTTATAATTCCTGTGTCTTTCGTACTTGCCTTAAGCTTTTCTTAAGATCGATTACACTTTTGCAATAGAAAAAGGCTACAACAATTAGTAGTCCTGTAGCCGAGGGAGCTACCACCTGTACATAGCTGAAACCTAACTTTGGAATTCCTACAGGAATGTTTGCTTGGTTACTCTGCAGGTTTCCTGATGTTGGATTTACTGAAATGGTTATAGTTCCAAGGGCATTTGCCCTCTCTTCAGCAATCACAATATTTCCTTGTGAATCAGGTGTTATCCATTGCACCGAAGAGTTTGGTGATGGAATGTTTTTCTCGATATATTCTCCAGTTCTTGTATCTAGTATTGCAATTTTGTCAAGAGTATGTAGTGCAACCCAGAGATTGTGGTATTTATCAAAAGCCATTCCAAATGGCAGATCATCAGGGTCAGGATCAAGCTGTATTCTCTTGAAGGTTTTTAACAATGGATCAAAGACTGATACTGCTCGACCCTCATGTTCTGAGACATAGATCTTGCCCGTTTGGGGATCCAAAATTATGCCAGTTGGGCCTAAAAGCGTATAGTTTTTCGCCGTCGGTGCGTACTCTTCTATCTTGTTATTTGAGGTGTCTAAGCTAACTATCTTTCCACTTCCTTCTGCTATCCATATTTTTCCTGATGTATTGTCTATTGCCATTCCTAAGGGATCAGAATAGTTAGCTAGCTTTATTGAATCAAACTTTGTTGTCTTGATGTTAAACTTCAATACCTCGTTTGTGCTTGCAGAGGTGATCCAAATGGTATCGTTATTGTCAATTGCAATGCTTGAAAGAATTCCTTGACTTGGAATTGGATAATCTTGGTTTGAGTTATCATCTGGGCTGTAATGTCCAAGAATCTTTCTCTGATAATCGATATACCAGAGGGTATCATGTGAATCTAAAGCCATGTAAATCACACTATTTAATCCGGCAATCTTGTGTTCTGTGTATTTGTCTGATCCCAGGTCAAACTCAAGTATCTTACCACTGTTAATCATAATGTCTCCAACCCATATCTTGTTTCTTGTACTGTCATATACTGGATACCTTGGTGTACTGTTTCCAGGTGTTTTGAATTCTGTGATATTTGTTACCAAGTTACCCAATTGAGGTTTTACCAACAAATCATAAGAAGCAACAAGATTGAGAGCATTTTCCTTGTTTTGTATCCCTTCTACTCTGACAGTCCAGTGTCCAGCAAATCCAAAATAAGTATCTGTGGAAAATGTTCCAACAGAAGTCTGATTTGTGTCTATGGTAATTGCTCCTATTCCGCTATCAGTTTGAGTAAGTTTGAGTTGAACTGATTTTATATCTATGGGATTCTTGTTTGAATCCAAGAATGATATGTTGAAATTGTTATTGCCTGTAGAAAACGGTGAGATTGACAGAACTATTCTACTTCCATTTTCAATAAATCTGGTTTGTGAAAACTGTTGTATATTTACTGAATTACTGTTCGCAGCCAAAGCAAACACCTTGTCAGGCAGCGACTGTAATATATTCTGGAACTCACTTGAAGGCAAACCCGAGTCTACAAGTACAGCAACTGATGCTATAAGAGCTATTCCAATGAGTGCTTCTATCTTTATGCTGGAATGGAACTTGTTGAGAATTCGGCTTGCGTTTATGGAAACAGTTTCTGACAAGGTTGTGTTCTTTTGTGGGTTATCCGAGATTGCGGTGTACACACTCTTGTATATCGCTGTTTGATTATACGCCCCAAATGATATCATGGCAGCAGCAAGTGAGAGCTTTATGATGAGAATCTTACCATAAAATGACGCCAAAGTTAATGCAAGGTTGCTTTCTAGAACATATAACAAAAATGGACCAGTGATTACCACCGCACCAAGAACCGTTATCACAAGTGTCGAAAACCGTGGAATGAGAATCGAAATTACAGACAGACCAAGATTGGAATTTGTAATTTGTTTCAAATACGGCATGACAACGAGTGCAATATAGATCACTCCTCCGATCCAAAGCGACGCAAATACGTTATGGAAAAAATCAATTAATAATGGAATTATCTGACCAGTAGCTGCCCCATGACTTATCAAACTAGTTGTTGCAAGTACTGCAAAACTTAAGCCAAACAATGTTAGAAGATATTTCTTCGAAAGGACTTTTGGTGACCTTTTCATCTTGTGATACATTACAAAAGATAATGCGAAGAGAGCGGACGAAAGAGCCATTCTTAGAATCCATATGTTTCCGAACTTTGTTGAAATCGCATCCAGTATTCCCGCATTTATGGAATACGCTTGTACTGTAATCATTGCAACACCTGATAACAAAAGTATGTTGGAACCTATTGTTATCCATCTGACCATTGCACTATCTATCTTGGTTCTTGCTTCCAGTGTAGAATCTTTGAGTCTCGAAATCCTAGATATTGGATTCCATAACCAAAGAGTCGCAGATACTGCTCCTGTAACCATTACTTGCCCCAAAATAGCTGGAAATCTTGCTATTGCTTCTGGTAATGAAACCACTTCATAGTTATTCAATCCTTGTGAACTTGTAACATTTTGTGGTACTGTCTGTCCTACTCCAAAGAAAAATGTATTCGAGGTCACATGACCATCAGTTTGATCAAGTACCTTGGCTACCACTGTGTAAATTCCATTTGGCAACCCAGGCTCGACAGAAATACTAATCCCCTTCTGATCATCTGTTATGTAGTGTAAATTCTGACCTTGGACTTCTTTTCCGTTAAGATCTAAAACCCGTACTTGGCTGTATTTGATATCAATTGCATCGTTAAAGTAAATGTCAATTTTCTCAGGAGGTATACTCAACGATTGATGGTCCGCCGGATCACTTTGTTCTATGTACGCATGAGCATATGATTTTGGAATATTTGGAATTACAAATAGTATTGAAGAGAGAACAAGAACAATTAGAACTAATTGAAATGATAATTTACGGTTAACGCTAACCATGTGCTGGAAATAATAAAGTTAACTTTACTATATGGTTCTTGCTATAATTCTTGACGAGCTATTGAATTAGATTTTTTTTATGTACAAATTAGTTAATGTGGAAAAAGTATTTTCTACATTTCAGATCGGTGTTATTCGATACTTGTACTAGAAAATATTTAAACAGAAGAAGGATCTGCACTCTATGAATAAAAGGGCTGTAGCAATTTTACTAGGAGGTATAATCTCTTCTAGCTTGATATATTCTCATCCTGTGTATGCACATAATTTTGGTGGGGACCAGAGTGCGTCTTTTCTCGCCAAAGTTGCAGAAATAAAAACAGAAATAAATCTACTGGCAAAGCATGTTACAGACTTGGAAACAGTTGACTATTATGCTGATGCTTTAAGTGAGTACTGGAATGCTAATGATACGAAAGAAATGGGAGAGAGAAATAAATTATTGGCAAAAGAAATTCCAGATACAATTAATTCTACTATAAATGACGCTAAGGCTGGAAACCAAGCTGCAGTTACTGCAGATGCATCTCAACTAAATGGGTATCTTGATGAAGCTGTTCCAGTCAGGATTGACAAAGACAAGCTCAACAATTCAACCGTTCAGGCATTGGCAGTAACTTTTATCCTAAAGGAAGCTTTAGAAAAATATGGCAATGGTCTAAATTCTACGGTAGATCTTAATGAGATGTCTCAAATGAACATGACAAACTCGTCAAGCATGTCAGGAGGCATGTCTGACAGTGGCAATATTGTTGACCAAAATGCCTATGAAAATTCGATTGGTCTTGCGTCAGCAGCTCAAAAAATGTTCATGGACTTGGCTGCAAAGAACCCAGACAAGTCTACTTATAACAATAAGATAGATACACTCTTTACAAATCTCTTACGAGATCTTAACAACAAAGCAGACGCAAATACGATAATGATGGATGTACATGTGAAGATTCATCCAGGCCTTATTAGTGGTTATGACATTGAGCCCATCCCAGAATTTCCAATGCCGGTATTGCTCGTAATAATCTCGATAATTGGTGTGATAGCAATAACGAAATTTGGACCTAAGTTAAGATAAATAGTCTAACTGATAACTTCATCATGATGAAAAATAGGATTTTAATCTTTGCTGCACTGTCAATTCTGATTCTAGTTACAGGTTCGATTTCTCCTTTTGTTTTAAAACCGGCGTCAGCACACATATCAAAAACTTTTGTGAATTACATTGTAGAGGTTGGTTGGAACAACGAACCTGCGTATACTGGTCTAATGAATGCGGCTCAGGTCACTGTAAAGAATGGTAACGGTGATAGTGCAAAACCTGTAATCAACGCACTGAAGAACATGCAAATTTCAGTAAAGTATGGTACAGTTACAAAACAACTTGATTTTGTGCCTAGTTCAACAGAAGATGGCCAATATGTGGCGCCTATCTTGCCTACAAGAGTCGGCTCATACAGTCTTGTAATGAAGGGCTCTATCGAAGATCAATATATTGATACGGAAATATCATTGGATGATGTGGCAAACATTGATGTGGTGAATTTTCCCCCAATTAGTGCTTCTGATGAAACTTCGACAAACATGGAGCAAATTGGAATAATACTTAATCAATTAACAAATGATATTGAAGAAGCAAAAAGGAATTCTGATGCTGCATCTCAGAGTGTCTTAAGTGCTGCTAAATCCTTCCAAGACGTAAAGGATAGCACAGATAGGTTTTACATGATAAGCATGACTGGTCTTGGTATAGGAATTGCTGGAGTAGTAATAGCAGTAATTGCAATTTCCCGCAAAAACGAAAAGTAATTTCTCATAGACCCCCTCTATTTAGAGTTCATTTTCAGGAATTATGAGAAAGGTAAACATGTTTTTATAGTAGCTCACGGATCTCACACAACAATGAAGTCAAAACCAATGGGCGCACTATTCGGTGTTTTGGCTCTAGTTGCTATTCTGGCAATAGCCCCATCGGCTTTTGCAGATGAATCAGAACAATATGTGACCATATCAAAGGGTGATAGTTCAAGTCAAGGTTGTGTGGACGCAAAGAACTGCTTTGATCCAATGATCTTAACTGTTGCACCTGGTACCAAGGTAGAATGGAAAAATGCAGATACAGCAAGCCACACAGTATCAAGTGGCAAATCATCAGATAACGAAACTACATGGGGTTCTGTCTTCTACAGTGGTGACCTACCACTTAAGGCAGGACAAACATATTCATTTACCTTCAACGATCCAGGCACATACGATTACTTTTGTACACTTCATCCATGGATGACAGGCCAAGTAATTGTTGCAGCAGCAATGCCATCACCCCCACCTAGTCCATCTATGAGTATGACTATGCTGCAAGCAATGTCAAGCGATCAATCAGAAACGGTCACGATAGACACGACACCAGCTGCACCAACAAATGGCCAACCATTGATGATCTCTCTGAACTTCACAGATGCGAGTGGAAATATACATCATCAGAACTATGCGATAACTGTTACACAAGATGGAAATGATATTTTGAGCAATGTAACGGGACATACCCACACAGGACTTGACACGCAGACTACACATGCCTTGACATCTTCTGATCCTGTAGATATCAAGGTGACCCTCAATGGGGTTGGATTGCCAAATACAGATCCATCAACATGGACTGGTCCAAAGGGTGATATGATAAGCTTCCACGTTGTTCCAGAATTTGGCTCACTTGCTTCTATAGTTCTGACAATAGCCGTAATTAGCATCGTAGTGTTCACTGCAAAGACTAGAGTATTACCAAGACTCTAAACCTACTTTTCTTTTTGTATTTTGATTCAATTAAACATGTTTTTATAACCGCCAAATGATCACTCACAACAATGAAGTCAAAACCAATGGGCGCACTATTCGGTGTTTTGGCTCTAGTTGCTATTCTGGCAATAGCCCCATCGGCTTTTGCAGCTCAAACTGTAGAAGTCAGTATAACAACGGGTGCAGGAAATCAGAATCCACCGTGTGTTGCAACAAAGGATTGCTTTACCCCAAATCCAGTACAAATAGCACCAGGTGACACAGTTAAATGGACAAATACCGACTCGGGCTCTGGCTCAACCACTCATACAGTAACAAGTGGGCATCTAGAGGATAATGACGCTGGTAGTCTCTTCACTAGCGGTGACGCACCGCTTAAAAAAGGACAGACATATTCATTTACCTTCAACAATCCTGGCACATACGATTACTTTTGCATGATTCATCCGTGGATGGCAGGTCAAGTAATTGTTGCAGCTTCAGCAACTAGTCCACCGACAAATAATGGAACATCTGATAATAATACCGTTCCAGAATTTGGTTCAATTGCACCAATAGTTCTTGCAATCGCTGTAATCAGCACTGTAGTTTTCACAGCAAGGAATAGAGGAATTCCAAAACTCTAGACCTCTCTTTTTATTATTTTTTCAACTAAGGACTTAGCTGGGGCTTTATAGTACTCAATGAAATCGCATGATCATCTATGAGAACACCCACTCCTACTGAGACACTCTTTATCCTAAGTATTATCTTTGACAAATCGTCATCAGAAAGATTGTATTGTTTTGCAAGAGATTTCTTGACTTTCATCTCGGTGTCTGATATTTCGTTCAATGTTGAAGGAATTGACACATCCAAAGGTTTCTGTAAGATATCTTTTGGAATTTTTCCACTATAATCCTGTATGATGTAAAATGAAATTTTATCCACAATGACCTCTCTTGGCAACGTATCAAGGGCATTTGCGGTGTAAAATGCTTGAACTTCAAGTATATTGATGTCATTTCCTGAAACAGTTGGTATAACTCCACCTTTAGAAGATTGTAAAATCGAATCCAATGGGACATTAATCACGATGAATCCTTCAAGAAAGTTTTCATTATAATTACCTAGAACCTTCCTTATGTCTTGACAAGTTATCGCTGTAGCACTCTCCGCGTCCAAGTTTACTAGGATTGCGTTGGAGGAGGATCCGTTATTTACAACTGAGTTCCAAAGCATCGTAGTCTTAAATTTCTGCTTATTGAAGATGCTAACATCTGTATCATAATGACCAGGTCTTAGAGGTCCCTCTCCTGCATAAATTGAGCCACATTCAAACTTTGTTGTGTACATAACACCAGTTGGACTAGAAATTGAAGTAGTTTCAGCTGTGGAACTACCTGTAACAGAGGAAGAATTGCTTACAAGAATAATTTTTGAAATTTTATTTGTATCGTATATGGGAGGACTTTGAGCTACCACAAAATCTTGTTGAGGATGTACAAGAAAACTGAATGCAATAAAAGAAATAATTCCGATTGCAGCGAAAATCAAGGAATACATTTGCAAATTCTTCACACATCAATTATTTTCCGATAATAATTTAATGTTGTGAGAACTTCGCTAACGGTTAAATATGAAAGAAGACCCGCTTAAAGCGGGTCGGATACTTGAAGATACATTTTACACTCACACTTTTTACATTTTTGTTTCTTATAGTTCTGGTCTCTTCTGTACCTTACAGTGCATTTGGTGATGGCTTTACGCAAGAGAACCTCCCACCAGCATCGGTAGGAAATAGAAACGTTCAACTCTTCATTAAGCTATCACCGCCAATTATTACTTCTGATACCAGTCAACCAAGAGAAATCTACATGAGACTTTTTGATGCTAATACTAACGAAACAATTGCGCATGATTCCTTTTTCATTACAATCACAAAACATGATCAGTTACTCATGAGAGATCTTTTCCATACTCATACAGGAGAGTTACCGCTTAAGGTAACTCCAACTAATACACCAGGGAAATGGACCATTTATGGTGACCAAGAACCATTTCTTAATGCGTGGGTAAACCAAGAAGGAGGCCCAATACCAGTTTTGGCAGATGCACTTGGAGAGGGTGGCCTGTATCATATTCACATTGAATTGTTTGCAATCGATTATGACAAGAACATATTCACCCCGGACCAGACACCGAAATGGGATTCCTATCTAAGTGTAGGCGATATCTCCAACCATGATATAACTTACAATGATAATACTTACAACTCTACTGTCATCTCATATTATGATAAAATTAACAACGACTTCAATTTTGATTCATCAAAGCTACAAATTTCTTATTCGATGCCTTTTGATTGGAATGTGACAAGACTAGCCAAGCAACCAATCTTTGTGCATGAGGAAATTCACATTCCAAAGTCATTTAAGGAATTTACAAACACTCCCTCATATGCTGCCAGTATGAATGGTTACGAAATTACTGGAAGAAGGTTAATAGTTGATCCTTATACCGCTGGTGATACAGTAATAGCTCATATACTGCTAAACAAAGTAGACATAGAAAACATAGCAAAGCAGTTGCCAAATGGAGCTGATACTATGAGCTTTACTCTTGCACCAGCGAAACCTAACGTTGTAACATCAAGTAGTGTCCTTACTGATTTTGGTGGGTGGGGAATAAGGCTGGGATGGAATCCAACTCAAATTGCTGCAAACTCACAAAATAGTTTGCAACTTTCCTTCTTTGATGCATTTACGGAACAACCAATAAACGGAGATGTAAATTATGATCTAAAAATACTGGACAATGAAGGCAACACTATTCTTTCTAAGACTAATCTTACTGCAAAAGGCGCTGTAGATACCCAGACATTAAACTTACCAGGTAACGGGGTATACAATATACAGATAAACATAAAATCTATAATCGGATCCACAGGACTACCTGATACCTCTAGAGTTGGTCTTGCAAGAGGCAATGTCGTGATACCTTCTACTGTAACAGAAGATGAATCCCCACGTGTGCCTGAATTTGGTCCAGTCACACCAATAGTTCTTGCAATTGCTGTAATTAGCATTGTAGTTTTCACAGCAGGGAATAGAGGAATTCCAAAACTCTAGACCTCTCTTTTTATTATTTTTTTAAGCTGTGACTTATGCATAATATCAGTCTAATTCACAAAATACTATTATACAAATCAACGGTGAATTTATTGTTCCATGCTGCCCATTCGAGACGAGAATCCTAAACCGCCAGGGTACAGGCCATATGTAACTTATGCATTAATACTCATCAACGTGCTAGTGTTCTTTTGGGAAATAGCTGTAACTCAGCAGATTTTCGAATTTACAAATAAAAGAGCAGAAGAAATTCTGTTACAATATGGAACAGTTCCAGCTGTCATAACCAACGGACTTGTTGATCACAACTACGGCGTAATTACATCAATTTTTAGCTCGATGTTTCTACATGCAGGTATAATACACATTGGAGGTAACATGTTATTTTTGTGGATATTTGGAGATAATATAGAGTACAGGTTTGGGAGAGGAAAATATTTTGCTCTGTATTTGTTTTGGGGTCTTGTAGCTGGTTTTGTCCATATCATGTCAGATCCTTCCAGCCCAGTACCCGCAATAGGTGCATCGGGAGCAATTTCTGGAGTACTTGGAGCTTATCTGATTCTATTCCCGAACGCAAAAGTAGTAACCCTATTACTTATGGGATTTTTCACTAGATTTATTCGCATTTCTGCAAAATGGTATCTTCCATTTTGGTTCATTTTCCAAAATGTATTTCCTGCCTTAGTAGGTTCCAGTGGTTCCGGAGTTGCATTCTTTGCTCATATTGGAGGATTCCTTATCGGTTTGTTATCAGGATTCATTTACAAGAAGACCCACCGCTCAGAATTCACTTATGGTACAAGGTATGGTTGGAAAGGATATACGTAGATAAACTCTTAGATCACAGTTTCAAAAATGATTCCGATATATTGCTACTAAAGAATAAATTCCATTTGATTTACCAAGACACATGCCATTGATAACGATCTCAATGTACCCTGGCAGAACAGAGAAACAAAAAGAGGAATTTGCAAAAGCAATAACAAAATCCGCAGTAGAAATTCTGAAAACAAAAGAAAACCATGTGATTGTTGTTTTCGATGAAAATCCAAAAGAAAACTGGTACATGGCAGGAAATCCTCTTTAAACACATTTTTATTTTATAGTAATCTACAAAATCTGTGACAAAAGTTACCATTGTGCAAATGAAAGCTGGTATTGATAAAGAAAAAAATTTGAAGAAAATTCTCTGTTACATATCAAAAGCTGCAAGTCAAGGTTCTGCTTTATGTGCGTTTCCAGAATTTATCATGTGTTATACTAGATCATCCCAATCGGCAGCAGAACTTTCGGCCATTGCTGAGAAGATTACCGGGGAATTTGTATCATCAATAGCGGAAACTGCAAAAGAAAACTCAATACAAGTTGTGGGAACATTCTATGAAAAGAGTCCAAAACGTCATCGAGTATACGATACCTCGTTTTTGATAAACAAGAATGGAAAAATACTTTCAAGATATAGAAAGGTTCATCTCTATGATGCACTTGGCTTCAAAGAATCCATGAAACTTTATCCAGGTTCTTCAATTGCAAAACCAGTTAAGACTAGCATAGGTAAATTGGGCTTGATGATCTGTTATGACTTGAGATTTCCCGAAATGTCACGTATTTTAGCATCTTCGGGTTCTGAAATCTTGATGGTTCCGTCTGCATGGGTAAAAGGTAAGATGAAAGAGGAGCATTGGATGACAATTAACAAAACACGAGCAATCGAGAACGGTTGTTATGTAATTTCGCCAGATCAGGTAGGTAACATTTACTGTGGTAGAAGTCTGGTCGTGGATCCTTTTGGAAAAGTTCTTTTAGACATGAAAAAAAGAGAGGGGATCGGAACTGTCGATATTTCACTCAAACAAGTAAAACAAGTAAGAAAAATGCTGCCATTATTACGAAACAGACGGGTCGATATCTATACTGATCTTAAGATTTAGAAATTCTACTTGCACATTTTATGTTGGAACATTGTCTTGTCCACTTCTGTTTTTTTGAATATCTAAATAAAATTATAGGCCAGTAACAAACCTTGCAAGGAATTTTTGTAGCATGGATCATTCCTCTTTGTATTAATGGTGTTGATGCTTTACAGCCATTGTAATAGTTAGAGCATCCTATGAATCTCTTTTTTGTCTGTCTAGACCTGATAATCAAGAGTTTTCCGATATGGCACTGGGGGCATTCTACAAGACCATTGCCAGGCGAGTTTGTGCCTAGAATAACGTACTTTCTCTTCCTTTCTGACCAAGAAAGGTAACCATTTCTGTCATAGTATTGTAGTAGTTCTGTTTTCATTTTTGCCACTTTTCTCTTTGTCATAATGACAGAATTTCTTGAATTCACTTTATCTTTGGATATGGTCATTTGAGTAATATGATCTATCATTGATGTCATAGTATCCATCAGGTTAAAGAATAGTAATGAAGAATTTTTATATGGAATGTAGTCAGCGAGATTTGTGGAAAAAGTTTGTGTAATTGGTGCTGGTAGCACAAAATATGGTAAATTACAAGATAGCATTACTGATATTGCATTACAAGCATCTGTTGACGCTTTAGAAAGCGCGGGAATAGAACCAAAAAAGATTCAGGCTGGATACATTTCTAATGTATTTGGTATCGCAGATAAACAAGTTCATTTGGGTCCTGTTATAATGAGTAATCTTGGAATACCGGAAGTTCCGTCACTTTCCATCGAATCAGCATGTGGCAGTGGTTCGATTTCATTTAGAGAAGCATATGCAAATGTAGCTGCAGGATTTTATGACGTAGTACTGGCAACTGGAGTGGAAAAGGTAACTCATACTGGAACTGAATGGACTACTACTTACTTTTCGTATTGCTCTGATTTTTTTTATGAAGGAGGAGCTGGCGCATCATTTCCAGGATTGTTTGCATCGATGGCAAGAGCTTATCTTGCAGAATTCAAAGCTACAGAAGAAGATCTTGCAATGGTTGCAGTGAAAAATCATGACAACGGTTTCCTAAATCCAAAAGCTCATCTTAGAAAAAAAATCACAGTAGATGATGTACTAAAATCAGCTATTGTTGCAAGCCCATTAAAGTTGTATGACTGTTGCCCGTTCTCAGATGGAGCAAGTGCAGTGATTTTGTGCAATGAAAAATTTGCAAAAACTCATTCGAAAAATTACATTGAGGTTATTGGATCTGGAAGGGGTGGATCTCCTGCAGCTCTGCAAGGGAGAGAACACATCACAACTATACCAAGTACAAAAATTGCGGCACAAGCTGCTTATAAAATGGCAGGAGTTACTCCAAAAGATATTGATTTTGCAGAAGTACATGACTGCTTTACGATTGCAGAACTAGTTGACACTGAGGACCTTGGATTTTTCGAAAAAGGAGAAGCTGTGGAGGCACTACGACAGGGAAGAACAAGACTAAATGGAGACATTCCAATAAATCCATCCGGCGGTCTAAAATCAAAGGGTCATCCAATAGGCGCTACGGGAATAGGTCAGGTAGTAGAGGTCTTTGATCAATTAACAGGAAAGGCAGGGGAGAGAACGGTCAAAGACGCCAAAATTGGTCTGACACATAATTTTGGTGCAACCGGTGCAAGCTGCGCCGTCCACATATTCAAAAGTGTATAAATTGCTAGCCAAGGAAGAATTCATCAATAATGCTAAACTAGGAAAGGTTCTAGCCAGAAAATGCACAAGATGTGGTTATCTTCATCTTGCTACCACGTATTTCTGCCAAAATTGTGGAAATAAGACATTTGAGAACGCTATAATAGAAGGTAAAGGCACTATCATGACTTACACAATCATAACGGTTTCACCCGAAGGCTATGAAAAGTACATTCCATATGCATGGGTAGTAATGAAACTAGACAAGACCGACCTGCGCATTTCTGGGTTTATGGGAGGTATAAAATCTCCGGCAGATCTTCCACTTGGAACAAAGGCAAAGATGACAGGTTACGACGAACGCGGAATAATAATCGAAAAACTGTAAACCAAATTTATTAAATTGATTAAAAAAAATCAAAAGATTTCTTTTATACCCTTTAGACAACAACTCTTGTAATGTCCGTAGATGTTGTATGTGGTAGATGTGGATCTAAAATTTCCAACATGAGAATGCTCAAATCAATAAAAGATGTGATGAGACCGTATAACAACAAATGCCCCTCATGTGGACAAACGCTCTCCTCTTCAGAATTTTCGGTCGATGTGCAGAAAAATTGATCTAAAACCCTCTTTATCGATCAAATTAGTCATAAATCTTATTTACTGATGCTATCTAGACATTCTTATGGAACTTAGTGAGGAATTTGGCGAGAAGCGGGGAGGAATTTTACAGTCTGCATCAAAACGTGTTAGGATGATCTTTTCTGTTATGGCAAGTCCTAACAGAATTGATATTTTACGTATTTTAAATTCTAAAGGACCTCTTACTTATTCAGAATTAAAGTCACTTGCTGGATTCAAATCAAAAAAGGAGAGTGGAAAGTTTGCTTATCACCTACGAAAGTTATTGAGACAATCTCTTGTGGCGCTGAACAAATCTGAAAGACGATATACTATTACAAACCTAGGAAAGTTAGTTCTAAGTCTGGCAAGGCAGATAGAAGAACGATCGATCATTGAAAGCGGTAAGATGTACGTACGAACCTCTCATGAATCTATAGAAGAGTTCAATTCGCATAAGATAATTCAGTCGCTTGTTCGTGAAGGAAGCCTCCCTCTAGAACTTGCTCAAAAGATAACAGAAGAGGTTGAGAATCGTATATACAAGTTCCAGACATCATATCTTACTTCATCACTAATACGTGAGATGGTTAACTCCGTCCTTCTGGAACAAGGTCACGAGGACTATAGGCACAAACTGGCTAGATTTGGTCTTCCTGGCTATGATATTCACGAACTGATCACAAACGTGGATGGTATCCATAACGGCGTAGAAGGGCTACTATTTAAGACAGGCCAATCCGTATTCGGGGAATATCTGGTTTTAAATACTCTGCCTAAAGACGTGGCTGATTCACACCTGTCAGGGGATATACATATCACCAACACTGGTCTATGGTCGCTACTTCCGGATACCATATTTGTGAATATTAAGGAGCTTGTGGAAGATGGCGTAGACCTAAGAGGAAAGTTTCTAGGCGTCACGAGAACAACTCCGCCAGCCTCATTAGATGAGCTTGTGACCTCTCTTTCATTACTAACGTCTCTGCTTGTCAAAGAAGCGTCACAGGAAGTAATTATGGATGGTTTGGCTACCGTTTTACAGAAATATTCGAAGAACCTGTCAGATGTTGAAGAAAAAATTGCAAACTGCTTTACAAAAATATCTACAGCACCTAGGTATGGTAAGAACGGAACGCTAGCTTCTTTCCGAATTCCTATTAGCGGCGAATCAAAGATAGTGGGAGCGGTTCTTTTGGCTTACAAAAAATATGTCAAGTCAACACCGATTCCGTCAATAGGACTAATCGTAGACTATGAAAAAGGAAAGATAGGCGAGTTCTCGGACATTTTAGCTGATATCATAGCACTAGGAGGACGTGTCATGTTCTCAAAAGGACTAGTATCAAACAAGGGTCTTGCCAGAGGGGACGCAAAGAATCTCAGTGCGACTTCAATTAACTTGCAATCTTTATCGATAAACATGCCAAGACTTGCATTTGAATCAAATAAAGATGAAACTTACTTTAGAGCAAGACTTGCATTATTGATGAAGCCAGCTCTAGCAGCCATGTCGCTTAGAAAAAAGGAGATATCCGATCTTACCCGTCGTGGTCTTAACCCAATTCTTGCAAATAATACACAGTATATGCAGAAGGGCTCAGTTACGCTTGTGGTAAATTTGATAGGGCTAAAGGAAGCAGTTTATGGTATCTTAGGATACGAGAACAATAAGGCTGGCCACGAAATTCTAGCTAAAGTCATTACTACAGCCATGGAGGTTGCCGCTAAGAAAGGCAAGGAGATGGGAGACAACGTGACTATATCTATAACGGAGAGTGATGCTTCCGCACGCTTCTCCGGCTTGGATGGTGAAAAGTATGGTAAAATGTCCATTCATCAACATTTAGAAGGCGAGTCCTATTCAGAAGGGGTAGTTCTTGACGCCTCGGAATTGGATGGAATGACTCTTAAGAGTGAAAAGATCGTAGAATCCAACCATCTATCTAAGATGATAAATGGTGGGTTATTGGTTCAGCTGAAGATCCCAGATATCATGGATTCTTCGAAAATCAAAAAGGCAATAGAGAAAGCGGGTGATTTATTAGGTTCATTTAGACCAATTAGAAAAGTCCCTATTTGCAGTAACTGTGGGCTAAAAGAGGAAAAGATAACAGAAAAGTGCCCTGTCTGTAAATCGCCTTACATACTGGCATAAGATTTACCTTAGGAAAGACAAAAGTTCACACAGAAAAGTTTTACAACATTGTCAGAACCGTGTTCACTTTTCGAAAAATCATTTAACATTTATTTTGGGATACAACGATCCAATACTATGGAAATCGTAATAGTGTCAACAAAATTGATCCAAAGCTTAGCTTTAGAAAATAATTTTTTGCCGCAGTGTTTATTTAACTCTCATTTTATACTCATGCGGGGAGTGAATTGACAGATTTTTCACAAATAGAAAATTCGATCATTCAAGTTAAGAAACGAGATGGTCGAGTATCAGATTTCCAAAAGGATAAGATCTCAAACGCCGTCTACAAAGCATTAGTTGCTTGTAACAGGCCAGATCATGGTTTGGCTGATAAACTTGCAAATCATGTTATAGAGAAACTTGTAACTCATGGCTATTCTGTATCAGAGACTCCGAGTGTAGAAGATGTCCAAGATATGGTGGAATCTACATTAATTGAAGAGGGATTAAGCGAGATTGCCAAAGCCTACATACTCTACAGGCACGAACGAAGAAGACTAAGAGATGAAAAGATGAAGGTTCTAGAATCAAAGACCCTCGACAGTGTAGCAAAGAAATTCGATCTGAATTGTCTGAGAGTTCTAGCGTCACGATACCTGCTTAGAAATAACAAAGGCCAGATAAATGAGAGCCCAGGTGAAATGTTTGAGCGAGTCGCAGTTCTGGTTGGGGTTGCAGATGTTTTAAAGGACTCTGCCATCTTTCAAGTTGAAGGAAGATATACTCAAAACATCGAAGAGGCCACACGATATCTAGACAAACTGGATGACTTTAACTACAAATTCAAGGTAGGAAAGTATTATCTTAACAAATATCACTTTAGATCACTGATAAACCACTACATAGATCTGGCAAAGCGCGGTCAGATGAAAGTCAGTATCAAAGAATTACTAACAATGCTAGCTGCAAACAAGTTTGAACAGCACGCAGAGAGAATCAAAGAATACTATGATCTAATGATATCTCAAGACTTTTTGCCAAACTCGCCTACAATGATGAATGCAGGAGCAAGACTTGGACAGCTGTCTGCCTGTTTTGTACTTGCTATGCCTGATGACATGGAAAAGATAATGAAGTCATCATCAGATGCCGCTTTAATATTCAAGTCTGGGGGTGGAGTAGGCATCAACTACTCTGAATTGAGACCTGAAGGTGATATGGTGGCCTCAACCTCTGGAGTGGCTTCAGGTCCAGTCTCCTTCATGAATATAATAAACACTGTTACTGAAGTAGTCAAACAAGGTGGCAAGCGACGAGGTGCAAACATGGGAATTATAGAAGCTTGGCACCCAGATATTGAAAAATTCATCACAGCAAAGACAAAGCCAGGAGTTCTGGAGAACTTTAATGTAAGTGTTGGAGTATGGGAGGACTTTTGGGAAGCACTTGTTAATTCAAGTGATGGAAAGTACGTTCTTCGAAGTCCGCGCGACAAATCTCTTGTCAGAGAAGTAAATGCACATCACTTGATTGATTTGATTGCACTAGCTGCATGGAAGAGTGCAGAACCTGGACTGATCTTCTTTGATATAATTAACAAATACAATGTATTTGCAAAAGCTCGTGGCGTACCATTGCGTGCTACAAATCCATGTGGTGAACAAAGCTTGTATCCGTATGAATCATGTAATCTTGGTTCAATCAATATTGCAAACTTTGTGAAAAGAAAAGCTGATGGACAATACGAATTTGATTGGCAGAGATACGAAGAAACAATTAGAAAAACAACAAGATTTCTTGATAACGTAATAGATGTCAATAACTACCCAATTCCAGAGATAGATCAGGCATCCAAAGAGTCACGAAGGATCGGACTAGGAGTGATGGGGGTGGCTGATCTCTTATTCAAATTGAGAATTCCATACAATTCACAAGAAGGATTCGAATTTCAAGAGAAGCTAGCAGAAGCGTTGACTTACTATTCCATGGAAGAGAGTATTGCACTTGCAAAGACACGAGCACCCTTCCCGTTGTGTTCAAAGACAGAATATGCTGAAGGAAAGATTCCTGTAGCTGGATATTATGAGAAACCAAAAAGCGCTCGTAGCTATGACTGGGATGCTTTGATAGCCAAGATCCAAAAACATGGTATCAGAAATGTTCTGACAACTACGGTGGCTCCTACGGGCACACTATCTATGATAGCCGATTGCTCAAACGGCATGGAACCAATGTTTGCTCTTGTCTTTGAAAAACGAGTGACAGTAGGCAGGTTCTTCTATACTAACAAAATATTCGAGGCTGTACTAAAGGAACACGGCCTATATAATGATCAGATACTAGAAAAGATAGCAAATAACTACGGTTCAGTAAAGGGAGTGCAGGAAATTCCTGAATGGATGCAGAAAATATTTGTTACAGCAATGGACATTCATTGGACTGATCACTTGATGGCTCAGGGAGTATGGCAAAAATGGATAGGCAACGCTATTGCAAAAACAATCAATATGCCAAGTGATGTCTCTTCTGATGACGTAAAGGCGGCCTATCTATTAGCGCATGAGCTTGGTTTGAAAGGAATCACTGTATTTAGAGATGGTTCAAGACACGAGCAGGTGCTACACTTGACTGGAAACAATGTGCAGAAGACATTCCAGGTTACACCAAGCGTGTATGTTACAGATCATATCTCAAAGAACATAACAAATGCATATCTGAAATCTCAGATAGAAAGAGCACTTCAAATAAAGATTCCAGATGCCGCAGTATCAACAACTACACTCACACCAGAACAGATGGAAGAGAGATTGTGTCCAACATGCAAGAACAACTTGGTCTTTGCAGAAGGCTGCAGTGTCTGCATCGAATGTGGATACAGTGGCTGCACATCTGGATAAAAACAAAGCTAACACATACTTCACCTTACGCTTATCCTGTTTAATGGATAAGGGCGGGGGGCAATCAGTACTCTGCCCGCGGCAGAGGAAAATCTTCAAAACCCCCCGTATACCGACGTTACTAATTACGTAAAGATCATTTATTAATAAAAGTTACCGGTAACACTATATTGCAATAGAGCTTTAAAGCTTTTAACTAGAGACGATTCGTAGGATCATAATTGAATAAAAAAATTATTAGTGTTGCCATCGGAATTGCAGTTGCAATTATTGCAGTTACAATGATTTTTGTCGTCTTACAACCGCAGCAACTTACTCCACCACCACTACAGACTGCACATAATCCAAAACTTGGTCTAGTTGTCATGCCTCCTACTCAAAGACCAACACTTGAAGAGATACAAAATTCATACAGCCAAGCTGCATCCACTGGGATAGGAAGGAGTAACGTCTATCTCTCTTGGCCAAATATCGAACCCACGCAGGGAAAGTACAACTGGAGTACTTCAGACATCCTAATGGGATTAAACAGAGAACAGAATCTTAATGTTACACTTTATTTTTCTGTAATTAATAATCGTGTCTTTGGACCATTTCCAGATTGGATAGAAAAACCACAACTTGATCAAAAACTAGAAAATAAAACAATCGCTACACTTGACACCATCTTATCGAGATACTATATAGTTGATTATGTAATAATAGGAGGAAACGTGTACGCTTACTTTAAAGAACATCCGGAGGAGATTCCAAAATATGTAGATTTCTTTAATGGTGTATACAACAAATTAAAAGAAAAGCATCCTAATGTGAAATTTGGAAACTGGTTTTCATTAAATGACATTGTGAATCATTATGATAATGATACAGTATCAAAACTCAATCAAGGCGATTTTGTAGCTTATTCTTATGCACCTGTAGACCTGCTTTATTACCAGAGCAAGAGTCCAGATGAAGAAGGAAAGAATCTACAAAAAATGATAGATCTTGCAAATGGCAAAAAAATAGCATTAATAGAAGTTGGATGGAGTACCAACAAATCAGTTAACGGTATAGAAGAAGATCAAGTGAAATTTATGAAAAATGTATACGACTTTTACAGGAAGAATCAATCGCAATTTGAATTTCTAACTTGGTATAGGCAATATGATAGACCGGTAGATACATGTTACAACTCTCTGAACCAAGAATCTGGTTCAATGTTTGGCAACGAATTTGTTTTAAATAATACTGCATCATATCTTTGTGGCACTGGCCTTATTGATACAGACAAAAACCCAAAACCTGCATGGGATGAATTCAAAAGACAAATAGAATTGAGTTCTAATTCTTAATTACAAATGCGGTCGCCGGGATTTGAACCCGGGTAACGGGCTTGGAAGGCCAGTGTACTAACCAAACTATACTACGACCGCTCATTCTGCCAATCTTAGACCTACATAATAATTCTTTTTTCATATTCGTACAGTACACGTGAAATGATCACATGAGCTTCAAGAGCATTTTTGTTAATAGATACTGTTCTATCGAAATGTTTCTTTGTCATATCAGAAAAATGACCTTTAGCAAATCCTCCCACCACCAAACAGGTTTCGCTATCTAATTCCAGAGCCAACTGTTGATAAGAGATTAAAGTTCCTTTTGTAGAAAGCCCAACTATTTGCTTTGGTTTTATTTTATCCATTAAGCTAGAAAAATCCATATTTTTTATTTCAAGAAGAGTTTTGTTGTCCTCTTCTATCTTGCCAGTAGAATACAATTTTTCAATTAATCCAACAAATCTATGATAAGATTTTGGCAGCCTAACATTTTGACTTACAAATATGACTTTGTCATCAATCGTATGAACGAAGACGCAAAGTTTTTTTTCAAAATATAGAGGAATACTGCAAGCCTCCAGAAGGGAAAAATGTACCAAATCTGGTCTGCCTCTTTTTATCTCATCCTTAATTCCCTTCATAGCAGCAAAATGCCATGATATGTCTAGCAAAATTTCAGATGGTTTCTTCTTCGATCTTCTGGCTGAAGCAAGGACAGAATTGTGCTTTTGGAGTTCTGGCGGTACTAGTTCCAGAGCAGACTCTGCTATAACAAGAGAAAGCAAGATTGTATTTTAAGGGTAAGAATTATTTAACTAACGTGAAAGCTGCGCTGAAGGACCTGATAATCGAAAGAATGCAAATTCTTATCAATAACGCCATGTCAAATGCAAGATCAAATCCAGAATTAGCAGAAAGACAAGCAAGTCTTGCTAAAAGACTAAGCACAAAACATCGAGTTAGAATGCCATATGAGATACGGATGAACTTTTGCAAGAAGTGTAAAAAGTTCATCGTGCCAGGTTTCACATCTAGAGTAAGAGTGGGAAGAAGTTCTGTGAAATCAGTACGCATCACCTGCGGGTTTTGTAATCACACATATCGAAAGATCATTAAAAAACAAATTCTAAAAGGTCAATGATTTATAAGACGAACTTTAAATTTTGGTTTTCATGGCAAAGGCATACGATGTACCTCCGGATTTACTGATTAACAAATTATCAGAGATTCTAAAGAGCGAGGATATCACTCCTCCCAGCTGGATCCCATTTGTCAAAACTGGCTCTCATGCACAAAAGCCACCACATCAAAATGATTGGTACTATACAAGATGCGCATCTCTTTTGAGAAAGATTTACCTACATGGCCCTATTGGTATACAAGACCTAAGAACAATGTATGGTGGAACAAAGGCAGTAGGATACGGAGGAGCTCATCACCGAGATGCGGGTGGTGCAATCATTAGAACTGCGGTTCACAACCTGGAAAAATTAGGTTATCTTGATAAGGTTGAAGGAAAAGGAAGAACAATCTCTCACGCAGGAATGAAAAAGATTGATCGTGTTTCAACTGAAATATTAAATGAGCTAATAACAAAGAACCCAAATCTGAAGAAATACTCCTAATGGTCTTATGAGCATCGAAAATCCAAACGATGAAAGAAAGCCAAATGATGCAGAAGTTAATGCTCTAAAAGAGCACGCACTCAGAACGCTTCTTACGCCTGAAGCCAGATTGAGATTAAACAATGTAAAGATGGTAAAGCCAGATCTTGCTGCAATGGTTGAGAACTATCTTCTTGGGATGGCATCACAGGGTAAGTTGAACTCACAAATATCAGACGATCAACTAAAGCAAATTCTACTGTCTATCCAACAACCAAAGAGAGATTTCAAAATAAACCGAAGGTAGGTCTAGCGAAAATATATTAGGGGTAAGTTAGGCGGATCCAACTATGAAAGCAGTTGTTTACGAAAAATATGCGCCAAATGATGACTACAAATCAATTCTAAAAGTTAAAGAAGTGGATGATCCAAAACCAAAACCCAACGAAGTCGTCTTTAGAGTAAAAGCTACTGCACTTAACTACAACGATATCTGGGGAATGAGAGGACAACCGATTCCAGTTCCTTTACCTCACATTTCAGGATCAGACGCAGCAGGTGAAGTCATAGCAGTAGGAGCTGACGTTACTAGTTTCAAGATAGGTGATAAAGTTGTTTCACATTCAAACATGTCATGCAGAGTTTGTCAAGCGTGCACTGATGGACGCGAATATGATTGTATCAAGAGGACCATTTGGGGATTCCAAACAGGACCACTATGGGGTGCCTTCTCCGAAATCACTCATTTGCCAGAGGTAAACGTTGCAAAAATTCCAGAAGGTGTAAGTTATGATGACGCAGCAGCAGCTTCAATGACTCTGTTGACTGCTTGGCATATGCTGGTAGGAAGAGCAAGGATTCGTCCGGGTCAAACCGTACTTATCATGGGAGGAGGTTCAGGTGTTGGCAGCTTTGGAATTCAAATAGCAAAACTCTATAACTGTACTGTGATTGCAACTGCAAGCCCTGACAAACTAGACAAACTAAAGCAGGCAGGTGCTGATTATGCAGTAGATCACAGAAAAGAAGACTGGAGCAAAGAAGTAAGAGAAATTGCAAAACCACTAGGTGGTATCGACATTTCATTTGATCATATTGGACAAACCCACTGGAATGCTCAGCTTACTCTGCTGAAATATGGTGGAACGCTTGTCACGTGTGGAGCAACCACGGGATATGACGCCAAGACCGATTTGAGACACATTTTCTTCAAAGGAACAAACATCTTGGGTTCAACACAGGGAACAAAGGCAGAATTAGAACAGGGCCTATACTGGATGGGCAAAAAGAAGATAAAAGCTGTAATAGATTCTGTACATAGCTTTGAAAATGCTGCAGAAGCACATACTAAGATGCTAACGGGTAAAGGAATGTTCGGCAAAATCTTAATGAAACCATAAACCCACTCATTTTATGGCAAGACTCTTACGAAGTCTTCTATTTGTTCCTGGAAATAATGCACGATTCTTAGAAAAAGCTAAAACCCTTGCTGCTGACATTATTTGTTTTGATTTGGAAGACGCGGTACCTTTTGAAGAAAAAAAATCAGCTAGAAATCTAATCAAAAATGCATTGACAGACCGTCCTCAATACAAAGCTGAAGTTTATGTAAGAACAAACTCTCTTGCGTCTGGCATGATTCCAGATGATTTAGCAGAAATTATTCAGAAAGGAACTGATGGAATAGTAATTCCCAAGGTCAATGATGCAAACGAAATAACAAAAATGGAAAGGATTTTGGCAAGTTTAGAAAAGAAACGAAAATTGAAACCTACAGAACTTATCCCGTCAATAGAATCTGCAACAGGTGTTGTCAATGCGTATAATATTGCATCAGCCAGTAAAAGAGTGTCAGCTCTTGTTTTTGGTGTGTTTGACTTGCTCAATGACTTGGGAGTAGAATACACAAAACAAGCAGATGGTGCACGATACGCAAGATCTAAGATTCCTATAGACGCAAAAGCAGCAGGAAAATATGCTATAGATGCAATCTGGCAGGACCTAAACGATACGAAAGGGCTTGAACAAGACTGCCTTACAGCTAAGAATTTAGGATATGTGGGCAAAAGTGTCATTCATCCTGACCAGATCAAGACCGTACATAGCGTATTCCATCCTACTCTATCTGAGATAGAATGGGCAAAAAGGGTCATTGAGGCATATTCTTCAGCAAAAGTTACAAAAAAGGGTGCAACCACAGTAGATGGTAAAATGATAGACGAAGTTCACTTCAAGAGAGCCAAGACCCTGATTGATTCAACTCCTTCTTAACGATCAGAATAAATCATCATATATCAAATAACATCACGTTACAGATGTTTACTGGAATTATTGAAGGCCTTGGTAATGTTGTGAAATTTGATAAAAAAACAAAAAATCGTAGTGCAGCCAAAATGCAAATAAATCTAGGCAAATTTGCAAAAGATCTCAGAGTGGGAGGCAGCGTAGCAATAAATGGTGTTTGTCTTACTGCAGTCAGAATAACAAAGGGAATAGCTGAATTTGAGATGGTGGGAGAAACAATCAAGAAAACGAATCTTGGACACTTGAAAAATGGTGATAAAGTGAACATAGAAAGAAGTCTGAAGATTGGTGACAGACTAGAGGGACATTTCGTACTAGGACACGTCGATGGTGTAGGTATAGTTGTTAAAATAGAAAAACAACCAAACCAAGTAAAGATCTGGATCGAAACAGCAAATGAACTATCAAAACACATAATCAGGAAAGGATCCGTAACAATAGATGGAATAAGTCTGACAGTTGTTGATGTGTTTAAAAATAAATTTTCCGTTTCAATAATACCACATACAATCAGAGTAACAAATCTCAGATTCAAGAAAATTGGCGATAAAGTTAATATTGAAACCGACATTCTTGGAAAGTACGTCATGTCTGAAAGCTAAAAACCTACTACTTTTTTGGTAATTACCAATTTTCTAGTAAGATTTATAATTATACGAACAAGCTGATTACGCATGTCCTTACAAGAGGCAATTTCTTCGCTTAGAAAAGGAGATTTTATCTTACTTCATGACGAAAGCACACGAGAAAATGAGGTCGATATGGTAGTTGCTGCGGACTTGGTAACACCAGAACACATTTCGCGTATGCGTCAAGATGCAGGCGGCTTGATATGCCTATCAATAAATTATACGTTTGCTACAAGCCTGGGTTTAAACTACATGCACGACATACTATTCAATTCCCAAAATATGGACGTGGATTCAAAAAGGATGATTATTGGCACCGCCCCATACGGAGACAGACCATCATTTTCAATCTCTATCAACCATATGAGCACCTTCACTGGCATAACAGATAGAGACAGAGCCTTCACTATGTCAGAAATGGCCCGTTTGTACAAAAACGGAAGCAAGAACAAGAAAGAAGTTTTCAATTCCGCGTTTAAAACACCTGGACATGTCCCACTTCTTATTGCATCAGAAGGTTTGTTGTCAAATAGACTGGGTCATACGGAAATGTCAGTTTATCTGACAACTCTTGCGGGACTTTCTCCAGTAGCAGCTATCTGTGAAATGTTGGATTCTGAAACATATACTGCATTATCTATTGAAAAAGCAAAAAAATATGCACAAGAAAACGCCATCCCATATTTCGATGGCGGTGAACTTGTAAAATTCGCCAAGGAGCATTAATTTTGAACATTGCAATTGTAGTCTCGGAATTCAACAGGGAAGTAACTTCAAAAATGCTAGACGTTGCAATTGAGAAGGCAAAGACGCTCAAAATGAATGTAAAATATACTTGTAAGGTACCCGGCGTGTTTGATATGCCACTTGTAATTGATAGATTGCTGAGGAAAAATGATGTTGATGCCGTGGTGACTCTGGGTGCGGTAATTAAGGGACATACAAAACATGATGATCTTATTGCCAATGCTACTGCAAGCGCTCTGATCGAGCTATCAATAAAGTATCAAAAGCCGGTAACATTGGGTATTTCAGGTCCCGGGATGAGTGATAGACAGGCGCACCAGAGAATAAGACCTGTTGCTGAAAGAGCAGTAGAGGCCATTCAGAAGATTAGTGAAGAATTGAGGAAGATATAAGGTGATTCAGCTCACGATAATTAAGATCACAGGATACGGTCCATGGACACTTACACTAGGTAGTGACAGAGAACATAGGCTGCAAATTCTACAAGCATCATTATATAAAGAAATACAAAATCTCTTTTCCGAAAAAAACTGTCTTGCCTTTCCAAATCGATTTGATGAAATTTTTGTTATAACAAATGGCCTTTCAGTTAATGATCATGTTGAAATTCAAGAGCAATTAGCAAAATCTTTCCAGTTAGGTCTGTCAATGTCTATAGGACAGGGAAGAACACCATATGAAGCAAACTTGAATGCAGATAAAGCAAGAAGATCTAAAATTATTTTAGGCAAATATCGCAACATTTTCGGATTACCATTGAAAAAGGAAGAAGATTTGGTACAGATAATCCACATGGATGTTGATGGGTCTACCTCTATTTCGGCAAGCAAGTCTCCTTATGATGTTTCATCACTAATTCTCAAATTGTATTCTAATATGTCAGATTTTTTCCTGTCGAAAAACTCTCTTGCGTTTTTTATGGGAGGAGACAATTTTATGATAATTAGCTCGGATATTGACAAGGAAAGCATATCAAAGTTTCTTGATTTAGTAAGACGTCAACATGGAGTATCCTTTAACTGTGGAATTGGAACAGCAAAGACTAGTAGAGATGCTGCCAAACTGGCAACTAAATCTCTTGATAGAATACGAGAACTTAGAGACTCTGGCAAAAAAGAGCAACGAATACTTGAATTAACATGCTGATAAGAAATGTCAGCCTTCTTTTGGGTCAAGAACTGGATTACGTTAACACCATATGTGTACGTATTTCAGACAAATACATTGAGACTATAGGAAAGAACCTTCAAGCCAAAAAAGGCGAGGAGGTGATAGATTGTGAAGGCCTTCTAATGATACCTGGCTTAATTAATGCACACACACATGTTGGGGATTCTATTGCTAAAGATATCAGTATAGACACAGATATTGAGGCTAAGATTCATCCAGTAAGAGGTCTCAAACAAAAAATTCTCAAGAATTCAGACACGTCACATCTTACCAGCTTCATTCGTAGTTCATGTCTTTCAATGATTAGAAAGGGAATAACTACACTCATTGATTTTCGAGAAGGGGGTATTGAGGGTATCAATATACTTCGGAGAGCATCATCTGGGATTCCAATAAGACCTGTTATTCTAGGCAGGGTGGAATTCTACCAAGATTTTAAATCGATCAAGGCAAATTCTCCAATCCCAGAATCAAAAAATTCAGATTTCGAAAATCTACTAAGAAATTGTGATGGAGTTGGAATTAGCGGACCCAACGAATTCAGTGATTCTGCTCTAAGATACTTCTCAAAACATAAGAAAATTCGTGCAATACATTCGGCAGAAACCGAAGAAAGTAATGCAATATCTGAAAAGCTAACAAGTAAGAGTGAGACTCGTAGAGCACTTCTTGCAAAGCCAGACTTTCTAGTGCACATGACTTATGCTTCTAAACAAGATCTACAACTAGTATCTAAAAATAAAGCTAGTATTGTAGTCTGTCCGCGAGCAAATGGTGCTCTAGCAGAAGGCATTCCAAATGTGAATCTCATGTTAGAAGCAGGATGCAATGTTGCTATCGGAACAGATAATGTGATGATAAATTCTCCAGACATGTTCAAAGAGATGGATTATCTTTGGAAGATTTCTATGGGAATGAAGAAGAAAAGATTGTCTCCAAAATCTATATTGAAGATGTCTACCGTAAACGCTTCTGTTCTTTTAGGTGGTAAGGTAGGAATTATTCAAGCCAGTAATATTGCAGACTGCATCTTTATGGAGAAGCATGCAATAGATTTGGAACCAATGCATAATCCTCATGCATCAATTGTGCATCGTGCCTCAGAGAGTACAGTAAGAGCTGTAATGTTCGAAGGAGAAATAATTCATGGCAAAATCTAGACCGTATATCATACTTAGTGCAGCCATGAGTATAGATGGAAAGATAGCAAGCCGTTCAGGAGATTCCAAGCTTTCATCAAAAAAGGATCTAGTACGTCTTCACAGACTGAGACGAAATATGGATGCTATACTTGTTGGAAGAAACACTATTGCTGTTGACGATCCATTGTTGACTGTAAGGCATGTACAAGGAAAGAATCCAATTCGCGTAATCTTGGATTCAAGAGGAGCCATTGCTAAAAGTTCCAAAATCATAAAAACGGCAAGTAAAATTCCTACAATACTAGTGGTAACCGAGAAGGCTCCGAAAACCTTGGAGAAACTTACTAAGAAGAAAGTTGAAGTAATAAGGTGTGGACAAGATAAAATTGATCTAAAGAGATTGTTGAGGATCCTTCTAAAAAAAAGAATCAACAAGATTCTCTTAGAAGGCGGTGGAATAACCAACTGGTATTTCATAAAGGAAAAATTAATCGATGAACTTATCCTTACAGTTACGCCCTATGTACTAGGAGGCAAGGATGCTATCTCACTGGTACAGGGCAATGGCTTTGATAAGATATCAAAATCTTCATCATTCAAACTAAAGAATGTGAAAAGAATGAAAAATGAGATAATTCTTTACTATGGTTCTTAATGCTTTAGGTCATCACGTAGCTGATCAATCTTGCTTTGTAATGCTTTCTTCAGTTTTTCGTTTTTTGATAGGTTAACCAACTTTCCGCAGGTTGGACATTTGAAGGAAAGGTCAAGAGCCTTTTCAAAAGTCAATTTTTGACAGTCAGCAGTTCCACAATGATAAAAATCTGCAGAGTTTTCATAATCTAATCTTTGTTGTAATCTTTCAACAATCTTCTTTTTCTGATTTTCAATGAAATTATCAACCTCATCTCTTCTTGCCCTCCATCTGTACACAAACCATCCTTTCTTTTCGTCTTTGACTCTTATGCCAGTTATCAAAGCCTTTCCGAATAGATCATACAACACTTTCCTAACTATGTTAATTCTAAGTCCTGTAGAACTTGCAATTTCCTCGTCTGTTGCATCCTCTGTATTGAGAAGAGAACGGGCCACCTTGAGATATTCATCTCCACCGATTAAAGATGCTATCTTTACAAAAGGGTCTTCATGTTCAACTGTCATATATTCTCCCTCCTCCTCTCTCCATATTTAATCAGTGGTTTTATTCATTACTCTCTTTCCCTTTTTTGTAGGAATTATTTCCCGTTCAGCGTTAGGGTACTTTTGAAATTGTCTACGTTGCAAAATTCTGTCAAGTAATATGGCAAGTGCAGATATCTCCGAGTGCGGCTGATTTCCTACTGCAACATTGTAATCCGCAATATCGTAAACTTCTCTTGGAACCTTTTCTGCACCTACCACTACTAGGACCTTGTCTTCTTTTCTTAGGTCTGATTGCACTGTGTTAATATCTTCTCCGTACATCGTTAAATGAACAATTTTGAAAGCATCCTTCTTTTTTGATCTAATAACCTCTTTCCAGTTCTCTATAATTTCTACTTTGAAATCACTACCCCACATCTTATTTACTTTGGAAATAGTATCCTTGATTTCTGGATTGGTATCATACATCAATATTTTTGATGCCCCAAAGGCCCTAGACACTAGTGCTACGTGTGTTGTTACTCTATCATCCCTAACTAATCTTTGACCAATTCGCAGAACTTCAATCTTCATAGTTAATTTCTATTTCTTGTTTTGGTACTTCGTTCTTTTCATTTAATTGTGGTTTATCTTCAATTGCTTGTTGTATCAGGTTTTTTAGCCTAGAAATATTTTGCCCAGTCACAGCAGATATGGGTAACCACTTTTTGTTGTCTTTGAGTGCTAGCTGATCTGCCTTGTCATTGACTTCTTCTTCAGATACAAGATCAGATTTGTTTAGAACAAAAATTATCTTATCTTTGTCGACCCCAATCTCATCTAAGGTAGTAACGCAGCTTCTGAATTTTTTCCTTAATTCTAGTATACTGTCACTTATATCTACTACCACAATGACAATGTCTGTGTAGGTTAGCTCTTCAAGAGTAGACTTGAATGCCTGAATCATGTAAGCAGGGAGCTTACTGATGAATCCAACAGTATCAGATATTAGCACCTCCATTTTTTGTAATATGATCTTTCTAGTAGTAGTTGAAAGAGTAGTGAAAAGCTTGGGGCTCTCTTCTTTGTTTTCACCTGTTAACATATTGAAGAGGGTTGTCTTCCCTGCAGATGTATAGCCTGCCAAAGAAACAGTTTTGAAACCAATTCTTTTTCTAGCCTGTCTGTGGAGTTCACGTTGTCTTGATGATTTTTGCAACTTGGACTTTACGCTATTCATTCTGTTTTTGATATCATTGGAGTAGACATCAACTTCGAATTTTCCAATTCCCATGAATCCAGGCTGTTCTCCCATTTTAGCAAGCCTTACTTTTTCTTTTGCTCTTGACATCTCGTATCTTAGTTGAGCTAGCTTTACTTGAAGAATGGATTCAGAACTTCTTGCTCTTCGTTCAAAGATCTGTAAAATCAGAGCTTCTCTGTCCAAAATATTTGTCTTCAAAGTAGAAGCAAGATTATAGTTCTGACTTGGCTTGAGTATTTCGTCAAATATCACAACATCAGGTTTTAACGAATTGACCAACTCTTTTAATTCCTCTACCTTTCCCTCACCGATTCCGTATTTTGCCCTGTTAAGAAACTTCTGGCGGATTATTTTACGGATATCATATCCAGCGGACTCGCAAAGAGCAATCGCTTCCTTTACTGCATCCTCTTTATCGTAGGTTATTAAGATGGCAGAATCTTTCAATGTCTTTACTACTGACCACTCGTATCTTATTGTTTTCGAAGGGTCTTTTCAATGGTCATGTTCAAGACAATCTCAGCAATATCGCTTGCATATTCCGATATTCTTCGCATGTTCTCATTCATCCTTCGTACACGATAAATCTCCTCATCATCCCTTAGTGATCTCATGCTATCGAGGATCCTTTTTTCATATCTAGATATTTCAAAGGTCTTTTCGATCGTTCGTTCTGCTTGGCTGAAATCCCTCTTGAATAAAGAAAGACAGGCTTCGTCTAGCACTGACAGTGAAAAGTTATTCATTTCTTGAATAGGCTCTAGCACTGATTTTCTGATTGGCCTTTTGAACTCGAGAAGATCTTTTGCTATTGCAGTAGCATGGTCGCCAACCCGTTCTATGTTCTTTACAATTAATCTATACCCAAGACAATGATGTGGGCTTTCTATTCCCATTTCTTTTAACATGTGTTCATTTTGTATGGCAATTTTTAGTTGTCGTATTATGTAAAAGCTAAATCTATCAACTTCATCATCACTACTTATGACTTCTTTTGCCAAATCATAGTTTGCCTCTCCGAGTGCCAGCATAGCGTCATTTTGCATAGATTTTGCAATTATCAACATTCTTTTCAATGCACCGTCTACTGAAAGTTCAAAGAGATTGATGAGTACTTGGATAGTAATGCCTTCTGTTGAATCTGCAATGATCTCAGTACCCATCAACATACCCTTGACTGCATTTTTTACTGCGTTTCTTTGTGATGGTTTCAATCTTCCAAGCTTGGGCTTTACGTGTATGATACTAAAACCAAGAAGATAAAGCGAAATAAGCTTCCTAATAATTACTGATCCTTCATCATCTTGTTTTATTTCGATTGTTGCATCTTCGGCGCCAGCAATTTTGTTGTGATGTTTTAATGGGACAATCTGCAAAGCTGAGATCCCCTGACGTACGACTGCAACTTGATCACCCTGTCTGAGACCCATCTCAGTTATCCATTGTTTCGGTAACGAGACAATATAGGAAGACTTGCCAGTAAACTGTATTTTCCTCATTTCTTCATTGTTTCCCATACTCCATGTATCATGAATCATTCTATATAGTTTTTCGGGTGTGCTATATAGTAAGTCTCAGAATTGCAAAAATAATTAGATGTCGCATGATTAATGAAAATCGGATGGACCCGATTCTAAAAATCAGATATACGTTGGATGCCCTTTTTGGAACAGGCGTTTCGAGGTATCTCCCAAAGGACATTAGAATCACATATTCAAAAAGAACTGGCCGAATTCAACATGCATATCAGGATGATAAATTACTATGCACTCTACGAATAGATGGGGGGCTAGCCATTACACCACATTTTGCTCAAATTCTTATGAAAAGTAAGAAATTTCGAGAAAACTGCCTTGAGGTAGATAACGATTCGAAGTCATTTATCGAAGATGGAAAATCCGTCTTCTGTGGACACGTTAAATGGTGCGGTAAGAACGTTCTGATAGGGGCCGATGTGCCAATCCTATATAATGACAAAGTTATTGCTGTCGGTAAGGCAGTCCTATCATCAAGTATGATAAGATCTCTTAAGAGAGGCGTAGCAGTTAGGATCAGAGATAGTTTAAAAAGTCCAGATTGAGGAGAATGGGTATACAATGATGCGTGGCGGTAACCGCGAAATGCGGCGAATGTTGGATAGAATGGGTCTTGAAATGAAGGACGTCCAAAACGTGCAGGAAGTCATAATCAAGACTGATACAAAAGAGATTATAATTACCAAACCATCGGTCACAGAAATGAAGGCCAAGGATAATTCCATTTTTCAGGTTATTGCAGATAGTTATGAAGAAAGGGAACTAGAAGTACCAGTATTTAGTCAAGAGGATATAATGCTTGTAGCTCAACAGGCTAATGTATCCCCAGAACAGGCAACAAAAGCATTAACTGAAGCAAAAGGGGATTTGGCTAGAGCGATACTTTTATTGACAACTAAATAAGTATCTTTGATCAAGAATAAATTACAGATAAACTTTAAATTTTCCAAGAAGGAAGGTTAGGTATAGCGTACCAAGCCCAAAACAACATTGCGATTGCAACGGTATCAGGCAGATCATATTTTAAATTCGTAAATACTCTAAAGCGTCTAAAGTTAAGCTACGATTCAGTATTGCCTGAAGAGATTACTAGCTCTGATAAAAGACTAATTCTTACAACTGTTAGAGAATCTGAAAAAATTCCAAGTAATCTGATTCTCTTTGATGATGAATTTGATTACGACCCAACCATCGTTAGGGGAAAAATAGTGGAGAAGCTAGAATCAGGAATTCATCACGGCTCGTTGGTAATAGGAATTGATCCTGGTAATAGAATTGGACTTTCTGTATTCTATTACGAAAAGGAAATCGAGAGCTCAATATACACATCAGTTGATGATTTAATTTCGCACATTGTGAAAATCTTGGTAGGACTACACGCCAAGCGAAAAGTTGTCAAAGTAGGAAATGGAAACATGAAGATTGCAAGACAGCTAACTAACTTACTGAACCTTCGGTTCTGTTCACATTTTGAGTTGGAATTCGTAGACGAACGAAAGACATCATTAAGAGTAAGAAATTACAATAAAAGAGGAGAACGGGACAAAGTATCTGCAAGATACATTACTCAAAGAGAGGGATACCGACATCTTGTTCTACCGCTGTCGAGAACCGGTTAATGATGGAAAAATTATGAAGATGCTTTATATAGTATATCGAAAAAAACCATAAAAAATGACGAATTTCGCGTTTTTAGAAAACATATATATTTATCATATGTTTTTTCTTTTTTCCTGAAATCTGTTCAAATAGTGTTGCGCAGTCATTATAAATCTTGCAAATAATTTTGGACCACATTGTAGAAATTTCTGATCTACGCTTAAATATTTACTAATACTATATAAAATTACACAAGGTAGAATCAGAAATGACATGTAAAGGAATATGCACAAGATACAAGGCACAAAAGCCAGTAGGTACGGGCCGTTACGCGTCAGGACAGAAAAGATGTCAAATTTGTGAAATTTTCATAAAATGGGAAGGTCTTTGGTGTCCTTGTTGCGGATACAGACTCAGAACTAAACCACGAAACCTCAAATACAAAGCAAAGCTACGCGCAAGAGTCGAAGCTGATCAATTAGAAGCGATAGCAATAAAGGCGTAGTTAGCTGACTTAGGCTGTTGATATCACAAGTCGGTTATAAGGAAAAAACCGTAAAGGTGAATCATAGAGATTTCTTGGTACAAATTGTTCCCTTCGACAATGGAAATTTTATTTCTATAACAGAGGGAAAGGAAAAGATAGGAACACTTGTTGTTTCAATCGGCTCCGGTGGCCGTACAAGTACTGCTACAGTAATACCATCAAAATCCGAAACTACATTTCTCAAAATGGTATCAGAACGTGTAGCGGCTACGATAAACGGAATCTGCATCTTTTCGCTTAGTATCCAAAAAGAGTTAGAACTTGATAGTATGAAAGTTCTAATGAACGAAGTCATGGAGATTATAAAATAATGAGTTCTGATCTGCGAGACTATCTAGCTCAGATTTTAAAGAAAAAAGATTTAACTGTAGTAAAAAAGACAGTTTCTACAAAATACGAGATAGCAGCAATTACCGCAAAAATGGATGGTTCAAAGGCCATACTTTTTGAGAAAGTCAAGGAAAGCAGATTCCGCATAGTTTCAAATTTGGTTGGCACAAAAGAGAGATTTGCACAAGCAGTTGGAGCTTCACAGCACAAGATACATGATAAAGTCATTTGGGCTATAAAACATACATCAAAGCCCAGAATAGTTGCAAAAGGTAAATTTATGGAAAATCAATCACACGACCTCTTCATTTTACCGATAGTAACTCATTTTGCAAAAGAGCCTGGTCCTTTTATCACCTCTTCTATTATTTACACACGAAATCAAGAGGTAGGAACACAAAATTCTTCATTTCACAGGTTGCTTCTACTTGATAAGAGACATTTTTCGGTCAGAATGGTCGAAGGTAGGCATCTTCACAGGACGTATATGTATGCTAAAGAACATGGGGAAGACCTCCGAGTTGCGATCACCGTGGGAGTTCATCCAGCAGTATCGATCGCAGGAGCATATCAAGCAGAATGGGGACAAGACGAGCTTGAAATTGCTAATGAGCTTCTAGGTAGAAAGCTCACACTTGCAATGTGTCCTTATTCTGGTCTGTTAGTACCATCTGAAGCAGAAATAGTAATGGAAGGTCGTATTCTAAAGGATAAAAACTACAAGGAATGGATGGTTGAGATGCTGCGTACTTATGATTTCAAACGTATGCAACCAGTATTTGAGCTAGACAGAATACATTACAGAAATAAACCAATCTTTCATGATATACTCTCAGGCTACGGGGAACATAGATTGCTAATGGGCATGCCCATTGAAGCTAAGCTCAACAGAAATCTCAAAAAAGTTTTGCCACAGACTAGAAAAGTCGTGTTGACAGAAGGCGGGTGTAAATGGCTTCATGCTGTAGTTCAGATGTCAAAAAAACGAGAATCTGATCCAAAAAAAGCTATCAAGGTAGCATTTGCTACACATAGATCGCTCAAAAACGTGATCGTGGTGGATGACGATATTAATCCATTAGATCCTGTTGCCGTAGAATATGCAATGGCGACCCGATTCCAAGCAGATAAGGATCTTGTGGTAATACCCAAAGTTAGGGGCTCTAGCCTTGATCCATCCAGTGACCAGAAGAACCTACTTACTACCAAAATGGGTGTTGATGCCACAAAATCATTTTCAAAAAACTCACAAGGATTTGAGATTGCCACGATTCCTGGGTCAGACAAACTATACCTGAAAAATTATTTGAAATAAACCAAAACCTAACCTATAGTGCAGAATCTATCATAAGTGCTATGAAAAGTATGGCAAGATATGGACTTGAAAACTTGAACAATGTCCAGGATGCTCGCTCTGATGGTTTAACAAGAAGCCACACGCTCAGAGCAATCATGATCGCACCAGATGCCACTGCAGTGTACAAATAGACTTCATGGAAGAGGTGTTTTCCAGGAGAATCAGTCATGAAAAACGGAAGCACACTGAAAAGAACCATCATAAGGGTTGTACCAGCAATGACACGAACAGAAGTCTTCTCAGATTGAACCGCAGTCAGCATTGGAACTTTAACTTTATTGTAGTCTTCTTTGACATGCAAAGTAAGACTCCAGATATGCATTGGAATCCAAACAAAAACCAATCCAGCCATGACTAGCCCTAAATCCCAGAGTCCAGTTGTGGTAACTGCCACATATCCAATCATAGCAGGAGCTCCGCCGGAAAATCCTCCGAGAACAATGTTGGTTCTACTCCTTCGTTTGAGTAGCTTGCTGTAGACTAGGATATTGTCAGCTAGACCAAAAGCCATGAAAATTCCAGCCCAGATATTGATTGCAAAGGAGGAGACCAGTGATATAGCAGCTAAAACTAATCCAAAATACAATGCCTTTTCTGCTGGATAGATTCTTCTACTTGGGATTGGCCTGTCTTTTGTTCTTTCCATTATTGCGTCTATGTCTCGGTCATTGTAGTTTGTCAAAGTATTGGCAGCTGCGGAACCTGCAATGACACCACCAATCAGTAACCCCCATGTAGGAGGTGACACTGGTGTGTGATACAGATTAGAAGCGGTAAATGCTGCACCTATTGCAGTGAAAACCAAAAGATACCATATCTTTGGCTTGGTAACTTCGTAGTATACTTTGATCCTAGAACTAGCTTTTGTTGTTAGCAAACTCTCGCATCTTTTGGGCTTTTAGTTATTTATAGGTTGAAAAAGGTTCCATTATTTTGCTGGCTTGTAAGGCATGGGTTTGGTAGTTCTTTTCATTTCTATGAAGCTCTCCGAGCGTTGGACTCCCTGAATCCGCCCTAGCCTTTCGGATATCAATCTGTGCATCTCGTCTAGGTTCTTGGCATACATTGTCACAATAATGTCAAACCTACCAGTAACTTCGGAAATCTCCCTTACCTCCGGAATTTTCATCAATTCCTCAATGACGTTATCTCTCATTTTTGAGTCCATGTTTACACCGGTCAGGGCTTTTACCGTGTAGCCTAATTCCCTATCATTTACTACTATGGTAAAGCGCTCGATAAGCTTTCTTTTTACAAGTCTCTTAATTCGGCTGTATACCACAGAAGAATTAACATTAATCTTCTTTGAGATTCGTGGAACAGAGATATTTGCATCCTGAGATAATTCTGATAAAATAATCATATCGAGATCATCAACTTTTGCCATTCAAAACACCGATTATTGTGAATAAATAGATCCTAATAAAGTTGTTATTATAATTTTTCTATGATTTTCTATTTGGCTAAATGTAGCCTTTCTTGTATAACATCTCAGCTAGAAGAACTGCTCCTTTGGCAGAACCCATCTTCTCATTGTGTGAGAATAATACGTACTTTATGCCGTTTTCAAAGACTGTATCCTCTCTGAGTCTCCCAACTACTGTAGTCATTCCATCATTGACTTCTCTATCTAGTCTTGGCTGTGGCCTTGTTGGATCTTCATGAACCATAAGATATTCTTTGGGTGCCGATGGTAAACCAGCCACACTTACTTTGTCTGAGAATTCTCGCATAGCTTTTTTCACACTCTCTGGGTCAGCATGTTTCATAGTTTCAACAAAAACAGATTCTGTATGACCATCGATTACTGGAACTCTTGTACATGTGCAACTAACTTTGAGTTTTGCCGGATCAATTTTTCCATCAACTAGATTGCCCAGTATTTTTCCAGTTTCTATTCTTACCTTGTCCTCCTCCTTTGGTATGTACGGAATTATGTTGTCAGTAATATCTAGTGCGGAAACACCCGGCGACCTTCCAGCTCCGGACATTGATTGCATGGATGTCATGATAATCTTTTGAGCACCAAACTTGTCTAAAAGAGGCTTCATGGTGATGGCAAGCCCTGTGGTAGTACAGTTTGGTAAGGGTGCCACAAATCCTTTCCAACCCCGATTCTTTCTTTGTATATCAAGTAACGCTACATGTTCGTCATTTATGCCAGGGATCAAAATAGGTACATCTGGCTCATATCTATAAGCTGCTGATGTACTGATAACTGGGACATCTTTTGCAAATTTTGTTTCTATATCCCTAGCAGCCTCGCTTTCTACTGAGCTGAAAATCAAGTCAAGGTTTTCAGTTTTGATATCGTCAACGGATTCCACTATCATGTCTTTTATATATTCAGGAATGGGCTCTCTGATATGCCATTTCAAGATCCCAGAATTTGGGTCCCTGATGGCATCTACAAACTTTTTCTTCACAGAGCGTTCTGATGCGGCTATGTGCTTTACCTCAAACCAAGGATGCTTGTTTAAGGCAATTACAAACTCTTGTCCTACTGCACCAGTAACTCCGATGATAGCTACCCGTTTCATATGAAAAAAGTTGGCTAAACAATTAATATTCCTTTAGAAGGAACCAAAACACAACTAAATACCATCGTGATATCTGAAAAATGTGAAATTCAACGTAGAAAGAGACATTACAAATCGTAAGATCGTAGCTCATGGAGGAATCTATTCCACCGACCTCGGTTATGATCCAAAAATAATCGACTTTAGCTCAAATGTAAACCCCCTTGGCTACTCTCCATCAATAAAGAATAGCCTCAAAGAACATTTTTCGCTTATTTCGGTATATCCTGATTCTAATTCAAATGAGCTAAGAAAGTATTTGCAAAAATATACATCCATTCCATCGGATCAAATTGTAGTTGGAAATGGAGCAACAGAGATAATCTATAATTTCTGTCGAGCCTTCCTAAAAAGACGTAAAGTATTGATTCCAATTCCTACTTTCGGCGAATATGAGTCCGCAGCACGATTACAGGGTGCCTCAGTTCATTTTCTAAAAACAATGAATCTTAACAACAGTATATCAAAACTGCAGAAAGAAATTTCAAAAAAAGACTGCGTCTTTATCTGTAACCCAAATAACCCTACTGGTGTTCTTACAAAAAGAAAAGACCTTCTGAGGATCTTGGAATCAGCTTATGATAAATCCGTCATTGTTTTCCTTGATGAATGCTTTATTGAACTTGTTCCAAACAGCAACGAAAGTCTTGTCTCTTATCTGAAAGAATTCGATAATCTTTTCATCCTTAGGTCCCTCACAAAATCATTTGGTTTAGCTGGTCTGAGAATAGGATATGGACTAGGAAGTAAGAGGATGATCGAAGTCCTACATAAACTCAAGATTCCATGGAATGTAAATGGTATCGCACAGAAGCTGGCAATAAAGGCTCTATCCGATGTTTTACATCTTAAGAAGACTAGAAAAATAATAGCAAGGGAAGAAAAATTTTTAAGATACTCCATATCGAAAATAGATGGTCTCACCTGTTATCCTTCTAACGCAAATTTCATTTTGATTAAGACAGAAATGAATTCAAAACAAATTCAAAAAAAACTGTTGAAGAGAAATATTCTGGTCAGAGACTGTAGTACATTTAGAGGGTTAAATAATAATTTCATAAGGGTTGCAATCCGAACCCACAAAGAAAATCTCAAGCTGATCGAGGGAATGAAAAGATTATGACAGCTTCAACACTAATGGTACAAGGCACGTCTTCAGGAGCAGGTAAGTCGACACTTGTTACTGCTCTTTGTAGAATTTTTGCAAATGAAGGTTACCGTGTAGCACCATTCAAATCCCAAAACATGTCATCTTATTCTTATGTCGGAAAAGATTTTGAAATTGCAAGGGCACAGGCAATCCAGGCTATTGCAGCAAGAACAAATATTGATCCATGGATGAATCCGATCTTACTTAAACCCATTGGAAATTACAGAAGTGAGGTTTTCGTTAACGGAAAATTTTACAAAAAGATGCATGCTAAAGAATACTACAAGAAATTCTCCCTCACAAAAGGCCTATCTACATCAAAGGAATCCTTGGATCGATTACGCAGAAGATATGATATGGTAATACTTGAGGGAGCTGGCTCTCCGGCAGAAATAAACTTGGCCAGATACGATATCGCAAACATGAGGATGGCGGAGTATTGCTCAGCGCCAGTAATTCTAGTGACAGACATTGATAAAGGAGGAAGCTTTGCTAGCATAATCGGAACGCTGGCGCTACTTGAAAAGAAATATAGAAAGCTCATCAAGGGCTTTGTAATAAACAAATTTCGTGGTGATATGGAAATACTACGTCCGAGCTTTTCTGTATTAGGAAAAAAAACTATGAAACCCGTATTTGGTACAATTCCTCTTCTAAAATTTGATATTCCAGAAGAGGATTCCCTTCACGTTACACCAAAGCAGGTTTCTTGGACAAAAAAATATCTGAAGTCTTTGGACACAGAAATAGAGCATTTAAGTCGCGTTGTAAGAAAAAATCTGAACATGAAAGCTGTAGGTGCATTATTAAAATGATCCTCATACCAGTTCTAGCACTAGCTTTAGCTCTTACAATTGATTTTGCATTTGGAGATCCAAAGAACAAGTATCATCCAACAGTTTGGATTGGAAAACTAATAAGCAAAGTTATACTTTTAGTGAGATCTGGTAGCCCAGTTTTAGAAAAATTAGGTGGTGTAATGGTAGTTATTTGCGTTATAGTTTTGGTTTCCGTTTTGATATTGTTATTAGACTCTGGACTGAAATATCTTAACAGTCTTGCGCTAAACGGCATTTTCACGATTCTCGTCTTGGCATTAACTATTGTTGCGATAGGAGTGTTGCTAAAAACTACGATCGCAATAAAAGGAATGGAACAACATGCGACAGAGATTATGGGCGCACTCTCAAAGAATGATTTGGATTATGCTAGGATAAAGCTCTCTATGATAGTAAAGAGAAGTACAAAAAAACTCGACAGACAACATATTATTTCCGCAACGCTAGAAAGCATTAGTGAAAATATTGTTGATGGGATTACAGGACCTCTTTTCTATTTTGCAATTTTTGGCCTTGTAGGTGCATTTATTCATAGAACGGTAAACACCATAGACTCAATGATAGGTTACAAGACAGATTTGTTCAGTAATCTGGGATGGTTTGGTGCCAATTGTGATAAGGTATTGAATTACGTCCCGTCAAGGCTTACGAGTTTTGTGATGATACTTGCAAGCATAATTATGGCAGGAAATTGGCGCCATTCGCTTGAAGTTATGAGAAGAGATGGTCCAAAGACGGAGAGTCCTAATGCTGGATACCCAATGGCAACGATGGCAGGAGCTCTTGATATCAGATTCGAGAAATTGGATCATTACATCCTAGGTGATGGTGATTCAGAGATAACCGAGGCACATTTCAAGTTGGCAGTTTCCATAATGAAACTTACTACTATTTTGTTTGTTATATTATTTACAATTCCAATGATTGTAGTCTTATCGTATGTGGGATGGTGGTCTTTTGTTTAAGGGAATAGCATCAGTAGTATCATTTTTGACTATTATTCCGTCAAAAAATGGCGATCTTGAAACTGTTGCAAAAAGCATGTATCTTTTCCCAATAGCTGGAGCAGTAATAGGACTGATCATTGGAGGTGCAGGTTATGGCCTTTCTCTGTTTGCCCAACCTCTGATAGTAGGTCTTGTATTAACAGGCGCACTTGTAATCATAAGTGGAATACATCACACAGATGCTTTGTGTGATTTTGCAGATGGGATCATGGCAAAAGGAACGAAAGAAAAAAAATTACAAGCTATGAGAGATCCGGCAGTTGGTTCTGCCGGCGTGGTAACTGTGGTGTTGTATGTTGCAGGCATGATAATGGCGTTATCGATGATGAAGGGATTTGCACTCTTTCAGGCAATTTTGCTAAGTGAACTTATGGCAAAATTTGCAATGGTTCTTCAAGCTAATCGTGGTTTCTCAACATGGCAGGGTATGAGCTCTCCCTTTACCCAATCAATGAAAGACTACAAAAAACTAGGTATAGCTGCAGGACTTGCCATTGTGCCGACCATCTTGTTAGGAGGCATAACCGGAGTATACGTAACTGCTACTTGTATACTCTTGTCATTTTTACTGCTTGGAGTTGCAAATCGTACCTTCGGAGGAATCTCTGGAGACGTATTTGGAGCAAGTAATGAACTTGTGAGACTGGCATCTCTTCTGATCTTTGCATCAGTATGATAGGATTAGTAATGTGTGGTGGTAAGGGCACAAGGATGGATTCACTAGAAGAAAAACTCTTGATCAAATACAAAAATCCAGTAATACAGCACGTTATAACTGCGCTTCAAGACTCTCGGATCTTTTCTAAAATAGTTTGCGTTACTAGTCCTAACGCACCAAAAACTCGTCAGTTTGTCAATGCACTTGGAATCAACACAATAGAAACGGAGGGAAATGGGTATGTCGACGACCTCAGCGAGGCCTTACTTAACTTTGATGAAACTGTTTTTGTTGCTTCTGGCGACATGGCACTTTTGGATGACAAAATAGTTAGAAAAGTTGTCGAATTTGCAAACTACAGAGAGCCTTGGATCTGTGTACTAGTAAGAAAAATTTTTCTAGATTATCTTGGAATTGAAGCAGAATATATTATCAGATACAACAACGAGGAATGTGCTTATTCTGGCATATCGATAGTAAATCCAAAAGAGATATCAAGAATGCAGCAAGTCAGGGAATCTTATATCATACTTGATGATAAACGAGTGGCTATGAATTTGAATACTAAGAAAGATTACGATTTACTCTGCACTACCTAAGACTTTTCCGTTTATTTCTGCAATGGAACCAGTCGGTTCTGCTAAAGTGTTGCCACAGGCTTTGCATGCAACGGTACTTGAAACATGTGAATAAAGAACGCTTTCCTCTCCACACTCCTTGCACTGAACCTTCTGGAATTTACTGCCAGGTTTTGGAATTAGAATATGAGCCTTTTTCATTATGCGATCAACTCTAGTTTTCTTAGTCTTATCCCTGCCACATTAAATTTCTTCTTGCATTCTGGGCACATTAAAATGGGTGTCATCTTCTTAGTTGTCTTGGCCGGTTTTGCTAGCTTGGGGAATTTCTGACCACCATATCCTTTCTTATCTTCAGCGTGTCTTCTCTCACCGATAGCCGAACCTCTTCTCTTTCCTGCCTTGTACAAGGAAACCTTCTGCACTGTGTGCTTTTTACATTTAGGGCAGTACCTTCTGATCTCCTTTGGCATGTTCATAAAAAATGACCAGCGTTGTCCGTAATTTAAACATCGCTTTAATAATGTAGATGATCACACTCTTTTTGTGAAGGCCCATCCTCTTGCCTCCATGATTTCTTTACTCAACTCAGTAGCTATGGGTGAAAGTAAGGCAGACATTGTTTTGAAGAATTGCAAGCTAGTCAACGTCTACTCTAGGGAGCTTATTCCACAAACTCATGTTGCTATAGCGAAAGACAGAATTGCCTATGTTGGAAGAGATGCCTCTCATACGATAGGAAGCAAAACTGCGGTAATTGATTTGGAAGAAAAATATGTTACACCAGGCTTTGCGGATTCACACATACACATTGATCAATATATTTTGCCTTCAGAACTTGCAAAGAAATCTCTTCTTTGTGGTACTACCACCTTATTTTCTGACCCAATTGATATCGTAGGTGTCTGCGGTTACAGAGGCTTTAGAGAATTTGTTAAGATGACTGAGAACTTGCCAATCCGGGTGTTCCACGTAATTCCAGGAGGCCTTCCTGTAGACAGAAAGTTTAGTCATTCAAGGACGATGAGCAAAGAGGAAGAAAGGAGAGCCTTTGACTTGGATAACGTGGTAGGCCTGGGAGAGGTATTTTCTTGGACTAAAGTTACAACAAGAGATCCAAGAACAATTCAGAGCATAGCTACGATGTTACAAAATAATGGTATCGTAAACGGGCACACTGCTGGAGCAAGCGACAAGAAATTGAACGCTTACATAGCTTCCGGGATTTTCTCATGTCATGAGCCAATAGACTATGATCAAGTGATCGAAAGGCTAAGGCTTGGTATGTGGATTATGATGAGGGAGGGTTCTATCCGACGAGATCTTGACAAGATTATACCAAACGTGATTTCACGCAAAACCAACATTGACAGATTGATGTTCTGTACTGATGGGGTAACGCCAAAAGACCTTACACAATTTGGTCTAATTGATCATTGTATTAGAAAATCCGTTATGTTAGGTATTGATGTTATTGACGCAATATCTATAGCTTCGAAAAATTGTTTTGAATACTATAACATGAGTAAAGAATATGGAGGAATTGCGCCAGGGAAGATGGCTGACATACTAGTTTTTGATGATTTGGAAAAAATTAAACCAAACAAGGTTTTCGTGGGAGGAAAATTAGTAGTTGCTCATGGAGCACTAGTATTCAAACCTGCAAAAATCAAGATTGCAAAGTGGTTGACAAGAACAGTAAAAACAGGCAAGAAATTCACAGAACAGGACTTTGTCATACGCAGTAAACAAAGGTCTGTTCAAGCATTGGTAATCAGACTTGAGACAGAAATAATAACCAAAAAGGATCAGGAAGAGCTTCAGGTAAGAGATGGAAATGTCTTGGCATCACGTGACAAGGATGTATGGAAAGTAGCTGCAGTTGATAGAACTTATGGCTCGGGAAAGTACTCCATTGGCTTTTTGAAAAATTTTGGGGCTAGTGTAGATGCATTTGGATCTACTCAAAGTTTTCATGAAAATGACATGATCATCATCGGGTCTAATGAAAATGACATGGCCTTTGTGGCAAACAGGCTAATTCAGATGCAAGGGGGAATGCTAGCTGCAAAGGATGGTAAGATCTTATGCAAATTTGAAATGCCCGTGGCAGGCCTTATATCGGCACTTCCGTTTGAGGAGGCACTACAAGAATATTCTGAGATTGATTCACGAATAGTAGAGCAGGGATGCAAGTTCAAAAATCCCCATCTCATTCCATTATTCCTGCCTTTTCTTGCCTTGCCTGAGATTAGAATCTTACACAGCGGCATCATTGACGTGAAAAATAGGACCTTTTTGAAGATTATGAACCAATAAGATATTAAAAGGGGTAAGAAATTACGAACTAGGGGATTAATTTTGGCATCGATTCAACAAACACCACAGGGTCCTGTTCTGGTATTAAAGGAAAGTGCATTGCAACAAAAGGGAAGAGATGCACAAAAAAATAATATTGCTGCAGCCAAATTGGTTGCCGAACTTGTAAGAACAAGTCTTGGTCCAAGAGGAATGGACAAAATGCTTGTAGATTCTTTAGGTGATGTTACAATTACAAACGATGGTGCTACTATTCTAAAAGAGATTGATGTCCAACATCCAGCCGCGAAGATGATGGTTGAAATTTCAAAAACCGTTGATAACGAGGTAGGCGATGGAACTACATCATCTGTAGTTTTCGGAGGTTCTTTATTGGCAAAGGCCGAAGAGCTCCTTGAAAAGGACGTTCACGCTACTGTCATTATTGAAGGCTTTCAGGCTGCATCAGAGAAGGCACTGTCTCTTCTTGCCGAACTTGCAAAACAAGTAAGTCCAGACGAGAGAGAAATTCTGTTGAAAATTGCAAAGACAAGCATGGAATCAAAACTTGTCTCAGAAGACAGTGATATGCTCTCAAAACTCGTTGTAGATGCCATATTACAGATTGTGGAAAAAGAAGCAGAGGGACATAGCGTAGATCTGGACAATATCAAGGTAGAGAAGAAAGCAGGTGGATCTATCCGAAACACTAAACTCATCAAAGGCATCGTACTCGACAAGGAAGTAGTTCATAGCGGAATGCCAACAAAGATCGAAAAGGCCAAAATTGCTTTACTTAACTCCCCACTTGAAATAGAAAAGACAGAAATGAGTGCAGAAATCAGGATCACCGATCCAACTCAGATGCAGATGTTCCTTGAAGAAGAAAATAGGATGCTCAAGACTATGGTTGACAAGATTCATGAGATCGGTGCAAACGTGTTAATTTGCCAGAAAGGCATAGATGATATCGCACAGCATTATCTTTCCAAACAAGGAATTCTTGCAGTAAGAAGAGTAAAGGAAAGCGACATGACAAAGCTTGCAAAAGCAACAAGCGGCAGAATTAGCAGCAATATCGATGATATGACTCCAAAGGACTTGGGTACTGCTGAACTTGTGGAACAGAGAAAGGTAGAGACAGAGAAATGGGTCTTCATAGAAGGCTGCAAGAATCCACGAGCTATTACTATTTTGATTAGAGGAGGCTCACAAAGAGTAGTAGACGAAGTTGATAGATCACTTCATGATGCATTGATGGTAGTAAAAGACGTAATAGAGAAACCAGCCGTAGTGGCTGGGGGAGGAGCGCCAGAAGAATACCTGGCTTCGAGCTTGAGAGACTGGGCAGATAGATTTGAGGGAAGAGAACAACTTGCAATCAAAAAGTACGCAGAAGCTCTTGAGATAATTCCACTTACAATAGCAGAAAACGCGGGAATGGATCCGATTAACACAATGGTGACACTTCGTGCAAAACAAAGCCAAGGTAAGAAATGGACAGGAATAGATGCAAGAAATACCAGAGTCGCAGACATGTATTCCTTGGATATTATAGAACCGGTGGTAGTAAAAGAGCAGATAATAAAATCTGCAACCGAGGCAGCTTGCATGATATTAAGAATTGATGATGTTATTGCATCATCTGGCGCCAAAGGGGGCGGAGGAAGACCTTCACCACCTCCAATGGGCTAAACTTTTTTCATGTTAGAAAACCTGCAAAATCTTAACCTAGGTGGCTCAGTTGTTGTTCTAAATGATTTTTTCCTTGATAGAATAATCAAGATACGAGATCTTGGAAAACTCTACAATCAAATTTTAGAAAAAAGTAGGTTGGGTGGAAGTATACGGGGAATTCCACAGACAGACATCAAGGGAGGAAATGCAACAAACGTAGCGTATGCGCTTGCAAAACTTGGTTGCCCAGTTTCCTTAATTACGGTAGCAGACAGGGCTGGCTCAAAAATGTTAAAAGAAACATTTTCTGAATTTCAGAACGTTGCACTTTTTGTAATTGACGGAAAACCAGGACGGACAACTTCCCTTGAATTTAGCAATAATGGGGATATAGTAAACATAATGCTTTCTGATTTGGGGGATAATGAGAACTTTGGACCTGATAAGCTTGAACCAATGGAACAGACGGTACTCAAGAAAGCCGATGCTGTAATAGTAACAAACTGGGCTAGCAATAAGAAAGGAACTGAACTTTCAAGATTTGCGTTTGAAAAATCTAAATCCGCTCTTCATTTTCTAGACCCTGCAGACATAGAGACAAGGCAAGGAGAATTCAAAGAAGCCTTGTCTGAACTAGAACCTGACCTAGATTCTTTATGTATCAATGAGGGTGAGTGTAACGCACTACTGAGACAATACGGACTTGGTACCATTACCGACGAAGAACATACCAAGAAAATAGTTACAGAATTGGCCAAAAGAACTTCAATATCAATAGATCTTCACACCTCATCTGGTTCATATTGGTCAAATGGAAATGAGGTCGAATTTGTTAAATCTTTTCCAATTCAACCAAAGTTTGTTACTGGAGCAGGCGATGTTTGGGATGCCGCAAATCTAATCGGATATCTTGCTAATTTGGAACCTGCCGAGAGACTCCTTTTTGCAAATGGAGCAGCATCGTTGTATATCAACAGTTATCAAGCAATTCCGCCCAATATCGACCAAGTTTTATCACTGATCAAAGTCAACAAAGACTAGATGTTACATAACTGCACAAATCTACGAAGTTACTGACACAATATTTGCCTGTAGATCGAAATTGAGTCATATGATCCGATTAAATGAGAGAAAGGTTTTTTAATAATCACAAATTAATCCCCCACAGATTGGATTACAAATTTTTTGTTCCGGTACTGGCAGTGATGCTATTTTGTGCTTCTTTGCCAAACATGTCGGCAAATGCACAAACGGGATCATCAATCAACAACGCTATCAGTTCACTTGAAGATTGTGTCCAAAAGTTTCAAGGCTCGGACCATATTTACTGTGGCGGCTCGTTTTCATTAGATATTGCAAAATCAGGTCAACAATTCTCGAAATATCGTTACGGTTCTTCTAATAGTATAATAGTCAACGAACAGACAAAGGTAACACTTTCAGGACTAAGATCATCAGATCCTGACAGTGACAAATTAGCTTACTCTTGGTCTCAAATAAGCGGTGACAAGATAACTTTCTCATCCACAACAGCGCCAGTGATATCATTTATTGCACCTGCAGTTCCACCAAATGAGGTAAAGACCGTGACGATAGGCCTGTCAGTAGATGATGGCCACGGTGGAATAGATAACGCAAGGTACAACATTATAGTCTTACATGTTAACCACTCCCCCATAGTCAAAGTAAGTGATGACATTACAGTTGATGAGGGGACACCAGTGACTCTGACAGGTTCTGCAACAGATCCTGACAACGATCCGTTAAAGTACTCATGGGGTCAGTATTCTGGCCCAGACGTTGAATTATCTTCCTACAGCGATACATCGGTATCATTTACAGCACCGGCAGTTGACCCAGATACAACTAGGGCACTACTTTTCATCTTTACTGCAGATGACGGACACGGAGGCAGAGCTTCTGCAATGGTGAAAGTTACAGTCAAGAGTACTCACATAAGTCCGACAGTTTCGTGTTCAGATATTTCCGTTCTGCAAAATACTCCTGTTACATTAACTGCACAGATATCAAATCCAAGTGGTGATCTATTATCGTACCATTGGAAACAAGTTTCTGGAATTCCTGTAAGGCTATCGTCAAACAGTGATTTGACACCAACATTTGTTGCTCCAACTCCAAATGGAGTAACCGGCGAGCTAAAGTTTGAGCTATTAATTGGTGACGATCTGGTAAGTGTTTCAGCGTGTGACGTGATAGTGAAAATTACTACCACAGAAGTAAAGGGACAACCACCAGTAGCTGATGCTGGTCCAGATCAAACCGTAAATGAGCTGACAAGAGTTGTATTAGATGGTAGTGCAAGCACAGGTGATCATATAAAATACTCATGGCAACAGATAAGCGGTGACAAGGTTATGGTGCTATTCAGCCAAACTGCACAACCCGCAATCTTTACACCAGCCGTTCCAATAGGTGAAACAAAGGAACTAGAGTTCAAACTCACAGTCACAAATGCGTTTGGACAGGATACCGCTACAGTCAAAGTTATTGTAGAACACAATAACAACAATCCAACCGCTGTAATTACTCCAGAGTAACAAACTCTAGCTTTTTCTGACTTTATTTTTACTTCAGATCTTGTCTACAAAACAGATTTTTTCACCTGACTGAAATATCTGAAATGAGACAAATTATCTGATCCTTCTACGAGGGAGAAACAAAAGTACTGTTCCTAATAATATCAAGATTGCTACTAATGCGGTATACAAGACCGTAAGGGGGAGAGATGTCATGTAGTCATTTGGTCCAGTAGGGTGCAAGAAGCTAGAACCCACAGATAATGCCCATATTAGAAAAAAGGATCCAATAACTACGCTTACATCAATTACCAAGATCTTGTGAATAGGTCTCACAATATCATTAATTTGGTATTGATCTTAAACTATTTCTTGGGCTAGGGTACAAAAACACGAGGAAATCTATTTTATTGTGGTTCGATAGTAGCTGGAGGTTTGCTTGAAACTACGTAGCTAACCCAGGCCACATCTTCCACCTCATTTGTAATTCTGTTACTAATTCGTTCAAGTACGTCAGAAGGTAACCTAGTCCAGTCTGCGGTCATTGCATCTATCGAATCCACTACACGAACCATGACCACACGACCGTATTTTCTTTCATCACCTACAACTCCGACTGCTCTATCATCTCCAACCGCGGCATAAGCTTGCCAGACCTTGTCGTACCATCCTGACGTAATGAGCTCATCTTCAACGATTTTGCTTGCGTGTTTACAAATTTGCAATTTTTCAGGCGTTACCTCTCCGATCACCCTTACTGAAAGACCAGGTCCAGGGAATGGGTGACGGTTGAGAATCTTAACAGGTACTCCAAGGATTTTTCCTACTTTTCTTACCTCATCTTTGTAAAGATATCGGAGAGGCTCCAAGATTTGAAGATCAAGCCAAGAAGGAAGTCCACCTACATTGTGGTGTGTTTTGATCACAGCAGCAGGTCCTTTTGATACTCCACTTTCTATGACATCAGGATAAAGAGTGCCTTGAGCTAGCCACTTGAAAGGGCCATTCTTTTCAGTAAATTCTGTAAAAATCTTAACGAATTCTTCCCCTACTATCATTCGCTTCTTTTCAGGGTCTGTTACTCCTCTTAACCTACTGAGGAACCTTTCTTTTGCATCAATTATGGTAAAATGCATCCCAAAATTGTTCTTGAACATCTCTTCAACTTCTTTTTCCTCATTTAGTCGAAGTAATCCATTATCAATAAAAACGCATTTCAGTCTACTTCCTATTGCCTTTTGGATTAGAAGCGCTGCCACGGTAGAGTCAATTCCACCACTAATTCCACACAAGACATTGCTATCTATTTTGGAAATTTCGGAAACTGTATTTTCTACGAAACTCTCAAGAGTCCAGTCTTGTTTTGTTCTGCATATATTTAGAACAAAATTTTTGAGAACTTGAATTCCTTTTTCTGTGTGCACTACCTCAGGATGGAACTGAATACCATAGACCAGCTTCTGTTTATTAGCTATTGCTGCAGCGAAAGAATTTTCAGTATGCCCTATTACTTCAAATCCCTTTGGAAGAGTTTCAGCTGCATCACCATGACTCATCCACGCCCTTGTTGATTTTCCCATTCCAGCAAGTAAATCAGAATCATTGTCTATGCTAAGTATGGAGGAACCATATTCCTTGTGTGATTGTTTGACTTTGCCTCCAAAGTTATTTACGATTAATTGATGGCCGTAACAAATCCCAAGAACCGGTAGACCTATCTCAAATATCTTACTGGTTGGCTGCGGAGAATCTTTGTTGTAGACACTTGCAGGCCCTCCACTGAAAACTATTCCCTTGGGATTCATCTTTTTTAGCTCTTCAATTGATATGTCGTAAGGAACTAGTTCTGCATAAACCGACAAGTCTCTAATTCTTCGGCATATTAGATGACTGTACTGTGACCCAAAATCTAGTACAACTATCCTGTCCATGATTTCACTTTGAGTTTTCGATCATTCGAATGAACGACCATGTTGCTGTGTTTATTATTTCATTTACTCTTTCTTTCTGACGATAATTTTTGATTAGAATTTCTCTTATGCGATTCCCGTCCTTGTTTACCATGCAACTAATCGCTGAATTTTGGGGAATCTTGCCATTTTGAATATCGGTATTATCTTGATTTTCCATTCCGCCTATGATCCTGCCAAGAAAGAATGATTTGAATGGCTGTGTATCTATATCTAAAATGATATCTTCAGAAGGAATGATTACAAGCTCTTCTTGAGTAACATGTGCATTTGCTATTATTTTATTATTATCAGTCTTTATTGGAATGACAGAAGCTGTCTGCTGGACTGGCTGGCTTTTTCTACCATCTGAAGACATAAGGGTTGATGCTTTGCTGAAACTTGACTGCTTGACAAGGGAATCTAGAATCATAAGATTTTGCTTTAATTTTTCTACCTCTTTTTCTCTTTTTTCGATTTCTTCAGAGAGCCATTCTCTTAGCTCCAAGATATCGCGGAGATGTTCTTCTGAATAATCCATACTTGTTCTATTCTTGAATGGATAATAAATATTAAAACAAGTTTAAAGTTGGTATTAGTAGCGGAGCTCCGACAAATTATGGACTCCAACCACTTACACATTTTCCTCTAACGGAACAACGTAGACCGTTAGTATGAGCAGTAACAGCAGTAAAACATTTGATCACTGGGATATAGGCTACACAAATGTAAACCAGATGGAATTTGTACTAGGTATTATCGTTCTATTTTTGAATACATGACGGTTTTTTAGTAAATATCTTAAAGTTCATTAATTCCACAAAAGATCTCTTATCAGAAAATAGAATTCTACATAACAATTTATTAGAAAAAAGTTGCAAAGTCATTAAGTATAAATTGAAACCACTATTAGCTTGAATTGTCTGTACAGACAAGACATTTCATATCCATTAGGACCGGACGAATAACCCTCGCTGCCGTTTTACTTGCGCTAGTCCTAACGTTATTCATTTCGCCTGATTCTTACGCAATGGACAAATCAGAAAAGATGAGGTGGCAACTCATATTCCTCTCACCATACAGTGGATGCACAAATTACCAGTACCAGATGGCAAATGCATATGACGAAATAACTAGCAAATATTTTGAGTTATACAAGTTTGAAAATTCAAAATACCAACCACAATGCATGCCTGACAAAAAATACACACATTATCAAGTCCCAGATGATTTAGATCTGATAATACTTGTCTATGATAATGAAATCGGCAAAAGGGAACTGCACGGAAACGATGTTGGGGGACTATACAATCACATTGGAGCAGACAAAACAAGAGATCACACCATAATAATTTGTGACTGTTCAAACTTTGGATTTTCCGATCCAGTCTGGATCTTGAGTCATGAGCTCTCTCATTTTATAACATATTATCTTGGATTTGACCAATCAGTTGTCGAGGACAAAATCCATTCACTGGGTTACAAATATGATCAATGCATAGAAGGTAGCTGGGAGGCCACCTGTTCTAGTGTTCTAACACATGTTTATGGCGATCATTACTTTACCAAGGCCACAGTAATGGCTCCATATGAGCCTGCCATAGGAAAGAAGTTGTTTGCACTAGAAAATGGTACAGCAAATGATGCCATAACAAGTGACACCGTAGCAGGTGATGCATCAGAAAGTGTTGCAAGTTCACAACTCGTTATGAGTATGCAAAAGGAAATCACAAAATGGTGGCTTGCGGGAAAGATTAACGATACTGACTATACCAAGGTACTAGGGTATATGGTGGACAAACCGGGTGGAATGATGACGAGTGACAAACTACCACCTAATGTTATTTTATTTGATGGCCCTGATGGAATAAAAGAGAATGCTACGTTTTATGATACTGGCTCAGAGCAAAAACTAAAAGGGTCTTTGCTAAACCGAATACCGTTCAAATCTGAGAACACTACAGATTTGTCTGGTACAATACAGATACCACAATGGTTTAAATCAAAAGCCTACTGGTGGTCACAAGACCAGGTTTGGAGTGATAAGGACTTTTTGAATGGGATAAAACAACTGTTCAATATAGGCATTGGAAAATAGTGCATGATCTTGGCTTAGAGACCTGAATTTTCTTTAAGTTCTTTGAAGTAGGTTAACGAATTGGCTAAAATCCCCTTTCAAGGACTCAAAATATGCCGTACTTGCTGGATTCCATCTCTTCCTTTATGGCTAGTTTAACTTTCAGGTTCTTCTGGCTAACTTTTTCTCTTAACCATGTTAGAAATTTGCGGTCAAGACCATTGCCCTTTATTCTTTCAAAATCTGGTCCCATTTGTTCGGAAAGTTTTCTTACAAGTGATTTATTTACGCACACTACATAAAAATGCCATCCAAAAGCAAACTCGGAATCTGTGACAATAAAATCATTTTCTCCATGAACCATTTGTTCGAGGTTTCTTAATGTTGAAATTATTGCCTTACTTGTACTTTCATAATCGGTAGCTGACACATTAATGTTAATTCTTTCTTCCAATGTAATCTATCCGTGGTTTACAAATAAAAACATGACTAAGGCAAGTTTCGATTTAACAAATGTTCTACTTCTATATTAAAAAATGTTCTCAGTATGCTTATGTAATTCTTTACCGGCTGAGGTATCTCATCTCCGCATGCGATTCCTAGGTTCTTGGCGTTTATCCATATGACAAGAGATTGGAGAATAGTTAGAAATCTATCATTGCCAGCTTCTTTCGATCCTATTGCATTTGAATATCTCTCTGCAAATTCCCATGCTGTGGCAAAATCTATGCAATCAGTATCAAATATCGCAAGTAGCTGCTCTCTCAGATCTTTAGCTTTCTTGAATGGAACTACATTCAGGACATAAGGGAAATCCACCTTATCGGATAGGAAACTGGTAAGTGGTCCCCAAATAGTTATTATCCTAGAACCATTCTTTAACTGTAAAAATTTTGGAATCATTTTCTCAATTATATGTTCATCAACAAACCAAAAGAAAACTACCGATGCATCACTAATATCAGACTGTAAGAGGTCTTCACATCTTAACGATCCATTATGAAGTTTTTTTTCTTCTAACTTTTTTCTCGCATACAAAATCTTTTTAGGGTTACTATCTATCCCAACAGCTTTCTTTACGCCAAATTCTTCTAGAGCAATGACTATTCCGTTACCATTACTGCATCCTAAATGATAGAAAGTATCATTTGTGTCTAATGATGCGAATCGAAATATCTCTCTTAGGACATCGTCACGTAATTCAACATCCTCGCCTGTTATAATTGACTGAGGAAGTGATCTAATATATTCCTCTATTTTCACAATAGAACAAAATTTTTATGCTAAATTTATTCTCTTATCCTTTCCAAGGCTGATACTGCTTGCCATAGAGTTACCCTAACATATGATGGCATGTTAGGATCCTGTGTTATATCATCTAGAGCACTAATTGCATTTGCAGCTCTTACAGAAACAGAGTAATCTTGCTTCTTTAACTCCATTAAAAGATCTGTTAGATTTTTCTTTATATTTTTTGGTGTAGAAGGATTTGCTACTATTTCTTCTAGTGTACTAATGGCCATGTTAAGTGTCTCAGTATTTTGATTCTTTTTTTCGACCATTGTACCATTCATGCTATGCTAAATGTAATTATTTTATAAAGTTTCCATCTATACTTGCAAAAAGATGTTTTCTGATTCTATGACCACTTTATACAAGCCTAGGTCTTTGATCTTGGCAGGAAACGAAGAAAGTTTGCCTGTTTTACAGTCAAATTTTGCTCCATGCCAGCCACACGTAAGAACAGAACCATCCAAGGTTCCTTCTGAAAGGCTTGCACCTGCATGAGTACAAGTATCATCTATGGCACAGTATATCCCGTCTACATTTACTACAAGTATCTCTTTTCCGTCTGCAGTAACTTTCTTCATTTTCCCTGGTGAAATATCTGAAGCTTTACCAACAATTATCCTTCCCATGCCAAGATTGACATAAATCGCTCTTAATAATTTTTAATGTTAAATTTCGACTTTGCGTGCTCTATGCTAAACGAACCTTAACAGTGTTTTCTAATTTTCCAAGTCCTTCTATTTCCATCTCAATCTTGTCGCCATCTTTTAAGAATATTGCATCAGGCTTGTTGAGCATAACACCAGCGGGTGTACCAGTTGATATTATGTCGCCCTTTTCTAGTGTCATTACCTTGCTTAACATTGACACTATAGAATAGACATTGAGAAACATATTTGACGTTGAAGAATTCTGTCTGACAACGCCATTTATCTTTGTAACCATTTTGAGGTTATGAGGATCTGGTATCTCATCTGCGGTAGTGATCCATGGTCCGCAAGGTGCAAATGTGTCAAATCCCTTAGCGCGAGTAAACTGCTTGTCTTTTGCTTGTATATCGCGAGAGGAAGTGTCATTTAGGATCATATACCCAAAAACGATATCTTTAGCTTCTTTATCGGATATGTTTTTGCAGTTAGCTCCGATTATCACGGCAAGCTCAATTTCATAGTCAAGTTTTGATACAAATGAAGGACATATTATATCAGAAGTGGAACCGTTGAGTGTAGACCTAGGTTTTATCACAATGCTCGGTTCATCTGGCGGGATCAAATTCTGTTCTTTTGCATGATCCTTGTAATTAAAGGCCAAACAAATTATTTTTGACGGATTTGGAATTGGTGCAAGAAACTTGAAACCAGGTAATTTCTCATTATAATTCAGTTGACCCGCCTTTGATTTTATTTCATCAAACCAGCCATCAAAAAGAAAATCTTTGATATTTTGAGGTATAGGGACACCTGTTTGCGATGTCATATTTTCTCTAGTCAAAACTTTATCTCCATTGACAAAACCATATGTTTCCATATTTTCTTTCAGTAACCGCGCAATTTTCATTTTCTTCACTTATGTGTGTATATGACTTGATTTGCAGAATCTTTTCTGCAATATCCGTATCGTACGAATTGAATTTCTGCACCCACATTTAATTCTAAGTAGTATGGTTCTGTTAGAGCTTGCATACGCTCCAAGCTATTTTCGTTAAATTTTTCATTTACAAAAAGTGTTTTTGGAATAAGAATATCGATATTTACCGCATTCTTTCTTGAGATCCATTGGATTTTTGGAATCTCTGGTTTAAATTCGATTCCCGTCATCTCCGCTTCTATGTCAAAGCCAAGTTTTGTTATTTTGATATTATATAGCTCTAATAGTCTTATCTCATCCCCCACCTTGAGGCGACTTGCATCTTCCCCTGAAATGTAAAAGCTACCATCGAGCTGAATTCTTCTTTTTCCCATGTCTTTTTGAGGGTGATTAGGTATCTCAATCTCTGTAAGACCGTTATTTGTTACCGTCAGCTTTACAGGATGGACGGCAACAAATAGTCTTATACTCGTAGAATCAATAATTTTTCTATTAAAAGACTCCAAGGTTTTAAAAGGAGCCAGTGTGTCAGATTTTGTAAAGCTAAGGGAAAGAACAAACTTCCTGATCGCTTCAGGAACAATTCCCCTTCTTCGAAGGGCTTCAAGAGTTGGAAGTCGCGGGTCATCATACCCAGAAACTTTTCCTTCTTCTACAAGAGGTTTCAAAACCCTTTTGGACACGGGCATTCCCTCAAATTCAAGTCTTGAAAACTCCATCATCTTAGGTTTTCTTAATCCAAGTTTATCGAGAATTACGTAATAGAGCTCGTTTCTAAGTTCATACTCTTTTGTTCTAAAGGCATGAGTCACTCCATCAATACTGTCTTCAATTGCTACGGCAAAGTCGTAGTTTGGCCATATCCTGTATTTGTCCTTATGAAGGGGGTGAGGCTCATCTATTATTCTCAATAAGGTGGGATCTCGCATTGCTGTATTTTCAGAACTCATATCTCCTCGGAATCTAACGATAGCTTCTCTTGGTTTGTATTTTTCAAACATGTTATTCCATCGCTTGGTGTTCTGTTCTATACTCCCAGTGCTACATTTACAAGATAACATTTCGCGTCTGTTTTTGCTTATTGTTTCCTTGTCGCATGTACAGACATAGGCATTGCCAGATGCAAGTAATTCTTCTGCCTTCTTGTAAATCAAATCCATGTCATCAGAAGTATTTTTTGTAATATCGTACTTTATCCCAAGCCAGTCCAATCCCACCTTGATTGCTGCATAATATTCCAGTCTCTCGTTTTCAGGGTTTGTGTCGTCAAATCTTAGAATTAATTTTCCTCCATACATCCTTGCATATTCTTCGTCAATTATCGAGGCTTTTGCATGGCCAATGTGTGGGTATCCATTTGGTTCTGGAGGAAATCTAGTAACTACCTTACCATGCTCTGCTCCTTCGAGAGGGGGTAATCCAGACCTCTCCTGTTTCGGTTTTGTTACAAGCAAGTGTGGAAAGCTATTATCAAGCTCTGCTTTCTGGGATGAAAGTGAAAGCTTGTTTATTTCACTGACTATCTCTCCAATTAAAGGAATAACCTCTTTTATCTTTCCACGAAGTTCTGGCTTGGCACCAATTACCTTGGATATCACTGCATCATTCCTAGTCTTACCATCATGTTCTGAAGCATTTAGAAGAGCAATTCCGCGTATTACTCTCTTTAGTTCATCATCCAACTATAGGCTCCTCCCCACTACAAAATCAAGTAAGGAGAGCAGTTCATTTTTTGCAGGAACTTCATCATAGATTGATATTGATTTTTTTGCTACGTTGGAATGGCGAGAGGCACTTTCTCTTATCGTTTTTTCTATTCCAAGTGAAGATATCATACACACAGCTTTTTCTAATTCATTTTTTGACGCCGAAGAATTTCCAAAAGCATTAAGGATCACTTTCCTTTCTTGTCCTTTTGCTCTCCTGATAGCCATGAGAATGGGAAGTGACTTTTTCCCTTCTCTGATGTCATTTCCAACAGGTTTTCTTGTTACTTTTGGATCTCCTATTACACCAATCAGATCATCAATTATTTGGAAGGCTAATCCTAAATTCCTTCCAAAGGTTGAAAGCCTTCTCACATCTCTTTCTGTTTTCTTGGCTGAGATAGCACCCATTGCACAAGACGCAACAAAAAGTGATGATGTCTTTTTTTCTATCATTTTTATATACTGATTCTCACTTGGTATCTTCTTTGATTGTGCCATCGTAATGTCAAGTACCTGACCTTCGCATACATCGCAACAGGCTCTAGCCAAGTTGGATACTAGTGGCATACCCACATCTTTAGGCATTGTTGCAAAAGCAGTGGAAATAGTTTCAAATGCTTTTGAAAACAACAGGTCTCCCGCAAGAATTCCAATGGGAACTCCAAATCTGACATGAACAGTGGGAACACCGTGTCTAACTTCATCATTATCCATGATATCATCATGAACCAGAGTGAAATTATGTATCATTTCAATTGCGGCGGCTGCTGGGATTGCTTGTTTTACAGTTCCACCTAACAGCTCACAACTCTTTACTACCATGTATGGTCTTAATCGTTTTCCTCCATGTTCAATCAGGTATCTTGCAGCTTTGTAGAGGTCGCGAGGTTCGCCGTCCAATCTGGACAATAAATATGAATCAATTTTCTTTGTATTTTTCACGAGTCTGCTCATTTTCATTATCTCTTCAACTCCCACCTGTGATCTGGAAAATGATATTTCAGTGGTTCATTCAGATCAGCATTATAATCAGATCTCATCCACATTTGGAGAATCTCTTTGTGTTTTTCATTTATGTTCTTGTTTGATCCAGGTAACAAATACAATGCAACCAACATCCATGGACAGAAAGTCCTCGGTGATTTCTTTATCTCTGCCAAAAGTTCATCCAGACTGATCCACCTGATTGCCGAGATTTCGTCTTTTACAAGCCTCATTCTTTCTGGTTCCTCTAATATTCCAATCAGAGTGCCACAGATCTCGTTCTCTGAACCGATGTTTTTGTATGGAACGTGATATTCAAACTTGAACAAATAATCCAATTTACATGTTATTCCAAGCTCTTCTGGTAATCTTCTTTCTGCAGAAGAAACATATGTCTCAGATTCTCTTGGGTGGCTTGCTACTGTCCCATCCCAATCTCCAGGCCAAAGCATCTTACTCATGCTGCGTTGTGTTAATAGGAGTTTGCCATCTTTATTGAACAGCAATATAGTAAAGGCCCTGTGAAGCTTGCCATTTGGCAAATGGCATTTTGCTTTTTCATCACTTCCTATCGGATTATCATTATTGTCAACAAGAATTAGATATTCCATCTCTCTATCTTACCCTCTGAATATTGTTCCCTCAAAGCCCTTTCCGCTTATTGCATTTACTACTCTTTTGGGAACGTTTCCGTTAACAAAGAAAACATCTGTGCCATTTTTCGATATGTTAACCGCCTCCTTTATTTTGCGACTCATTCCTCCAGTTACATCCATGGAAACTTTTGACATGATTGGTTTTTCTACGGTTATCTCGTGGATCAGCCTTTTTGTTCTCATATCAGAATAGATACCATCGACATTTGTTACAAAAATTGCTAACCGTGGCTTCAATATCCTGGCAAGAATTCCCATGATTTTGTCCCCTGACAAAATATAGAACTTATTTTTTCCATACCACATTACGTCTCCGTAAGAAATAGGAATCAAACGTATCTTTGCAATTTTTGAGATCTCTTTTACTTTTTTCACTATGGGCTTGCCAGCGAGCATGAAATTGCTAGGGGGTAAACAATATGGTCTAAGGTTAGATTCAAGAAACGATTCAAGTATAATTTGATTCAATTCCACCATGGAATTCTTAACTAGTGAAATACCCTTTATGCTGTATCTGGAAGGTTTTGTATGCATGTCGTATTTGACTGACCAATAATGCCCATAAGAACCCCCTCCGTGTACAACTATAAGTGGTTCCTTTACTTTTCTCAGATGAGAAGTGATTCTTCTTATCAAAGACCTATTTGCTGTTAAGGGTTTTTCTTTGTTTGTAATTATAGATCCCCCCAGTTTGACTAAAATCATGATTTTTAACAGTGATATCGTCGGTTTTAAAAAGTATCTCCCTTAAGATTTGGATTCCTATTTGTCTTGTTGACTGGATTAAATTGTCACGATATTAGGTCATCGTAGTGGCTTCCTCAACACATACGTGGTAATATTGCGTATCTTGCTTCCCTCGCAATGCCTAACAACCGAATATCTAGACTACTGGCTAAATATACAGAAGACCCTGATAATCAATTTTCACCGGAAAACAATCAGAAATCTTTTTCAGATTGTCAACAGTAGTAGCTGAATTAGAATTATCCACAAGGGATATTATGCAACCGCCAAAGCCTGCTCCTGTTAATTTTGCTCCGTAGGACGTTTTTTTTGCTTCTCTAACTAGAAGATCAATCTTCTCTGTAGATACCTTAATTTGTTGAAGTAGGTCTTGATTCTTTAACATTAGCAATCCAAGCATCTTAAGATCGTTTTTTCGCAGTGCTAAGAGTGCCTCATTAACTATTTCAGCTTCTTTTTCACACAGTTGATTGAAAAAATTGCCGTTTTTTTCTTTGAATACTCTTACTTGTCTTACAATTTCTTGTGTATTATGAACTTGGGAAGAATTTGCTATGATGAAAGCTAGGTCGTTATTCGAACTTATCTCTTGAAAGCCACTATTAGGGTCGTATAACATTAGACCACCAAATGTAGAGACAGATGTATCGGCCCCAGGCGTTTCTTTAAATATGATGCGCTCTGCTTCTATTGCTTTCTTTACCACTTCTTGTTTTGATAGCCTCACAAATAATCCATTAACTGAAGCAGTGACAGCAACGCATGCAGCTGATGATGAACCCAGACCTATGCCAGCTGGTATCTGTGATTCTAGGACTATCTCGATTCCTTTATCCTTTCCATAATCTTCTAATGCATTTTTTGCAATGTAAAAGAACGGCTTCATGAATCTGCTAGTAACCGCATCTAGCTCAGATAAACAATCAATGTCAAGTTCTGCGTCTCCAAGAACTGATCTTATCTTCACTTTTCTTTCATCTAAAAGTCGTGATGTAGCAACAATTCTCTTGTTTATAGAACAAAGAATTGCTTTTACCCCATACACAATGAAATGTTCTCCAAAAAGGATGACCTTTCCTGGAGCTGACGCTATTGATTTCATGAGAAAATTATCGAAGCATATCCTACCACTGAGCTTTTTTCGCCTGTTATGTCACCACTTGTAGCATATCTTGTCAAGGTGCCTTTAGTGGCTCCGAGTTCTTTGCAAGCTACCATGGTAGATGCCATCGCTCCATACCCGCACGCACTGACTTGATCCTCTTGCAAAATTCTATAAAATTTATCAATATCCATAGCTAATATGGGTTCAATTAATCCCTTGTCCTGCTTATGTGCAAAGCCATTCTCTTCATAATGAGTAAAGTCTGATGAACCTATTACCACGGTCTTCTTATTCTTAGCTATCTTTGCTATAGCCTTGCCTACCTCTTTTGCTGCATTGTAATTTTGATTGATCAAGATTATTGGAAGAATTTTGAATTTGTGAGAATATACTTCCTGCAGCATTGGTAATTGAACTTCCAGACTGTGATCTCTAGTATGTGAAAAAAAATCTAGCTCAATAATCTTTGAAACTATGTTTATTTCTATAGCGGCTTCGGTATCTACTTCAATATCACCAAGAGGAGTTTTCCACACAGCTTCTTTCATCGTAGCAATATTTCGCCCAACCCCCCAATGATTAGGCCCAATAATTACTACAAGCTCTGGTCGTTGCGATGAAATAGCATAATACGAATTAGCTGCAACTGGGCCAGAATACATGTAACCTGCATGAGGACATATTACGCCAATAATCTTTTCATTACTAGTTGAGGGGGGTAAGTTTCCCGGACCGTACTTGTGAAGAAAACAATCTCTTATAGTTGACTTCAACTCTTTCTGTGCTTTTGGATAGAACATACCAGCAACAGCTGGTGTTCTTACCTGCATTGTGTTATTGCCTCTGGGATCTTGTTCTTATAGAAGGAATTCTTCCGGTTTCTTCTTCTAATTCTTCTTCAGTTATTTTGGTCTCAAAGTCATCGATTTCATATTTCATCGATTCGTCGCCTTTCAGTTTGCCCTTTTGTAACAGAATCTCCCTAGCTAACAACCAATAGATAGCAGCCAATGATTTTCTACCTCTGTTATTTGCTGGTATGACCAGGTCTACTTTAGACGTAACATTATCAGTGTTAGATATAGCTATTACTGGAATCCCAGCATTTGTGGCCTCTATAACGGCTTGCTCATCTACTTGAGGGTCTGAGACCATAACTAACTCTGGTTCTATGTAATACGGTAAAAGTGGATTTGTCAGTGTACCAGGCATAAATCTTCCAAGCATGGGTGTTGCATCTGTAAGCTCACAAAACTTCTCGAGTGGAGTGATCGCATACTCTCTTCCTGAACACACAAGAACTTTTGAAATGACTGCCCTGTTGATAAATTTGGCAGCTGTTTGAATTCGTGCCAATGTCTTTTTACTATCAATAATGTAGAGTCCCTCATTTGTAGCCTTTGTAATGAAAGGAATCATGAATTTTGTCTTTACCTGCGTTCCTACGCGCATGCCAGTGGAAAGAACATATTTTTCTAGACGTTCAGACTCCTCTTGCTTACTCATACTGTGTTTTTAAATCTCTACCATTCCACGTATTAAATCATACTCTGAAATGCGTAGTAGTTCGTTGAGTTTAGCTATCCTCTCGCCGCCAACTATGCCTACTTTTAACATCTTTGATTTTGTGGCAATTCCAATATGTGATATGTGTGAATCTACTGATTCACCAGAACGATGAGAAGTGATTATCTTTATGTTATTTTTAGTAGCTTCTTTCGCAAATTCAAGTGCATCATAAAGACTACCAGCTTGGTTTACCTTCAAAATTGTAGCATTACATGCCTTTATTTTTTCTGCTCGCTTTAGGATCTCTTTATTTGTTACCAACAGATCATCACCTGTTATCAAAACATTTGGAAATTTTTTGGTCAAAATAGACATCTCATCAAATGCTTCTTCATGAACCGCATCCTCGGCATATGCAAGTTTGTATTCTTTAATTATGCTAGATACAAATTCGATCTGTTCTTCCAGGCTGTTCTCAAAACCTGCCCTTTCATAAACATACTTGTTTTTCTTCTCGTTCCATTGTGTAGAGGAAGCAAAATCTACACCTAATGAAACTTCTTTTCCTAAAGTGAAACCAAGTTGTTCGCATGCTCGAGCGCATACTTCTAAGGCTTCATCATTTTTCAGCTTTGGAGCCCATCCACCCTCGTCTCCTCTACCATTTGTAAAGCCCGGATCTCTCTTTGCTAAAATTTTTCCGAGTTCTTTATGAACAGCGAAGTTGACTTCGATTGAATCTCGAATAGTCTTCGAACCAATAGCGCAAACCAATATCTCTTGAATATCCGGTGTTCCTGGACCTGCGTGCGCTCCACCTCCAAGGATGTTACCAAGGGGGAAGGGAAACCTGAGATTCGAATCAGTACTTAATAATTTGAAAATGGGAACTTCGAGAGATTTTGACGCAGAATCAATTGAAGCAATAGTTAGAGCAAATGCAACTGAACCTCCAATCTTTGAATAATTAGTAGTCGAATCAATGGTTCTTAGGTTCTCGTGAATTAATTTTAAATTGGAGGGATCTAGACCCACAAATTTTTTTTCATTTTGCCTAAGAATCTCAAGGCTCTTTTCTGGTTTATTCTCTGGAAAACTTGTTGCTTCGTGTTTGCCAACACTTGCACCTGATGGGGCACAGACTCTACCCAAACATTTGTGGTCAGAAATAACATCAATCTCTATAGTTTTATTTCCTCTACTGTTGTAGAGAAGCCGTCCCCTAATTGATGTAATCCGTGCCATCCTATTCTAGCTCGGATCGAACTTCTTGCTCCCTTCTCCTTATAGCTTCGTAAAATGGAATCACTTGATGGATTGTTTCTACTGATGTTAACAACATGCTTCTACAACAATATCGCTTGAAACCAAACAAATCAAGTACTTTAGCAGGATCTTCTCCACCTTTAACGCGATTTTGATACTCCTTAAATTTATCAGCAATGAGATTTCCACAAGTAAAACATCTTACGGGAATTAGCACATTCTCAAAAAGTAATCAAGGCTTATAAAAACCATGCATGGGTATTGCAACTGCGGGAGTCGCCCAGCCTGGTCAAAGGCGCTAGCTTGAGGGGCTAGTATCTTAGGATTTCAAGGGTTCAAATCCCTTCTCCCGCATTTAACAATCTTAAAACAAATGTTTTTCAAAGTTTGGAGATGAGTACTTATTTGGCATAAAATTCTCAAACTGTATGGAAATTACTGTAAAGCAAATGATGCAAATTGAAGAAAATGGTCATCAAATGGGCTTTTTTAGAAAACTTATGATGGAAAATGCGGGAGCATCGGTAGCAAGGTATATTGTAGAAAAGTTTTCGGCTTTGTCTGAAAAGAAGGTATTGGTTTTTGCGGGTCTTGGAAATAATGGTGGAGATGCATTTGTTATAGCAAGGCATTTGGCAGGATTCGGTTGTGAGCCAGTCGTTCTACTACTCGGAAATCCAGATAAGATAAAAACCGAAGAAGCAAGATCTAACTGGAAGTTATTAGAAAAAATGAATTCAATAACCTTGATAATTGCGTCAGATCCTAGGGAAATTGACGTCGACGCAGACATTATCGTGGATGGTATTTTAGGAACTGGCGTTTCGGGTAAAATAAGAGAACCGTATGCATCTGCCATGGATTTGATAAACAAATCGCCAGCTTTCAAACTAGCATTAGACGTACCCTCCGGTATGGATCCAGATACCGGAAATGTGGATGACAAATGCGTTAAAGCAGATGTTACCATCACATTTCACAAAATGAAAACTGGAATGCCAAGTAGGACTGATATGTGTGGAACGATAATCGTCGAAAAAATAGGAATACCTCCAGAAGCAGAGATCGGTGTCTTATGAAGGTTTATCAGCTTGAGGTAGGAAATATGCAGAATTTCACTTATGTGGTACAAGACGAAGAGACAGACGAAGCCGTTATCATAGATCCCTCATGGGATCTAGATCAGTTGATTGAAGTCATACAGAAAAATAATTTGAAAGTAAAATATATCATAAACACTCACCATCATTTCGATCATACCGTTGGGAATGATGCAATGGCAATGCAAACAGGTTCCAAGATAATTCAACACACTGCTTCTACTCTCCGAAGCGATATTCGTGTCTCGGATGGAGATAAGATAAGTTTTGGTAACTCGGAGCTTACAGTAATTCATACCCCGGGTCATTCCAAAGACAGCATATGCCTTGTCGGTGACGGAAAATTTTTTTCAGGCGATACTCTTTTTGTCGGTAATTGTGGCAGAGTAGATCTACCAGGAGGCAGTGCACGAGAGCTTTATTACAGTTTGTTTAGTCTTATCAGTAAAATGGATGAAAATCTTATGCTCTATCCAGGCCACAATTATGGAAATTCTCCAACGTCAACAATTGGGAGAGAGAAAAAAACAAATTTCGTGCTTCAACCAAGAACAGAAAATGAGTTTTTGGAATTTATGAATAGTGATTGATCCTTGCAAGACATAGATGTGCTTGGAAACAAGCAAAAGGGATTGGATTTTATCAAGCAAACAGAACAACGAAAGTTCGCATTTTCTCTAGTTATCTCCTATACTGCAACGTCAGAGATACCGGGAATTACAATAGCTGGAGAACATCCTGATCTAATAAAATATACAGGTCCCGCTGATGCCGAGTTCATTCATTACGGAAATTGCAAAAGCATATCCGTTATTCCAATGACACCGGATGGGAAACCGACACCGGCCTTATTGACTAAAACAGCTTTGGAGGCAGGAAGTATACCTAGCGTTGTAATAAACGCAGGTAGTAAAGTGCCACCCAAACTTCCTTTTATAGATATGGGATTAGAATATGGTAAAAACATAGCAAATGAACCTGCACTAGGACAAGAAGAAGTCAGAAAAGCTGTTGAGTATGGAAGAATAATTGGAAGATTTCTGGGAGCTTCAACTGAATGTCTTGTCGTGGGAGAAAGTGTACCGGGAGGTACTACCACTGCGCTGGGAGTACTTGTTGCATTTGGCGTAAAGACGCTAGTTAGCAGTAGTATGCCTAAAAACCCCATCGAACTAAAAATTCGTATTATAAAGGAAGCCTTGAAGAGACTTGATTCAAAAGATCCATTCGACGTAGTTGCACAACTGGGTGATCCAATGATCCCAACAATGGCTGGAATTCTTAGTACTGCATCGGAAGTATCAAAGGTAATGCTAGCAGGAGGGACTCAAATGGCCGCAGTCTTATGTTTTGCTAAAAAATTAGGGTTTGAGGGTAAGAATACAGTTGTAGGTACAACCTCATACATTGCAGAAGATAAATCAGCTAATTTGCTTGGGGCAATTGAACAAGTGTTAGACGTGCCAATACTCGTCGCAAAACTAAAGCTTGGTCAATCTACTATTCCAGGACTCCGTTCTTACTCAGAGGGATTTGTAAAAGAAGGAGCTGGCGCCGGAGGAGCATCTATAGCATGCATGCTAAAAACCGGCATAAATTCAGAAAAATTGCTTTCTCTTACTGAAAAAGAATACAGAAGAATCACTTGACCGTTACCGATTTTGCCAAGTTTCTTGGATAATCTGGATCAGTGTCTTTCTCAAGAGCGGCATAATAAGCCAGAAGTTGAACAGGCACTATCTCTATAATTGGATACACTGATTCATCTACCTGTGGTATCTCAACCCAATAGTCGTAGACGTCGCTTGGCTTATCAGAAATTCCAATTATTTTTGCACCTCTTGCCTTTATTTCCTGCGCAGATGTTAAAGTATCTGAATAAGTGGAATCATTAGGATTAATCATTATTACATATGTATTCGAATCCATTAATGCAAGTGGACCATGTTTTAGTTCTCCGCCAGGAAGGCCTTCTGCATGTATGTAAGTAAGCTCTTTCAACTTCAGCGAAGCTTCGGATGCAATAGGATAATGGATACCTCTGCCCAGCACGTAAATATCTGATATGTCCTTGAGCTTTCTCGCAATTTCTTGAATTCCTGAATGGTCAGAGAGAATCTTCGTAATAGACTCGGAAACCTTATTGAGGTCTAAACCAATGCAATTTCCGCATATCTTGTCAACTATTTTGTATAAGACAGTAAGTTGTGATGTAAAACTCTTTGTGGCCGCTACTCCTATTTCTGGTCCACAATTTAGCCCTATAGAAATAGATGATAGATGAACTAAAGACGATGTCATCATATTTACAATGGAAATAATCTTTGCTCCTGCGTCTTTTGCAATCTTCACAGCTTCAAGTACATCTGCGCTCTCGCCACTTTGAGATAAAGCAATCAGAATAGACTGTTGCTCAAACATATTAGGTGAGAACTGGACCTCGCTTGATATTATGGGTTCAATCTTTATTTTTGCATATTTTGAAAATAGAAATTTTGCTATGAGTGCTGCATTGTAGCTAGTTCCGCTTCCAGTAATGTAAAGAGTCTTTGCGTGTTTAACAAAATCGGTTGCCAAATCGAGCTCAAGTCTGGTGCTATTGGACGCATTTGGGATTGTTGCAGGTTGCTCTGAAATCTCCTTGAGGGTGAAATGAGCATAATCTCCTTTATACGCATCAGCAAATTCCTTTGATACCTTAGTAATTTTATGTTGTACTGGTTTCGCATCAAAATCAAAAACCTTAATTCCAGAATTATTAATAATTACAAACTCTTTGTTATCGAGATAGATTACTTCATCCGTGTGTTCTACAAATCCCAATACATCACTTGAGATAAAGTAACCATCTTTTCCAATTCCTATTATTAGTGGTTCATGAAGTCGGGCAGCAGCCAACGTGCCGTCTTCAAAAACTGCCGCGAAAGCATAATCTCCTTTTAACTCTGAGACAGTCGCAAGCACTGCTTTCTTTATTTCCTTGACTTTATCATAATGGTACTGGAGAAGATTGGAAATAACCTCGCTGTCTGTCTGACTTTTGAACATGTATCCTTTCTGTTGAAGTTCCTTTTTCAATTCCTCATGATTTTGTATTATCCCATTGTGAACAATTGCTATCTCACCTGCACTTGATGGATGGGGATGAGCATTTGTCTCGGTAACTCCACCATGTGTAGCCCAACGCGTATGGCCAATTCCTACGGTCCCTGAAAGTTCATCAAGTTTTGCGATTTTATTTACTTCTAAGACCTTGCCAACACCCTTTCTTACTAATATTTGATTATTGGAAAATGTAGCAACGCCTACGCTGTCATAACCTCGATACTCCATGCGTTTGAGTCCTTTTACTATTATGGGTGCAGCCGGACTAAGACCAAGGTATGCTATAATCGAACACATACTCTATTTCCTTCTATTCCTTGATAAATAATAATTGTATATAATTTAATATTACAATTACATTAACACACTCTTTAAGTAAACTCAATACCAACAACCTCCAAAATTGGAAATCCACACAATAGACGACTTGATTCTTCGGTTAGCTGGGAAGAAATTTAAGACGTCGAGAAGCATTCTCACTAAGGATACCTACAAGACCTCCCTTAATAAATTCGTAGAGTTTCTGAGGATTCAAGGTCTGCCAGAATGATACTGGACGATTGTTATTTCCAATACTGGGATTGACAGACAACAGCTTATTACTCTACTAGTATAATAACGACCATGGACATTCAAAATTATCTCAGTGGTTTTGTCGTAAGCTGGATAACTTTTATGGTCGGAATAGTAGCCGCATTCCTTTTACGAAAGAAATTATTTCGATTAGCTGAGAAAAAAGCCCCAACAACTACATAAAAACAAACTTTAGCGCTCTGTATTAGTGTTGAATTTTAACAATGTAATCAAGTTATACCTAAATAGGTACAAGAAACTCGATGAAATTGTATTAAACTAATTGCAAGTTTTAATAATTGTATATATTCTACTCGGCCGGTTGTTCAGTTTTATCTGCTTTGGAAGCTTGTTGCGTTGTTCTGGTCAAATCTACTTTAGGAGATAAACCTACTTGACTCTCTTCTTCTATAGTCACAGTATATGATGGGACCGTGACCATTCTTTCCCCAATCATTACATGACCATGGACAACCACTTGCCTTGCGAGATATGGACTTTTTATGGAGGCCTTTTTCTGAATAACTGTCTGCAATCTGCGAGAAAGCAGATCAGTAACCTTAAGATTCAATACATCATCTAGAGTGGAATTTTCTTTTACCAGTCCTATCCTTACCAACGATTTCATCAACGTTGGTTCTTTTTTGCTTCTAACCTCTTGGGTTAGTGCCAAGAGAGATCGTGCTTGATTTCTGATTCTTGAAAGTTCGGTATGCGCTTTCCAAAGCTCTCGTTTGTTCTTAAGTCCAAAAGTTCCAAGTACATACAACTCTTCGTTTAAGAGATCATAATTTAGAGGGCGTTTTGGCCGCCTCCACATTTTGCGTGAATTCTTTGGATAATCTCCCACCACGTTTCACCTATTTTGCCTTCTTTTCCGTCGTAGGCTTGGTGGCAGGAGCTTTTGTGTCTTTTGCAGGAGCTTTTGTGTCTTTTGCAGGAGCTGCAGCACCCTTTGCTGCAGCTGCCGCAGGAGTTCCTGGTTGACCTGGCGAAGCTGTAGTAGCTGCCGCTTGACCTGGCGCAGCTGGAGCTTCACCTTCAGCTAGTGCTCCAGCTGGAAGTACTTTGCCTCCTTTACGAACTCCTACAGCACCACCTTTTCTGCCTGTAGTACGAGTTCTTTGTCCTCGCACTTTCAATCCATATGTGTGACGGAAGCCTCTCCAACTGCTCATTGTTTTTTCTCTCTCAATATCATTTCTAACATTGAAATCTATATCTGAAGTAATTAGATGCAAATCTTCGCCTGAATCAATGTCTTTTCTCCTATTTAGAAACCAAGATGGAATGTTTACCACAGAAGGATTCTTCATTATCTTCTCAATCTCTTCTACCTGAGACTCGGTAAGGAAACCAATGTTGCTATTAGGATTTATTTTTAGTATGTCTAGAATTGATTTTGCAAAATTGTAACCCATGCCTTTTACCTGACTAATGCCTATTATCGTCTTCTTAGTACCAAGAATGTCCTTGCCCGCGATCCTGACAATGTGTCTGTATTCTTGTGAAGACAAGTATTGGGAAATCCCTCATATCCGAGATAAAAACCATGCTAAAATAAAATAATACTTTAAATCAGATCTCGGGAGTATTTATCGTAATGGTACAGGATCTTGAAAATCTTGTTAATCGAAGTTATGGTTCAGAACCAAAATATACAGAAATAATGGCAGGGGTTCCTGAAGACTATAAACAAATTAGAACTCTGGGTGATCTATTAGAGATCAATTACAAAACAGTCGGTGCAAAAGAACAGCTTAGACAGAACCTGATTTCAAAAATAAGAACTGCTGAAATAAAGTATCCGGGAATTATAGGCTTTCACGACGACGTTATTCCTGCGCTTGACCGCGCAATATTATCATGCCACGACATAATCTTGGTGGGGCAAATAGGACAGGCTAAGACTAGAATAGCTCAGACAATTGCTGAGTATTTACTTTCTCCAATGCCAATAATAAGAGGAAGCATGACAAATGACTGCCCAATGGATCTGCCATCTCAGGAATTGATTTTCTTGCTTCAAGACAAAGAAAATCCCATGTCAATTCCAAAATTTTATGTGGACGTTGACAGTATGAAAAAAATTCGAGACTACAAGCTCAATACACCCATTGAGTGGGTAGAAGGTAAACGTAGATTCAAGTATGTATTGGCCACTCCTGATATTTCTGTAAAAGATCTGGTAGGCCAAATTGATGCAATAAAGATAACAAAAAGGGGAATAGAAATGTATGAAATTGAATCTTATTCTCCTGGGCAACTTATGCAAGCCAAACACGGTATTTTTTGTATAGATGAATTGCCTGTGCTTGACACAAGAAAACAAGTTGCACTCCTCTCTGTACTGCAAGAAGGAAAATACACTACTGGTGTATATCCGGTAATTTTTGAACCAAAAACTGCATTCTTTGCGACTGCAAATCCAATCGATTATACCCATTCTGGAAAAATAATTGAACCGCTTTACGATCGATTAAAGAGTCACATCACTACGCATTATCCGAGATCTATTGGAGATGAAATGCTCATAATAATTCAAGAAGCAAAAATTCCTAAATCATTTGTGCCAATTTTCATGCTTAAAACTCTTGCCCGTATAGTACAAAACGCACGTCAAAATCAAGAGATTAATCAAGATAAAGGAGTCAGCGTACGAATGGGAGTTCATAGTCTGGAACTGTTAGTAGGAGAAGCGGAAAGAACTCGGGCTCTATCCCACAATATTATTGCGGTACCACGACCTTGTGATATTTTTTGCATTGGGCAATGTGCAAAATTTGAACTGGCAGAACTAGATGATACTAATGAAAATCGTGAAACGACTCTACAGAATCTGATTACTAATTCTTTTAAGGATGTATCTCTGGAATATCTAAATGGAATCGATCCCGGCCTGTTTGACTCAATAAAAAAAGAATTTGGGCAACAAACTTTTCAAGTTTCACAAGGAATCTTGGGTTCCAACAGCATGCAAAAATCATATGATAACCAGCTGAAGAATTTCGCTTCTCTTTCTAGCTTGATAAGCAAAGCAGTCCAGAAAGCAACATCTGAACAAGATGAATTCATTAAGGAAGCACGAAAGTACAATATCCAAAGTGACTGCATAGTCATTTCTGAAAAGATACACAATGAACTTAGAGCGGCAACTACAGAATTGATCTTGGAGGGTCTATTCTGGTTAGAGCCAAAAATTTTGGATAAAAGAGAGACCGGTTACATTGCAGCGTAAGACAAAAAATTTTGTTTATTTCTTAAGTGAGAAAGACCATTCAAAACATTCGAAATCTCAAATATCGAACGAAAAATTAACTCAAATTCTAAAAGTAATAGCAAAACAGGTACTCAAAGAAAAAGAGCAGTCCATGCAGGACTTGGAACGGATACTTCAAGAAGGAAGTCAAGAATCGTCATCAAATTCTCAACTTGTGGGGGATGAAGACAAACAGATCGATCTGAGGGGAAGTAATGAACCAATAACAAAATATCTACGTATACTAGGTTATATCAAAGATGAAAAAAAATGGCTCACCAATAAGGCATTTTTTGAAATAGGACAAAGAATGCTCGAGGATATAATAAAAACAATAAACGAGGGAGGATTTGGTTTCCACGAAACACGTAACATTGGTTCTGGAAATACAATACTAGATACTACAAGAAAACTGGAGTTAGGTGATGATGTAAAGAATTTAGATGTACCTGGGATCATATTGAACTCTGTGCAGAGAACTAAGAGTAAAGGAATTCCAGTGGAATTTCCTCTTCAATTAGAATTTGAGGATTTGGAAAAATTTGAAACAAAAGAAGAGGTAAAGGTTGCGGTTATTTACTGTATAGACCTTAGTTCCACCATGAAATATTCTATGAGTTCTGGAGAGGGTAGTAGGATTGAGGCTGCAAAAAGAGCGTTATGGGCACTGTATGTATTAAACAAGAAATTCTTTCCGAATGATTCTGTCTATGTTGTTGGCTTTGGTTCTCTTGCATCCGAGGTCAAACCCCATGACATTCCATACCTGAAAACATATGATGCTAATGATAATTTTCTACACTATACCAATTACCAAGCAGCACTAAGACTTGCACTTAAAATTCTCAAGAAAGATGGTGCACAGAACAAGCGAATTGTACTGATTACCGACGGTCAACCTAGCGCATGCTTTGTTGATAATGAATCACAAAGAAATGCTATATTGTCAGAAAAACCTTATTCACATTTCTATAAGCCAGATGAAGTAACTATTTCCAAGATGAAAAATGAGAAGGACGTAAAATTGGATATTGGAAAAGAAATGGTATATCTCTGTTACAGATATAGACAGGTTGATCAAGCTATAGAAGCAAAAACACTACAAGAAGCAACAAAATGCAAAAGAGAAGGAATAGAGATCGATACAATTATGATAAGCGAAGAATCAGAGCTTTTGAAATACGTGGAGAACCTTGAAAAACATCTGAAAGGAAGAGCTTATTATATAAATCCGGAAAAGATTGGCAGAGTTCTTATTAGTGATTTTATTTCAAACAAGAAAATGATACTGAATTCAAAGTATGATTGGTAAATTTGAATCAAAATTTTGATAAACGAAAAATGATCGAAACTCTGACAGACCCAGATGTATCTATGATACTTGTAGAACTTGAAAACGGTGAAAAAGATTCTATCTATCTGACAGAAAAATTAGGAATCACTCTGGATGAAATCAAAGCGCGATTGTCGAATGTAACTGCTTACGGTTTTGTTACAATGAATCAAAATGGCGATAGGACCATTTTCAGAGCTGACATGGATAAACTCAATGGTATTATGGAAAGTGATGAAAACTTTACAAATATAGAAGACGGTTTAACTGAACTCGATCAATATCTTAACTAACTCTTTTGCCCCTACTTTTTATTAAATATAACATACCAACAACAAGACCACCGAGTCCTATCGCCAACACAGCTGACACTAAAATGTCTAGTATTGTAATACTCTCAAGATTGTTCTGTTGTTTACTAGGACGATTATCTGTGATTTGAGATTGATAGACGGTGATACCTACACCAATGAGAACTAGGATTCCACTGGCTATCAGGATCGCTTTTGGTTTTACCACATCCGCCCTGATTTCTCACCCTTAGTTAAAACTTAGCAGTCAACAAATGGTTTGTTGTATCAATATCGAGAACAGGACAATTTATTCGACAACATTATTTTCTACATAGCATAATATAAAAAAGTTGTACAAAATACTGGCAATTTTCCTTGTTATATTATTGATTTTACCTCAGACATCACCATTAGGAAATGCGAAGGCCTACTCAGATCATCCCAATCTCTTTGTCTCAGCGGAAAACAGTCTTTTTGAAAATCATTTTTCTGGAGCTATGGTAGTGGAAGTAATTGTAAGGGAAGACAATACTCAACTTGACCAGACTCTGGGAGAACCGCCTGTTACAGTAAATGGAAGACAACTTCGCATGGTTCAGAGTTCTGATGGAAGCTGGTATGCATTTTTTGCTAATACAGACAAAGCTAAACAGGCTGATCAAGTGGTGCCACCAAATGCTTCTGGTGAGAGTTTAGATTTCGGAGTATTTTGTTCTGGCTCTACTTCTTCATCTGTTCTAGGTGCAGATTTCTCACAGACAGATGGTGTGGCAATTCCAGATTCTGCTAATTTGACTGGTACAACAGACGGTGACGCAAACTTCAACTCGTGCGACGGAACACCAGCAGCTCCTAGTAACAAAGACAATGTTGTTCGATTTCCTCCTTCCTTGAATATGAACCCAAAAGTTCCAGTTGGTCAAATAGGAATAAATCCAAATGTATGGCCTCTCATACAATTGTTTACTTTTAGCAACGCGGTTCATATAGAATACAATCGTGGAGGTGGCACCCAAAGTGTTGACCTTGATTATTTTGAGATTCCAAATATTACAATAAAACTTGATAGAGAGGCATATCCTCAAGGCTCTGAAGTTTTCGCAACAATAAACGACATACAATTGAACGAAGATCCTACCTCGGTAGATTCGTGGACATTTAATGTTGATTCTCCTCAAGCAACCTTCTATCAGGCTTTTGCTGAATCAGGAAAAAGTGCAAGCGGTCCAGGTCTTGTGAACCTCATCCCATATCTTGACAATTTGGGCTTCAAAGACAATGGTCATGTAGAAATGAACCTAGGCGGTGTTGTTAATCTGAAAACGAACTTCATTCAAACTACTACATCTTTGACTGCTGGTAGTGCAACATATGACAAACTATTAACATTTGTAGAAACTGGACAGAATACAGGAATTTTCGAGAGCTCGTTGAATAGTATATCGACAATTGGAATTTTGCCTAACGCTCCTAGATCTCAATCAGGCACTATAGAGTACAATTTAGAGAGAGCGTCTATAGTATCTGGTACAACAACAGCCAGTCTTGCTATTGGTAGTGGTCAAGGACAGTTTAACTCGGGACAAAAAGAAACCATCACGCTTGTAGATAACGACCAAAACCTGAACGCTGGATTAGTCGACGAGCTTAACATCTTCAGGAGCTCTGCGGTAATACCTACATTAAAGATCGGAAATCCAGTGACACTAGAGAGTTCCTCTGACGTGAAATTCTATCCAAATTCAGTAGGTTTTGCTGGTGCGGTATTGGTACCATCCAATATTCCTGATTCTAACTCGGCAAGATTATTAATAGATACCCGCTCAGTCTCAACTACTACCAATTTTGAGAAGATTACCCTAAACCTAGGAGTAACTGCACAAAATCTTAAGGATCTATTCATAGATACAACCCAACCAAATTCAGATGGAACAAATTGGATTAATTATGATTTGAGATCATTCCAACAACAACTTGGAATCGCATCATTTTCGGATGCAAGTATGACTCTATACTTTGGAGGACTGCCAGGATCGTCATCAGTACAAATTGTTTCCTCAGGAACCATTGCAGGCGGTAATGGTCTTGTGCAAATTGATAATGTTACAATAACAAGAATTGAATCTATTTCTTCCGGTTCGCCAGTATTCTTAGAGATTAATTTCGATACGTCCGGAGATCCATCAAAAGCCGGCAAAATTTCGAGCGAGAACGACACACAACCAATTGTTTTTGATCTCTTTTCATTCGGAAGTAAAAATGGTCAGCAAGTAAACAATGCCATTTACCGTGCTGAACTTCGAGAAACATCTAGCAGTTCAGGAATTTTTTCGGGTACAATTGAGTATTCCATAATAAACCAACTAAATCAATTTGATCCCAACTTGATCCACAGCCTGAAGACTTTTGGCAATCAAATAAAATTTCTTGTGAACGATCAGCTGATAAATGAGAAAGGAATTAATTTCTCTATTTCAAGCTCAGAGGGAGGACAAAAAACTACTGTTACCTCAAAAAACAATCTTCCAACACATGCCGGAACAGTTACGCTTGATTCAACAAATTACAGAATTGGTCAGCCAGTTACAATAACACTCTATGATCCAGACCTTGTCACTGACGCCGATACTATCCAAACCTACACTAGTGTAAGTGATCCAAGCTCACTGGCAGATGATACTGTTGGAGATAGTAGTGGTAACATCCTACTTGAAGTATGGATAAAGGGATTCAAATTTCATCATTGTACAATAAATGGGATTGCATATGGGGGACTGGCAGCTACAGGATTTGCTCTCACAGAAACAAGTCCTGGAATCGGTGTATTCAAGGGAACTTTTAAGATGCCATCAAGAATATGTAACGAAGACGGAACAAGTCTGATATCTCCAACAGGTGGCAATATACAACTTTGGTATCATGACTTCAAAGATGCTTTTGGAAGGTCAGTCATAATAGGTTCAACAGTTGCTACTCCAGCAAAAACGTATGAATCTTCGACCCCTGTGCTGGCATACTCTCATAAGATTTCACAGTCAATACAAATTACTGATGACAATGGTAGACCTCTTTTGCAAAACCCCAAACTGGGGCAGACTATAAACTTCAAGAGTCTTCTTTCAAACAACGATATAAAGGAATCTCAAAGAATTTCATATATTGTTCAGATAAAGGATAGCGATAACAAGGTCGTATTAATAAACTGGTTAAATAACAACTTGTCACCATCTACCAGTGCTAACGAAGAAATTAAGTGGAAACCCACTTCACCTGGAATTTATTCTATTGAAATCTTTGTATGGGATGGTATGGACTCCCTTGTGCCTTTGATAGAGAAAAAGGAATACAAACTCCAAGTATTTTCCTGAGAGATAATGACACGACTAATAGCAATTCTCTGAAATCTAGAAATTGTATTTGCTTTTATACGGTGATACTGTACGCAGCTCCTTGACTACTTTTTTTAGCACCTCCACAGTATCGTCTATTTCCTGCTCGGTATTAGTTGTTCCAACTGTAAGACGCAAAGAACCCGTTATCTGTTCGTGTGAAAAACCCATGGCCTTTAGTACATGCGAAGGCCTCTGAATACGGACAGAACATGCAGAGCCGGTAGACGCCGCGATTTTATTTTCATCAAGTTTTATAATCAAGTCTTCACCGCTGACTCCAAGAAATGTAAAATGTACGTTGTTTGGAATCCTCTTTTCCGGGTGGCCATTAAGGGTAGTACCTTGTATTTCATTTATCACCCTGGAAACTAGTCTATTTGTTAATTTTTTGAAATGAGAGATATTCTGATCCAAATTATCTCTTGCCAGCTTACATGCCATCCCGAATCCTGCCATGTTAGCAACGTTTTCTGTGCCAGAACGTAGTCCGCTTTCCTGACCGCCTCCCAGTAGGAGAGGTGATATCTTTACACCCTTTTTTATGTATAAAGCACCCACACCCTTTGGACCGTTAATTTTGTGAGACGATATTGAAAGTAAATCGACGCCAAAGCCCTTCACATCTATGGCAACTTTTCCAACAGCTTGAACGGCATCTGTATGGAAGATAGCATTTTTTTCATGTGCTATCCTGGCCAACTCTTTTATGGGTTGTATTGTACCTACCTCATTGTTAGCAAACATTACGGTGACAAGGCAAGTATCATGCGAAAGTTCTTTTCTCAAATCTTCAGGATCGATAAGACCGTACTTGTCTACAGGAAGATAAGATACCTTGTAACTTTCTCTTTCAAGATGCTTACATGGTTCAAGTATCGCATCGTGTTCGATTGATGATGTTATGATATGTTTTCCTTTTTTTTGAGATGCAATGCCATACAGTGCTGTGTTGTTTGATTCTGTGCCTCCTGAAGTCAAAATGATCTCGTCATTATTTGCTCCAATTAGATTCGCAATTCTTTTCCTTGCATTCTGAATGGCTGAGTTAGCAAACCTTACTGTTCTTTAAAGAATGGCATCATTTCTTCAATAACTTTCGTGTGGACTGGGGTAGAGGCAGCGTTATCCAAGTAAATCAATCTATGATCACATTAAGTTTCCCTGGTCTGTACCCATCAGGATCAATGAGAACTGTTTCAAAACTTAATTCCTTCAAGCACTCCTTGAGGATTAAGAATTTTTTTTTGTCTCCAAGAAGATTAATTTCTTTCTTATTTACTTCGATTTTGGCGTAGTTACCAAAGTCACGTACTCGTACCTGTCTCACCCCAAAAAGTTGTTTTACTAGCGTTTCACTCCTCTCAATTCGTTTCAATTTTTCTGCCGTTACTGTAAAACCCCAAGGAATACGTGATGCAAGACAAGAATTTGATGGCTTGTCGTAGATCGACAATCCAGCCTCTTTTGCACACCTTCTCACATCCGATTTTATTAGTCCTGCTTCTACAAGTGGACTTTGGATTCCAAGACTCTTCAATGCTGTTATTCCTGGACGATACTCTCTCAGATCATCAAGATTTGTACCATCTACTATTAGACTCATATTTTCGGCTCTAGATACGTTGAGTAGGTGTTTTGCTAATTCTGTTCTGCAGTGGAAACATCTAGTTAGATCATTTTTAATGAAATCGGGATTCTCAAGCTCATTGTATTCTATAACAATATGTCTGATTCCTATTTCAGCACAAACCCTCTTGGCAGACTCCAATTCTTCTTGTGCTAGAGTCTTGTAGTCCGCAGTAGCAGCTACAGAAAACTCTCCAAGAGATTTTTGCGCGGCATATGCTACTAATGCACTGTCCACTCCACCAGACAGAGCAACAAGAACTCTTCCTTTTCCATTGAACCATTCAATTAATTGTTGTAACTTGGTCATTTTAGGTGAAGCTTTTGTTTTACCTCTGATGATATCAATTCCAACGCATCTTTAAATGATATATCTAATGAACCTGAAACTGATTTAACATCCTCTGGTTCCACTTTGAAATGCTTTACAACGTCATTATCTTTTGCAATCTTACATCTTACAGTGAAGCTTTTGTCGTGGATCACAACAGGAACAGATATTAAGATTCTTGGAACTACATATCGGTTAGAAGATCTGATTCTAACTCCTAGCGTACCAGTCTCTGACACGAGAGTATTAATTAAAGCATTTACTGATGACGAGTCACAAATTACAGAGACAAGATTAGTCAGCCTTCCCTTTTTTGTGATAGCCGATGATACTGTTACATCTTTTGCACCGTTAGAAATTAGTTTATCAATCGTAAGTCCTATCACCTCGCCTGATACATCATCAATATTTGTTTCCAGAATTTGTACTGTGTCTTGTTGAAATTGACGTGTTGACTCACCTTTCACAATTTTCAGAACATTGGCAAAGCCATCAAAATCTTTAGTTCCTGCACCATATCCAATTGATTTTACTTTCATGAGAGGATAAAATTCTGAACACCTATGTGCTAGATTTACTAGTAGACTTGCCCCAGTTGGAGTCGTAAGTTCATCCTTTGCTTGCCCACCAGAAATGATAATGTCTGATCCACGAAATATTTCCAAAATTGCACTGGCAGGATTGGATACCATGCCGTGAGAAAAATCGAGTTTACCTCCTCCAACAGCTACGGGTGTGGAAATAATTTCTTCAGAGAAAAATTTCAGGTCGTCTAGCGCTATGGAAGAACCAATAATATCAATAACGGTATCCATGCTTGACGCTTCGTGAAAATGAACTGACTCAACAGGCTCTCCATGAATTTTGGATTCTGCATTAATTAAGGACTTTATACTTTCCCTTGCGAAGACTTTGGCCTGTTCTGATAAGCCAATCTTATCTGATGCTAATAATATACAATCTTGAATCTCAATTCCCTTTCTCTCATGACTATCTTCTTTTATGTTCAAAATAAGGCGAGTAGCCTCTGTTCCATGTTTTACAGTCTTTTCGAAAGCAATCTTTTGAATTTTGGAACCTTTGAGATAATTCCCAATTGAATACCCACCATCTATTACTTTAGATTTGTTTGCCCCTATGTTGATAAGAGCAGATAGTAACATATCTCCTGAAATTCCAGCAACCTGTGCATCAATTACAAGTACCATAAGTTTCTAAACACATTGAAATGCATATAAATTGTAATTCTATGTCGTTCAATTCAAGAATCTAGATCATACGGCATTCTGCCTTATTGCACAAAACAAATAGTGAAGTTTAATTAGCGATTAAAGGGACGCCTGTTTATGATTACCATTATTGGGTCAGGTAAAGTCGGAGGAGCAGCTGCACTTTTTACTGCTCTAAGAAAAGTCACCGATGAAATTCTATTGCTAGATATCATTCAGGGTCTCCCACAGGGGGAAGCGATGGATCTTAATCATATGCTTTCAGAAAAAGGAATTGATGTAAACATCCGAGGTTCAAACGACTATTCGGAAATGAAAGGCTCAGATATTGTAGTTGTTGTGGCAGGTTCAGGACGAAAACCCGGAATGACAAGAATGGATCTACTGAAAATTAATACATCAATTATAAAAGGAGTAGCTGAAAATATCAAGAAATACGCAAAGGAATCAATAATAATACCTGTAACAAACCCTCTAGATCCAATGGCATACCTTACATACAAGGTATCCGGATTTCAAAAGAATCGAGTATTTGGTATGGGTAACATGCTTGATTTATCAAGATTTGTACAATTCATTCACGAATCAACTGGATATTCTCGCAATTCGATTCGTGCATTGGTAATTGGTGAACATGGTGAAAACATGTTGCCTTTGCCAAGGTATTCAACCGTAGCCGGAATCCCGTTGTTATCTATTTTATCAAGAGACAAAATCGAAGCAATTGTCCAGGGCACAAGGCAAGTAGCAGCTAAGGTAATAGAGCTGAAAGGCGCGACCGTACATGCTCCAGGCAATGCAATTTCTACTATTATTGAAGCCGTGGTAAGAGACACAAAGCAGGTGATGCCAGTCGCAACTTATCTTGATGGGGAATACGGTTATTCAGACGTGTCAATTGGCGTACCTGCAGTTATAGGGAAAAATGGTGCTGAAAAAGTAGTAGAATTGGACTTGGATTCAGGCGAAGAAGAGTGGTTTAAGAAGGGAATTGAAAGCGTGAAGAGTGCAATTTCAAATCTTACCATCTAATTAAATTTTTAACCCTATACTGTAATTATCAATAACATTGGAACTTACCAAAATATTGGAGTCGCTTGATCTTGGAAAGATTAGTGTACCTAAAGCGAAGAAATTGATTTCTCTCTACTCGGTTGAGAAGATAGAAGAATTTGTAAAGCTTGATGTTGGAAGAAGGTCACGACGCGGTATACCGGAGGTAATATTTGCTGAAAAGAAACATCTATCAGATTTGCAGAAAATAATTCTTGTAGCAATGTCAAGGTCAGAACGTGTCTTGATCTCTAGAATTAACAAAGATTATTACAAAAAGATAATCTCATTTTCGAGAAGAAATAAGCTAAAGACTAAGGTTGGCAAGAATACTACGTCTATACTGTTTTACAAAAAACTAACTTCGGTCGGTGGCAAAGTTGGGATACTAACTGCTGGTACTTCAGATATTGGCGTAGCAGAAGAAGCTAGATTAATGTGTGAGGCAATGGGATGTGAATGTATTTATAGCTACGATGTAGGAATAGCAGGATTTCATAGAGTATTTCCCGTGATAAAAAAAATGATACAGGAGGAAGTCGATGCAATAATAGTGGTTGCAGGCATGGAGGGGGCTCTTGCATCCATAATCTCATCATTAGTGGACATCCCAGTAATAGGAGTACCTTCATCCGTTGGATATGGCTATGGTGAAAAAGGAATAGCAGCCTTAGCCTCAATGCTACAAAGTTGCACTTTGGGACTTGCTGTAGTAAACATAGACAATGGAATAGGCGCAGGAGCTTTTGCAGCAAATATGGCAAATCAAAGTATGCGAAAGAGAATCAGGTCTTAATAATTCCGATGTTAGCTAATTCAGAACCAATTCCATATCCTATGAGGGCAATTCCTGTACCAAGACCTGCCATTTCAAGTCCTCCACGCAACATACTCAGATTAGCAAGCCTTGATTTTATCGCACCAATAACGAACGACGCAGAAAGACTCGTTCCTATTGCTATTAAAAGTGGTACGTAACCGTTTGCAAAGAAATATGGAATAATCGGTAATATTCCACCTACAAGAAATGCCCCAAACATACGGAACGCACTCTTCAGAGGATTTCCAACTATTTCCAAATTCAATTTTAATTCTTCAGTGAGCATTGTATCCAACCAAACTTTCTTATCGGAAGTAATTTTGTTGACAATCTTTTCAAGGTCGGTTCCAGAGAAACCCTTTGTCTTGTAAACATCTTCAACTTCTTGCCTTTCGGCTTCTGGGACATTTTCCATCTCCCATTTTTCACGTTCAATTTCTGAATGTAAAATTTGTTTCTGTGATTTTACCGCCAGATAATTCTGGACAGCCATGGCTTTTGCCCCAGTAAACATTGCCACTATCGCAGCTAGTATGATTATACTAGAAGACACGTCGGCTCCTCCTACTCCTGCCACTAAGCCCAGTGACGTGTTGATTCCGTCACCAAAACCAAATACAAAATCCCTAATCGAACTACTCTCCTTCAGATGACGTTCTTTGTGTCTTGGTTCAGTTATGTCCACTGTCTAGAGTATATAATACCAGTTTATATGTCAAAAGCAAATATTACGAAATCAGACAACAAGGTAAACGATTTATATCATAGTAGAAAAGAACTAAGGAAGGAAATGGCAGGTAAGAGGATAGTTCTAACTGCAGACCGTAGCCTAATGACCAATTACCGCGGTAATTTTCTTTACGGGTTCATTGCCTGTGGTCCCTACGAGCTTGTTCCAGAGTGGGTTTTTGATAGAGTCTTTTGTCCTCCTGTGGAAACAGATCAAGTTACTGGTGAGGTAAAGGTTGCACAAGTAGGATTACGGCGAGTAGAATCGGCGCTTTTACAAGGTTACAAGAGGGACGAGGTTTTTGTCGCTAATCCAGACTACCTTGACAAGTGCATAGGACCAGATACGAAGGTAGTGGGAATAAACGTGATGGATCCACTTGGTATGGCTCCTGTTACGACTACAATGTCACCAGAAAAACTTTCCTATGTAGCAATGAAATTCAAAAGGATGTGTGCAAAGATCATTCAGCTAAAGAAAAAACACAACTTCCACGTGGTCGTTGGTGGTAATGGTGCATGGGAACTTGCAAAAACTGATAGAATGAAGATTCATGGCCTCGATACTGTAGTAGTAGGCGAGGCTGATGAGCTTGCTTTGGATCTCTTTCATGATTTGGAAAAAGGTGATGCACCAGAGCTGATGCATTGCTTCGTTAAGAATATTCAAAACATACCGATAATTCAAGGACCAACAGTTAATTCACTTATTGAGGCCATGCGAGGATGTGGACGAGGTTGTGACTTTTGCGATGTAAACAAGAGATCAAAGAAAGACCTCCCATTAGAAAGACTTCAACACGAGGCAAGAATAAATCTTGAGTACGGTTTTGATTCAATTTGGTTGCATTCAGATGAAATGCTTCTTTATGGTTGTGATAACAGAGAATTTAGACCAAACTACGATTCAATAATTGGATTGTGGAAAGGCCTGAAATCTATGGGAGCAAGATTTGTTGGAACTACACACATGACATTCTCAGCTGTATGCGCTGATCCTAAACTTCTTCATGATATGTCAGAAGTTAATGGAATGAGCAATGATAGGTGGCTTGCCACAAATCTAGGTATCGAAACGGTAGCACCAAGGATGGTCAAGAAACACCTAGGAGTTAAGACAAAACCATTTTCAGTGGACGAATGGGGATGGGTTGTTAGGGAAGGTGCAAAAATACTAAATCAAAATCACTGGTTCCCTGCAGCTACCTTGATAATTGGTTGGCCTGATGAAACACCAGATGAGACTCAATACACTATAGATCTGATTGAAGATTTCAAACGTTGCAGCATGCGAGGACTTGTTGCGCCTCTACTATATCAGGACTTTAATGAAAAGAACTCTATGCACTTTGGTAATCTTAATGAATCACAATTTACATTGTTCTGGAAATGTTGGGAGTACAATCTGAGAGTAATTAATGATATTATTCCGATAATTATTAGAAATAAGACATTTGGTCCTCCAATGAAACTTGCAATGTATGCTATGATAAAAGCTGGAACATGGGCAATTATGCGCTACTTGAGAGGTTTGTGTAAGGAATTATTCAACGGTAAACTGCCAGAAGATATTATGGAAAAATATGCCAGAAGTAGATCTGTTAATGCTCCTGCTTATACTAGGTAGATTTTTCTAATTCTTTGATGGCTGCGTCGGCAATAGTGTTCTTTTTCGGAGTTAAAACAATAAAATAATTCTTATCTGTCCTTTCTGCAGTTTCTACGATTCTAAACTTCTTCAGATTCATATCGAACTCCAATAACTTCCCATCGAGTTTACCCTTTGTATACACCATGAGATAGGAATCTCCAGATGAGAGATTTAGAGGGATAATTGAGAAGATGTACCCTTTGTACGAATTTATCGGCAACATGTTCTTCATTGGTGGAGCCATCGTAGACATGTAGATAAATATGTCTTCAGGAGAATAAAATTCCTCAAATTCAAAATTCATTGTTTACCTTTTAATGGTGCTGTATAATAATCTAAGTACATTTTTTTTAATAGGTGGGAAAGCAAATGATTCGACTCTGTCAATAAAGTAGAGTGTTCTAGTATTTTGGCATGAATCTTAGCCCAGTCTTTGCGGATACTGCAATTATTGATATGATTGCAATTGCAAGTACTAGAGCTGCGATAGCGCCAAACTCTGGAATTATGCTAGTACCAATTATGTCTATAGTGGTGTCTCCTTGATGGAATGGAATGCTAAGAATTCTTACATTTTGGTTCTTAGTTTCAGTGAACTGAGTTACAGCTTTTTGATTCACCGTGACTATGAACTTGTCATCCTCAAGATCACTTGGATTTATTTTGACCCCCGCCATTATCTGATCTTGCGTCAAATTGGCTGGGAACTTAGCGTCCATGAGCTCTCTTGGAAGTGTAACGGTTAAGGATCCGTCAGATTGGGCGTTTATGGTTATTTCTAGCATGAATTTGTCGGCATAGACATCCATGCTCTTTATAGTTCCTCCTTTGATTATATACGGAATATCGTAAGTCTGAGAGCCAGCCTTTAATTGATAAGTATCATTAGTAACCTGACCAATAAAAAATCCACCATTACCCCCACCGTAATAGAATGTTGCATTGGCTTGCGTATATCTGCCATATTGAGCTACGATCGTGTAATTGCCAGCATCTTTCCATAATGGACCAGTAGCCCAGAACTTTGAGGTAAAACTTCCATCTGATGCAGGTAATAATTGTGCAATTGAAATGAGATTCTTCAACGAACTAAAAACTCTAAGTGTCAAAGCTGTTTTGTTTTCTAACTCTCTTATATGCCCAGTTACAATAACAGCATCCCCTTGTTTGTAGGACGGCAAATCAGTCTTGACCACCAAGGGTGGAACATTGTATAAGGTTTGATTTCCATGTAGCAGGTTGTACGCGGTAGTAGAGTTGGCATTTGGATTAGACGGACCAGGTGTTTGCGCAAATGCGGAAAATGAAACAAGTCCAGAAATTACCATAATTGCGACTAGCGTCGCGCAAAAGGCGCTTAATGTTCTCATATTTGCTAGCCAATACTCAAGGATCATGAGTATTTATGTATTGATAAAAGAAAATTTGACTTGCAGTTCTAGTATTTTGGTATGAATCTTAGCCCAGTCTTTGCGGATACTGCAATTATTGATATGATTGCAATTGCAAGTACTAGAGCTGCGATAGGACCAAACTCTGGAACTATTTGTGTACCGATGATCTCAATATCTTGATCGCCCTGATAGAATTGTATTGTCAAATTCCTGTAACCACTGTTTGACGACTCACTTAGAAGGCATGGGGATTGTGCATTTGGATTGCACATAGATCCATCTATCACGATTAAGAAAGCATCGTCCTGTCCTGAATTTGTTTTTGCATCAACCAAAACCCTTGGTATCTGGAGTGTGACAGTCCCATCAGTTGTAGAATTGACAGATACTATGAGAGATATGCTTTCTACGTCTATGGTCATATCCTTTACAGTACCACCAGTGATTGTATAATTGACTCCAAAGGTTTGTTGACTATCTGGTTCTTTTACGTAAAACACGCCTCTTACAGGGGAAATTGAGCTTTGAAAGGTAAAGGTAGCCTGGGCTGTTACACCCGGAAGTGCATACTGAACCTTGACGGTATAGCTGCCACTTGCTTTCCAATAAGTGCCAACAGCCTTAATTGAGTCAGTATATTTGCCATCTTCTGAGACATCGATTTGGTCAACATGAACAAGATTATTAATAGGATCAAAAATTTGAATTGAAAGTTGTGTGTTCTTTACTACGTATTTGACAGACCCGGAAATGACAATTGTGTCACCTGGAAGATATGATGATTTGTCAGTACTAACAGTAATGGCAGGAGCGGTTGGCTGAGATGGCGAGGATACTTGCTCAAAACTAGACGCGAAAAATACAGAAATAACAACACACAAAATTGTTAGAACAAGAACATAACGCATATTCGATTTGTCTTTCTGTTGTATATTTCCTTTACTATACAAGTAATAAAAAAATGAAAAAGTAGAGTGTTCTAGTATTTTGGTATGAATCTTAGCCCAGTCTTTGCGGATACTGCAATTATTGATATGATTGCAATTGCAAGTACTAGAGCTGCGATAGGACCAAACTCTGGAACTATTTGTGTACCGATGATCTCTATCTTCTCAGATCCTGCTTCGAACGGAATTGTTAAAGTTCTGGTATCAGCGGTTGGCGTATCCATGAAATTATCCCGCTCTTCACCGTCTATTAGAACTAAGAAACTGTCGTCTTTTTCTCCAGCTTTTGAATCTAGCACAGATCTTGGAATGTTGAGGGTTATTTGGCCATCATTATCTGCCTGTAAGTTCACTGTAAGACTCTTAGATGATGTGCTTAGTGTTGCTCCCAAAGCTGTTCCACCATCCATGCTGTAATCTATACAGTATAGATCACTTCCTAATGTAGCTGAGAGTTGTTTTGGCGTACAACTTATCTCTCCACCTCCAGGGATGGTAAACTCTGTTGTAGCTGTATGTAATCCCTGCTGAGCGCCGTACTGAACATAAATGGTGTATGTTCCGCCCAATGTCCATAATGGACTTGAAGTGTTTATCATCTTCTGGAAGTCGCCATTGTTATCAACCGTTAGCTGATCAACTTCAACAACATTTCCTCTAGGATCAGAAACTTTCATTGTCACACTTTGTCCGGTTATGGGTTCTAAGAGATGGCCGGTGACAATTATTGTTGATTGTCGGTCATAGGTATCTTTGTCTGTTGATACCGAGATTGGCAGGATTTGCTGAGACCCCGTACTGGTGCTGAGTGTGTTTGCATTATGTGCATCTGTATCAGCTGGTGATTGAGCAAATGCCGGCAAAATACCAACTACAGCTGCCGTAGCAAGAATAGCGATCAACGCATATTCTTTTCGAGTACTCATCTTGTCTGCGATTAAGAGGTATGACTATTTATGTATATTTAAAAAAGGAACTGGGGCTACCATGGGACATGCTTCTCCGTGTTCCCATCTGGACATGAATAATTATCTTAAGTTAGGTCTAATTTAGAATTAGGAGTTTGCCTTCTCTTTCATCTTCATCTACCATAATTTCACCAAGAAAATCTTCTTGGTCAAACTCAATCATGCCATTATGTACTATTACCAAAGAACCATTTCTAAAGTATAAATGTCGCTTTAGCCCATCTTGTCTGATAAGCAATATTTCTGCTGGCTCTTGCCATGCTCTCCAATGTGTTTCTTCACCTTTGCCGATCTGAAAATGACTTTTGGTTTGCTCATCCAACCATCCACCTCTTACTTCGCATTCCAAAAATGTTAGATACGCTATTCTGAGTCGCTTCGATTCGCTCATTAATGTTAATTTTTACTTGCGTTTTGTATTAAAGTAATCCACTTGTTATCTCCTTCAATCTTAATACCGCAAGCTTCACTCGGAGTTTTACCATCTAATCCCTCATGCCTTCTAATATAATTGTGAAATATCTGATAACCAGTAAGAATTGGGGTATCTACTTTCTTCAAACCTCGCATCACTTTCTCTCTATCCCTAATCTCACCGTTGAACCTCTCCATCTTGTTATTGTTGATGTCACCTTTGAAATGCACATGTCTGATATGTTTAGTTCTAGGATTGTTATTTGTCCAAAATTCCCTATTGAAAGCATCATAAAAATTTCTAGCACCATCAGTTATCAGAAATTCAGGTCTTTTCTGTGCTACTTCCTTACCCTTCCTAAATAACGGTCTTACATCTTCGGTATACTTTGTATCTGCAATTTGCTGTGCAATTAGGAAGCGGGTTTGGTCATCAAGCAGGCAGTAAAGGTATTTTGTGTTGCCTGCGATTTTCAAATAAATCTCATCTGCTCTCCATTTGTCTGATACTTGAGGTATTATCTGTTCTAGGTAGTTTTCCATCAATTTTACGTATTTTTTAATCCACCTATACACAGTTTTGTGATCAACCTCTACTCCTTGCAATCTTAGGAATTTTGTTACGTTTCTTAGTGATTCGCCTGTAAAGTATAACTGCAAAGCAGAAGTGATTGTTTGAGGACTGAATTTCATCTTTTCAAAGCCAAGATTGATCGTAAATCGTTTCTTACAAGCTTTGCATGAAAATCTCTGAATATCTCCATACTTGTTATGCCTGATTCCATGCTTTACTATTTTATCAGATTTACATTGTATACAAATAGAAGAATTGATCTGTTCAATTACCAGTTGTTGTTGCTCTACAGTTTTTCTTATCGTTAAACTAATTTCCAAACAATGAGAATGTTTACAGCATACTTTTCTATAGATTGCATCAGGGCAAGAACATTTCCAACCAGATTCAGTAGATATTAGATCGTACCATTTATCAGAGGATTGTGACTTAACTTGATAATGACCATCATCAATACATTTGATTTGATTTTCTGATTCAGCAATCTTATTTCCTTTTTCTCTTCGTGAATCAGGCGTTTGCATAGTATAGTATATCCACGTGGATATAATAATGTTATTATATCCACGTGGAATATATAAATAGTAGAAACACCAAAACAATTATTGTGCCAAAGTGGAAAAAAGATGAAACGGAGTTTCCTGTCAGTGTAACCAAACATGAAACTCGAGGGGCTCAAAGTTACCTCCCAAAGCCAATAATGGAATTTCTTGGTAATCCAGATGCTATCAAGTTTATTATAAAGGGCAAAAAGATTCACGTAGAACCGCATAAACAGTAAAAATTCTATGGAACAATCTTAGCATAGAGATATGTCTCAGATTTTACAAACGATACCTTATGAGTAGATTAGGAGTAGAAATGAGTGAGAATAAATGGCACAATCAAATATCATAAAAATGCAAAATCATATTGAAATTTCTTATATACCAGAAATTCCCTACATGGAGGGGAGGGGCTTGACAAATCTGGTTGGATCTGCTAATTTTGACCTTTTTGAGGAACGAATTATTCTTAATCTTTATCATCTTACTCCGTCATTCCAAAAACATGTTTTCAGGAATGAAAATGCCTAGTAAGATTATAATATATCAGGGGCTGACGATCATACTCTTGGAGCCAATGAAATGAGTGAACTTATTCATAGAATACCAATAGTGACTTCAGATGAATCGTCTATCCACGTATATGTCGAAATATCTTACTCACAATCTCGTAAAAGAGAGATGACTGTAGCACATGAAATGACATGTACATTGTTAACATCATTATTGAAAGACCATCTAATTAGACATGGTGTAAAGGATGTTAAAATGTGGATCCCAAAAAACAGGAAGAAATTTGCTGATATTGTTATGGAATTTACTCTAAAGAACATGCATGAGTTAGATGCTGTAACAAAAATCCTATATGATGTAGGCGGTACCAGTATAGGAAAAATAGAATGCTTTATTGTAAAATAAGCTAACACAATATTATATACTACAGCACGATCAATTTCTTCGGATGGGGCAAGTCTCTTTCAAAGTACGTATACCATATAATGACATTATAACATTGAGAAGTAATTTACAATCCGATCCAAAACTTTATGCTTCTGTTGGAGAACCGCTTGATGTGCCAGCTGATAGACATCAGCTAGTCGAAATAAGAGTAATAGCGGAAAGTCAAGGACCTGATCATACTAAACTGATCGAAGGGAAAATAACATTCAACAATGGTTCCATTGCAGGAAAACTAGATGAAAACAAACCATCTTTTGGCTCTCAAGTAATATCATGGTTAAAACAGGTTTGGCTTTCCAGTGTTTTCATATATTCTGCAATAGTAGGAACTGGTATACTTTATCATGAAAATCTGCTTAAAGATGAGGTTGGCTTGATAATTTTTGTGATAGCCGCAATACCACTTTCATTGGGATTAGCAACATCACCAAAAATAACTCAATGATATGGAATAATGATTTAGTGTAGATTCAATTCAAACACGAAACATTTTATCGAAGAATTGGGCTTTTCATATATGAGAAAAATCATAAGATATAGTTCTTTAAGTTATGAGCCTGAGGAATGGACTAAGAAAATAACATGGGGTGATCCTGATTTGCCTTGGTATCGAGGATCTTTAATTAACGAAGAGGGTATGAGATTTACTAATGTAATACCTGATAATCATATCATGTATGCCCTTGTTTCTAAAAAAACACCAACCAAAATGACTATAATTCCATTAGAAAGAGAATTAGAGCCAAAAATATTGGAGATGAACGAAGGCGGAGTAATCTATGTCGGTGACGGGTTAATTTACTTCGATACCAGATTGGGAGATATTAGAAGTTAAAACCAATGGTTTTTCATAGGGAAAAAAACACATGCAGATTATCAGAACTCATTTATTATATACATCTAATTTGAAAAGTGAATTATGGACACGATTAAGGATGGGGCTAAAAAACTCGGTTCAGTATGTGCGGATTGTAAACATCCTAAGACAAGACATATGAGAGCAACATATCATGACGAGCAGAGACAAACTATGTCATCAACGAAGACGATCGATTCCGAATGTCTGGAGTGCAGAAAGGAAGGTAAGAAGTGCGAACGCTTTAGACCGTCGAAATAATATGTGTTTGATGTTTCAGTTACTCCGTTTATTCTATTAGTGGTTTGAATTTTCATGTCCCGATGGGAACACGGAGAAGCATGTCCCATGGTAGCCCCAGTTCCTTAAAAAATGAAAAAGTAGAGTGTTCTAGTATTTTGGCATGAATCTTAGCCCAGTCTTTGCGGATACTGCAATTATTGATATGATTGCAATTGCAAGTACTAGAGCTGCGATAGGACCAAACTCTGGAATTGCTGGTGCTTCGCCGGCAAGTTGGAATACAACTTGGTTGGTTCTTGCTTGCTCGTCTCCTTGCTGTACAAAGATCTTGAACTGCCCGTTCTCGAACATGAGAGGACTTGCGGTGTTTATCTTCGTTGAAAAGTCTCCATTACTATCAAGCGATAATTGAGCTGCGGCTACTACGTTACCAGATGGACTGATTACTTTCATAGCTACATCTTGGCCTGGGTATGGATTCTTTACATGACCATTTACCATGATTACGGAATTGTGATCATATACAGATTTGTCGGTTGTCACCGTAATTGGTATTGGTGGAGACTGAATGTTACTGCTTGTCTCATTGCAGTCAGGGCATGCTAGGTAAGGGTTATCTGCAAAGGCAGGCACAACGCCTACTACAGCTGCCGTAGCAAGAATAGCGATCAACGCATATTCTTTGTGAGTACTCATCTTGTCTGCGATTAAGTAGAATGGATATTTATGTATATTTAAAAAAGATTCCGTTACCTTATAGGTTGATTTTCTTGATTTTTGGCTTGTTACCTCCGGTTGATGGCAGTTAATAATTTCTAATAGAGTTCTTTTAAGTACGATATTTGATTCTACTCTATGAATATCACATCACATTTGGCAAATCTTACTAGCCATATTGCAGCTTGTTCCAATGATCTTGTTTTAACGCTTGCGCATCAGTAAAAACAGTAATTCGTGTTATTCGTGACGTTATTAAGAACATTAGCAACTATGGCATTAGCAGGCCTTTGTCCTTTTCATGGCATTGATAATGTATAGTGATAATCAACAAACTAACAGATTTACTAGAGAATCAAATGAACATACAGAAATAGAACTCAAAATAAAAATGAAACCGATTTTTGTGTTGGAAAGATTATATACATTTTGGATAGGCAGGACTATCAAGAGTGAGGTTTCAATGTCGTTCTTTTTTCTACTTCTATAATATCTTCATACTCATACCATATGCGTAACAAGCTCCGTGTTTTTGATCTTAGTATCATGATTGTCATTACTTGATCTTTTATACCGTCAAAATATGCATAATCAAATCACATTGCTAAATATTTAGCCAAATCAGATCTTACTTTAATTTAAAATGAGTATGTTTGATTACGAGGTAGTACTAATAGAAATTTCTGCATCGTTTGAAGAAAATTCTCTAATAGTATGTTGTATTTCTTGATTATTTGTTTGTATAGCTTCAATGTTGATTTTTCGAGCAGTAGGAATTCCATCGTTGCTAATCAAATGATTTCATGGATGGGAAAATTAGTATCTGATAAATTTACTCTGACTGGTATTTTGAATAAGTTCACCATTTGTTCTCCTTTCTATCTTAATTCCACAAGTTTCTGTTGACGCTTTTCTTTCTAAATCTATATGAAGTCAACATAGTTTTGTG
>VBPL01000017.1 GCA_005877205.1 Nitrososphaerota archaeon
ACTTTTGAATAATGCTTGCTTTGCTATGTCCTTACCTGGTTTTGTAGACAGCAGGGCCTCTTTGCTGAAAATAGATTCGTCCTTACTGCTCACACAATGGCACAACTTTTTTGCTATTTATGCATTAAGCTAAATTTCTAATTACTTAAAATAAATTAGGACGTCTGTCAGAAAATTCATGAAAGTAATAGAGGTGTTAGAAGAAGCTGCAAGAAGAGTTTATGATAATGTAAAGCACCTTCCTGGAACAGAAGAATCAGGTGGAGATTTTGGCAGGGGAGCAGGCGGCGATATATCAAGAAGAATCGATATACTTGCAGAGAAGACCGTATTAGATTACTTAAAAGAGATAAATTTTGAATGTGTTGTACTAGGCGAAGAGTGCGGTCGTGTTGAACTATCTAAGAAGCCAATTGGGTTTGTTATAATGGATGCTGTTGATGGTTCAACCAATGCAGTCAGGGGGATTCCCTTTTCTTGTTGTTCGCTTGCGTTTGCTACCGGTAACAGACTTGGTTCAGTTACGGATGCAGTTATCATTGACCTGTATAGTGGAGACCTATACTCTGCATCAAAAGGCAATGGCGCATTCATGAATGGCCATAAAATCCAAGCACGCAAGGAGAAACCCCTATACTTTGTAGTTGGTCTGGACATATCCGGAATTTCACCTGATACACTTCAAAGATTGTCACCAATTATTACTGCGTCAAATCACATAAGACATTTTGGAGCTGCAGCTCTTGAACTTGCAATATTTGCACGCGGCTTGGTGGACTTGTTTATTGATTTACGCGATAAGCTAAGGATTACAGATATTGCGGCAGGGTACCTTATTGCACAAGAAGGTGGCGGGCTTATCGTTGATAAAAACGGCAAACCGCTTGATTCAGAATTAGGTTATGATAAAAGAATTTCATTCATAGTCGCTGCCAATAAGGAAATTCTCAATGAGACAATGAAGAAGATCGGTATTAACTGATAGATCATTTTGAAATTTTGCGTTATGAAAAATTATGGCGCCCTTGGCGGGATTTGAACTCGCGTCGAGGCCGTGACAGGGCCCCATTCTAGACCGGGTTTTACGAGGATTGGATCTTAACCACATCCCCACTATACTACAAGGGCGTGAAATATTGTGGACGAAAATCTGAGTTTAAAGCTTTCTTTTCATCTAAAAATTTTGTAAAAGACTAAATTATACACAACTATGAACCTTCGCTATGGGTTCGTAGCTCAGCCAGGTAGAGTACCGGACTTTTAATCCGGCTGTCCGGGGTCCGAATCCCCGCGAACCCGCTTTCGCTTGAATCGTAATCATATTTTGTGTATTCTGTGGTTTTTTATTCTTAGGTTAGTAACAGTAACCACTTAGTACTTCAAAAATAAAGGGGTTCTAACTAACTTAGGTTCAGTTCTGGGAATTCAGCTTGCTTAACTCCCAAATCACTCTGAAGGGTTCTAATCTTTTTAGCATATTCTGCCATTTTGGCATTGTCGCTTTGCACTTTGGCAATCTTGTATCCTCGCCAAGCTTTCTTCAATGCCCCCCAGGTCTGTCCCGCAGCGTAGTTAGGGTTGTTCGATTGTGGTTGTACGAATTGGTACATGAGAGCAAATTACGAGAATTTTTTATCTGCGGGCATGTGAAGTAAAATCAATATAAAAGTCAAGAATACTACATTAAAATCGTGTTTTTGGCTTTAGTGGTTTGTAGAAAATTTTGGTTTGGTGCGGGTTTTTCAATTATTTTGGTTCTGTTATCATTAACGGTTGTTCCTTTTGGTTGTTTCATTTTAGTTGGTCATTCTGACTCCTTTTCACGTTCCCAATGCCATTTTATTGACGGATTGAATGAAATGTTCACATCTATACTCATCTTAGTTCTGGTTTTGCCTTTTCCCCAAACCAGTTTTCACATGCTGCTGTAAAATATGGATTAATCATGTTTTATTTTTCATTGCTAGTTCTAGCAAGTCCATCCATTTAGCTTTCTCTTTTACTATTCCAATCTTCTGAGCAGGAGTTCTATTTTGTAAAGCCATGTGAGGTCTTACAAAGTTGTAATAGATGCTTCTCTCTTAGAATTTAGTTTTCATGGTCTACCTTTTATCAAAGCTTTGACCTTACTGTTGAGACCTTCAAGTGCTGCTCTGACTTCATTTGTTCGCTTTGTTGTTCCTACCGTATAGGCTCGAATTTTTCCCTTCCTGTCTGCAATCATGCGTTGTTGTTCGTGTTTACCTGATGACCCTTGTGACCTTCGACTTTCAAGTGATGACTCGGGAGTAGTAGATTGGATAATCTTATGCAAATCTTTTGCACTTATTTCATTGTTAGAAATAACACGATTCACTTCAGAAACCGATAGGTCGGATAACTTCTTCCTTGAGGTTGAAGCGATTTGTACCAGTTGACCAACAATTCCGTGAGCAACTCTAAATGGAATTCCTTTTCTTACCAAATTTTCTGCTATATCAAGTGAGATTGAATAGCCACTGTCTATTGCTTGACGTAATTTCTTTTCGTTTACTTTCATTGTCTTGAAAATTGAGTTGATGACCAATAATGAAGATATTATGATTTTAGATGTAGGCCATATTGAGATCTTGATCTGTTGAAGATCCCTATTGTAACCGGATGGAAGCCCTTTCAGATTTGATAGCACTGCTACATGATATCCTATAACCTGAGCAGTCCTTCCACGAATTAGCTCTAGCACGTCCGGGTTTTTCTTTTGTGGCATAACACTTGATGTTGAAGTAAACTTGTCAGATAATTCAATGAACGAAAATTCCGAAGAAGACCATATGATTAGATCTTCTGCCAATCGACTAAGGTTTGTCATCAAAATAGCAGCATCCCCTAAATATTCTGCTGCAAAGTCACGAGATGTTGTTGCATCAATTGAATTTTCGATTAGACCTTTGAATCCGAGCATTTTTGCGGTTACCTGCCTATCTATTGGAATACTTGTACCTCCGACGGCACCTGCTCCCAATGGAGACTCGTTTACTCGTCCATATGCAACGTAGAATCTATCAAGATCTCTGAAAAGTGCGTCCGTGTATGCAAGAAGAAAATGTGAAAAAAGTCCCACCTGAGCTTGTTGAAGATGAGTATACAATGGCATAACTACACGGTGGTATTTTTCTGCCAATGTTATCAGAGTCCCTATGATTTCATTTAGACAGAAGCAGACAGTGTTGATATCATCACGTATTTTCATGCGTATGTCTAGTGTAATCTGATCATTTCTTGATCTGGCGGTATGCATTTTCCCTCCTGCTTCCTTACCGGCTTTTTTGATTACCAGAGATTCTATTAGCTCATGAATATCTTCTGCATCTGATTTTTTAGAGAGATTTTTCTTTTTCAATTTCTCAAGTGCAGTCAAAATTTTTGCTGCTTCCGGTTTAGTGATGATTTTATTTTCTAAAAGCATTAGAGTGTGTGCTTGACTTCCCAAAATGTCATACAAAACGATTTCAAAGTCATCAGAAATTGATGAAAGAAATTCAAGTGTGCTCTCGTCCAATTTTCCTTTTAATCTTGATCTGTACATAAATTTAGGAATTAGAATGGTTATATATAGCATAGACGCTTTTTTGATTTATGTCACAGGCATCTCAAGAGCTGAGAAAACATATTTTTGATGAGCTCACAAAAATTGTCGATCCTGAAATAGATGTCTCTATAATGGAACTAGAACTTATAGACAATATTGATATTAATGGTTCAGAAGTGAAAGTTGATCTTCACTTGACAAGCCCTTTCTGTCCTGCCATATTTGGATTCAAGATTGCTCAGGACGTTCACGATTATCTGCTCAAAATAGATGGCATCAATGACGTAAATGTGAATGTCTCAAACCACTTTATGGCTGAGGCCATAAACAACCAAGTAAATTCAAGTAATAATCCCAAAAAGCCTTAAGAGTTTATTTTCTAAATCCCATCAAGTATCCCCGAAGTAGTTGTATTGCCATTGCTGGGTCAACTCCTTTAGGACAAACATGACTGCAAGAGCCAGCGAAGTGACATCTCCAGATTCCGTGTGACTGGTCCACAATTTTCAATCTGTCCTTTTTTCCCTGATCTCTGTTGTCTGCAACATATCTGTAGGCTTGAGCAAGTCCTTGTGGACCTATAAAAGATTCATCAGTTGCCATGGTAGGACAAGCCGAATTGCAAAGACCACACTTGATGCAATATGAGAATTGTAGAAACTTTTCAAGGTCTTTTGGCGTCTGAACAAATTCTTTAGTTCCAGGCGTTATTTCCGAGTCATCTCGCATGATAAATGGTTTCATTTTTTTATGGTCCGAGAAGAGTTGTTTGAAATCTACCGCCAGATCCCTGATTATTGGGAAGTTACTCATGGGTTCCACGGTAACTACCTTTGAGCCGATCTCAGAAATCTTGGTATAGCAAGCAAGGGCTGGCTTTCCATTAATCTTCATTCCACATGATCCACAAGATGCTTGTCTGCATGAATATCGGACAGCTATTGAATGATCAAGATTCTGCTTTACATGTAAAATTGCTTCTAAAACCGTAGTCCATTTCTGAACCGGAATTTTAAATTCAGCAAATGTTGGAAGGGAGTCATTTGATGGGTTGAATCTAGATATCCTTAGAGTTATAGTGTTAGGTTGAGTTGTAGGTGTTGGAGCAGAGGTTGCTTCTTCAGATGCTTTTGGGATTGCAACTACAGCCATCTTTACGACATCCCCATTCCTGCCATCAGTATAGTTCTTGAGCCATAAGCAACTAATGCTACCGTAGCTGCAATAGAACCATAATTGATTGCTCTTTCGTAAGCAACACCTTGCTTTAGCTCTAAGAGAATTACTCGTAAGCCATTGAAGCCATGTACAGATAATAAGATCAGGACAACTTCAAGCATCAAAGCATAAGGCAGGAAATGATAATTTGCAATAACATTTTGGTACGATAATGAATCTGAGAATTTCTGTGTCATTCTAAATAGTATATGAACCGCTACTAGCGCTACTGCTGCAAGCGCAGTTCCATAGTGTATTTTCATGATAATGCTTTCTCTCATTTTAATCACCAAATAGTACAGCTGCGCCGTACATCATAGCTAATGCTGCAAGCGCTATTGAAACCCAAATGCACAGTCTTTGTTTATAGTTAAGTGAGGCTGCTTTGTATGGATATTCAGGTTCTCCTGGTTTGCCAACACCAATTCCCCCATGACCTAACATCACTCGGATTCCATTTGCGGTGTGATAGACACACATTCCTATTACTATAGTAAGTATGATGTGGCCTTGAGGAGTTTGTGTAAGTTCTAACATCTTCTCCCATGCTACTTTTCCATTTACTATCGAGCTTGTCTCGTATATGTGACCTATTAGGTATGCAAGTAATCCAAGCCCAGTTAGTCTTTGTAACCAATACGCAACTCGTTCTATTCCATACCGAGTAGGGTTTGCCATCCCTCTGATACCTTCGCGGTTGGATAGTCTTTCGGCCACTAGTATTTCCTCTCCACCGGCTTGTATTTAGTAATAGTGACTGGATGGGTTTTCAGAATAGGTTCTTTGGTATCGTAATACACTAGAGTGTGGTGTAAAAAGTTCTTGTCATCCCTATCAGGATAATCAGTTCTTGCATGAGCACCTCTAGATTCCTTTCTTGCTATAGCTCCAACAAGAATAACTTCTGCGACGCGAAACATCGAATCAAGCTCCATAACATTGGTAAAATTGGTGTTATACTCCTTAGCTTTATCGTCTACATGTCTCCATGATTTTTGTCGTAATTCTCTGACTTTCTTTAGTCCTTCAACTAGATCTCTTTCATTTCTAAAAACGTATGCCTTTTCATTCATTATCTCGGTTAACTCTTGACGTGCTTCGTATGGATTTACATTACCACTTCCTCTGAATATTCCATCAAAGATTCTTTTTTCGTCTGCAGCTACCAGATGTAGTGGAAAAGGTGTGGGTGATTTACCATCCAAGACGTACTTGGCTGCCAACTCTCCAGTAATTTTACCCCAAACAAGGCATTCGGCTGTAGAATTTGCACCCAATCTATTTGCTCCATGGACACTGTTACAAGCGACTTCTCCTGCTGCCCATACACCTTGAATTTCGGTTGCGCCGTCAATGTTTGTGTGAATTCCTCCCATCATGTAATGACAGACTGGTCTGACATCAATGGGTTCATTAGTCGGGTCAACTCCTGAAAATTTCAAGGAGATTTCTCTAATGGCAGGGAGTTTTCTTATGATCAACTCTTTACCCAGATGTCTTAGATCCAGCTTCAGGCAATCTACACCTGTCTCATGTTTGAAGCCTCGTCCTTCGTTAATTTCGGTCATCATAGCACGAGATACGACGTCTCTTGAGGCAAGCTCAAGTTTACTTGGTGCGTATCGCTTCATGAACCGTTCACCGTCCTTGTTTAGGAGATAACCACCTTCTCCCCTAGCACCTTCTGTAATTAATATGCCTGATGGCAATATGCCTGTTGGATGGAATTGAACAAATTCCATATCTTTCAGTGCCATGCCAGCCCTGAAAGCCATGTCTAAACCGTCTGGAGTCGAAGCTAATGCGTATGTCGAGAAACTGTAAAGTCGTCCAGCTCCTCCGGTGGCTATGATTAGAGCTTTTGCCTTGAACGTGTAAAAGTTACCGCTTGAAAGTTCGATTGCTGTTATACCACAGAATCTCTGTCCGTCATGAATAATCGATGAGACAAACCATTCGTTGTAGAACTCGATATTATCAAACTTTTGACAAGTATCGTACAGAGTCTGCATTTCATAAAATCCCACTTTGTCTTGTGCATAAGTTGCTCTTGGAAAGCTATAACCTCCAAAGTTTCTTTGACCAATTCTTCCGTCTTCTCTTCTTGACCAAGGCATTCCCCAATGTTCAAGTTGATAAACTTCGGAAGGCATTTCATAGACAAGTCTTTCAATTACATCTTGATCTCCGAGGAAATCACTTCCTTTTACGGTGTCATAAACATGGGACTCTATAGCATCACCGTCTTCAGGATAAAGTACGGCAGCTGTTCCCCCCTCAGCAGAAACTGAATGTGATCGCATTACTTGGAGTTTTGAGATCACTCCAATTTTGATCTGCGAGCTTGTTTTAGCAGCTTGAATTGCGGCTCTCAGACCTGCAAGACCAGATCCCACGATCAGGAGATCAAGTTCTATGCTGTTGACCATGATTCGACATCTTCCTTTTCACACTTCATAAATATGTCTTGTGAAGGACTCAAACTATATCAGAATGATTAATATATATCGCTAGCGATATCACTAGTGATGATTTCGGACTGGATTCAGCGAGTTGGCAGTTGCGTCCCGCGAGGATTTTCAAGATACTTTATCTTAGATGCGCTCAAGAAAAAACCAAGTACGGGAAAGGAGATAATTGACGCAGCTATTGCTCAAAGTGACGGCAAGTGGAAGCCTTCACCAGGTTTGATTTATCCTTTACTTGGAAGACTATTGGATGAGGGTCTAATAGAAGAGACCAAGGATGGAAAGTATCAGATAACTAAGAGGGGAAGGACCATTTCAGAAGACCTAGAAACAATGAATAAAATAGTGAAAAATCAACTTGATGTAGTCTTTAGAGTAGGTAGTGTAGGTAAATTCTTGACTATGGACCTCTTGGAGCGCATGTTTACCATAGGAAATTCCCTTAGCTCAAACATATCACGCATGACCAAGGAAGAGACTAGTAGATACAAGAAATTCCTCGAGTCAGAATTGCGTAAAGTCGAATCGGCAGAAAAAAAGTCGCAGGGAAAAGAGATCAAAATCAACTAAGCAATAAATAATTGTAAAACTGTATAGCCGCAGTTGGCAAGTATCAGGAAATTAGTGTATGACAAATCAAAGCCTCTAGTTTTTCCAGGTGTCTACGACGCGATAACTGCCAAGATTGCACAGAAGGTAGGCTTTGAAGCTATGTTCCAGACTGGATACGGTACGTCTGCGTCTCTTCTTGGGATGCCAGACTATGGTTTCATAGGCTCTACAGAAACCATTGAAAATGCAAGAAGAATATGCAAAGCGGTATCTGTCCCGGTGATAGTAGATGTGGATACCGGTTACGGTAATCCTTTGAGCGTGTGGAAAATTGTTAATGAATTAGAAACCATAGGTGCAGCAGGTATTTTCTTAGAGGATCAGAAGTGGCCAAAAAGATGCGGACATATGGCAGGCAAGGAAGTAATTCCAAAGGAAGAATATGCCGAAAAGCTGCGTGCCGCCATTGATGCACGGAAGAGTAAGGAATTCATAATTGTGGCAAGGACTGATGCACGTGCTACTGAAGGATTTGATGCTGCAATAGAACGAGGTTTATTATACAAGGAAATTGGAGCCGATGCTATTTTTGTTGAAGCGCCAAAATCAGTTGATGAAATGAAGAAGATAGGAAATTCAATCAAAGCTCCCTTGGTGGCAAATATGATAGAAGGAGGTGCAACACCTCTTCTTCCTTCAGACCAATTACACAAGATGGGCTTTAACCTAATTTTGTATCCTCTCTCTGTACTGTATGCTAGCACATTTGCTACAATTGAAATTCTTAAAGAATTGAAAGAATCTGGCACTACCTCCAAATTGAGAAAGCGTCTTGTCAATTTTGATCAATTCAACAATATTGTTGAACTTTTGAAATTTAGAAAGATGGAAAATAAATACGCAACAAAATAAAAGGCAACAAAAAAGAAAAAGTGTTTGTCAAGGCACTTTGTCTATGAAGTGTTTCTCTTTACTTCAATTTCTATAGTAGAAACATTCCTAGAACGTCCATCCTGTGACTGAAGCTGTTCTGAACCAATCTTGATGTTTCCGATGGAATAGCCGGCATTTTCTGTTTTTCGTGCGACTATCTGAGCTACGTCAACCGCACGGCCGATACTAAGTCCTCTTGCCTTGATTGAGATTTTTGGTTGGTTTGCCAGCTGTATGAGCGTAGAAGTAACATACGCCATCAGAGGCTTCTTACCGATGTAGATAGTTTCTCTAGATTCTGACATGCGGTCCCTACAATTTGGGATAATTTAAATCTAAGAATAGAAGAATTGTGGCAATGAAGTTTTTGTTGCCGTTGTTTTTTGTTTTTGTAATTGGCGCTGGTTCAGCTTACGGATATGGAGAGGTTTCTACATTCGATTTTAAAATTGTCAATTCTTTGGGTGAAGAGATCAAATCTCCAGTGGTCGATCAGCAACTAAATCTACAGACATCTTTGAAGAACCTGAGTGGAAAAAGTGTTGATTGGACTTACATAGTACAAATAATTAATTCCGATGGTGCTATTGTTGATTTAAAATACGCAGCAGGGTCCCTAGTAAAAAATCAAACTCTAACAGCTGCGCTTTCTTGGACTCCTCAATCCAGTGGAAATTACAAAATTGAGACATTTGTCTGGGATAACTTGCGTGACATAGATCCACTTGGACCAATGTCGACTTACATCATAACTGTTACTTGACATAAAGTGGACCGGGTGGGATTTGAACCCACGATCTCACCCATGCCAAGGGCGTATCCTACGAGGCTAGACGACCGGCCCATATTTTCAATCAGAACATCAATCTGATTTGCATTAACTTTTTTTGAGAGGATATTAACGTTTAGTGCAATCCAAGAAATTAGCTTGGCCAAAATAGCATAAGATATTTAACTATCGGAGATTGAACTTTTCGCGTGGTCGTAGAAAGTAAAGCAATTATTTCCTACATTCAAATCCAAAAAGAAGATTTAGGAGTTTTCAGATTTAAACCAAAAGAGGGTGAATTACCGCAGTACAAGTCTGGCCAATTTATAACACTGGGCGCAAATGTTCCTTCTGAAAATAAAGTTATTCGGAGAGCTTACTCGATTGCATCTAATCCAGAGAACCGCAAGTATATTGAATTATACATTCGGTGGGTAAGAAAACCACTGCCAGGTCGCCTTACAACAGTCTTGTTTGGTTCAAAAGAAGGAGATGAGATATCATGGGTCAGGGCAACTGGAGCTTTCACAATTGAAGAGAACAAGCCAAACGGCGAAAAAGATGACAGAAGAATTGTTTGCCTGGGTGGAGGCACGGGTTTGGCACCCTTCGTCAGTTATGCACGACATCTTCACACCATAGGTAGCAAAAGAGAGATAGTGATATTACATGGAGCAAGTTATGTCGACGAATTGGGGTACAGAGATGAATTAACCCAGCTTGAAGAAGAAAGTCTCGATAAAGGTAAAGACAAGTGGAATTTCAGATACAGGGCAACAATCAGTAGGCCAGATGAATGGTTTAACAGGACTTGGAATGGGCCTAAAGGAAGAGTAGAAACTTTCTTACAATCAAAGAATGGAGATATGTCTCCGCTTGAGAAACTCGTAGGAGAGAAGATCACTAAGGAAAATACTGTCTTTTTCATTTGCGGCTGGCAGGGAACCATTGATGGCTGTTTAGATGTTCTGACACCGAGGGGCTTTGTTACTGAGAGAAATAAGAGGCCAGACAAAAGCTTCGAAATAAAGTTTGAATCTTACGGATAGACAAAAATCGTTTGAAAAGATAATATTCTATTACTTGGGCGAATCTACGGGGACGTAGGTTAGCTTGGTAGACTGCCAGCCTCGGGCGCTGGATGTCGTGGGTTCAAGTCCCATCGTCCCCATTCCCTATGAAAATTATTGTTTCTCTGATGCACACTACACAAATACGATCGATGATTGAAATATAACAGCTAAATATACAAGTCAATTGGCAGTTGCAATTTATCTTGCTCATCTGAATCCTGTTACCAAAGCACATGTAGAGATTATCGAAGATCTCAAAAAAGAAAATCAGGTCAGAGTGTTGCCTGTTATCTTCATGATTAATGGTAAGGAAGATAACAGCAAGAGCTTTCCATTCAGTTATGAATTAAGAAAAAAAATGCTTCAAGCTGTATTTGCTGATTCAATCTCAGTTCTTCCAAATTACACATTTTATGCACCGTTTGCAAAATATATGCCTCCGCTCCTTTCGCCATTTTCATGGAAAATAAAAAGACAGATTTTAAATGGTATCAAATCGGATTATTTTACGTATACTGGAGACAGGGCCGAGGGCTTTGTACTCAAGCTCTATGGACTTAATCCTAAGGTTGGAAAGAGAAAAGAAACATCTGCCTCTTTTGTAAAGCAAAAGATGTTTGAAGCAGCGACTGGCAAGGATACAGATTGGGAAAAATATGTTGAGCCTGAAGTGGTAAAGATAATACATGAAAATTGGGATATTGTAAAGAAATTTGCAAATACACAGGATTTAACCTATCGAGTGCTTGGAATGAAATTTCCTAGTAGGGGATTCTGGTAGAAATAGATTAATTATCGACAGATTTGGTTTTTTGTATGAAGTCTTTTGTTCCGAAATTTGTTTGGTTTGATGGCAAGTTTGTAATAGATGAAGATGCGAAGGTTTCGGTTATGACTCATGCTATTCATTACGGCACTTCTGTTTTTGAGGGATTGCGTGGTTATTGGAATTCTAAGAATTTGTATATTTTTAGACTTGATGATCATATCAAGAGGTTCAGAAATTCTGGAAAGGTGTATTCTGTGTCACTCAGATTCACAGATAAAGAAATGGCTAATGCGATAATTCAGCTTTGTAAAAAAAATAATGTAAAGGAATCATGCTACATAAGGCCCTTTTACTTTGTTGGAAGATATGGCATAAATCTTCATGTGACGGAAAATGCTCCAACGCATGCTGCAATAGTTATGTTTCCGTTTGGAGATTTATTCAACAAGAATGGAATTACGGCGGGCATCTCTTCATGGAGAAGAATACACGATGTTTCTACACCCCCGCTTGCAAAAATGGGTGGTAATTATCTTAATTCCATATTAGCAACGCAGGAATCCAAGAGAAATGGTTATGATGAAGCCATATTACTTGACCAACTTGGGAACATAAGTGAAGCTCCAGGAGAAAATATTTTTATCATAAGAAATGGAAAATTGTCAACCCCACCATCTAGTTCTTCGGCTTTGGAAGGAATAACAAAAGATTCTGTAGTAAAAATAGCTAAGGATCTAGGTTATGATACAATTGAGCGTGAGATCCCTCGAACTGAAATTTATTTTGCTGATGAGGTCTTCCTTACAGGAACGGCGGCAGAGATTACTCCTATAATATCGGTAGATGGAAAGAAGGTAGAGGATGGCAAGGTGGGAAAAATCACTAGAAAAATTCAAGGTATTTACTCAGACGTAACAATGGGAAGAAACAAAAAGTATTCCAATTGGTTGACACCGGTGTATTAAGATGAGAGTAGCCCTAATAGGTACAGGGGGGTTTGGTAAGAATCACGCACGTGTTCTTTCTCAGCTTGGCGTTTTATCCGCAATTTGCGACGCAAATCCCTCTAGAGCCGAAGAATTTGGCACCAAATATTCTGTTAATTATTATTCAAGTATAGATTCTCTTTTGAATTCGGAGAAATTTGATACTGCATTTGTCTGTACACCCACCTCAACTCATTTTAATATAGCAAAAACACTATTGCAGCAAAAAAAGAACATCTTTGTCGAAAAGCCGATGACATATCTTTCCCACGAGGGTGAAGAATTAGTAGATCTGGCTAGAAAAAATAAAGTAATTTTGACATGTGGTTATATTGAACGATTCAATCCCGCTGTTTCACTTGTAAAGGAATATGTTAAGACTAAAAAGTATGGCGAATTAATAATGCTCGAGTTTCACAGAGAGAACAGAATGCCACCTCATATCAAGGATGTGGGTATAATTTACGATACTTCGGTTCATGATATTGATACTGCCATGTGGTTGTTTGATGACGTACCAGAGGTGGTATTTGCTCGGTCAGGTAAAATTAGACATGATCATGAAGATTTTGCTACAATAATGTTAGGATTCAAAGAAAACAAGGTGGCCATAATATCATCCAACTGGATTACTCCGATAAGAGTAAGAAAATTCAATGCCGTATGTGGTGACGCGATAATTTCGTCCGATTTTATCACACAAGAGATAAAAATTGAAACCGATACTGGAGCAGAGATCCCACGCAAAGACATGGAAGAACCTCTTCTGTTGGAGATAAAAAATTTCATCGCAGCGACGGAAGGTAAGGAAGCCATAAGAGTAAAACCAGAACATGCTGTTTATACCACCAAGATAGCTGAAGCGGCACTTTTATCTAGTCACAAGGGAACCCCAATTTATCTAGACCTAAAATGAACAAAAAAATGATGGAGATTCTTGCTTGTCCAATAGACAAGCATTTCCCGCTTGAGATTTTCGAGTTGAGCTCAAAAGAAGAAGTTGTTTCTGATGGTGCCATATTTTGCCCGAAGTGTTCGAGGTTCTATCCTATAGTAGAAGAAATCCCAATTATGCTACCAGATGAACTAAGAGACAAGGATCAAGACATAGAATTCTTGAAGAAATACAAGAATACTCTTCCTAGGAAAATTGTTAGCGAAGGATTACCGTGGCATTTGTGATGTCAGTATGGTAACGAATTTTGTTTCAGATAAGGCAAAATTAGGAAAAAATGTACGAATATGGCATTTTGCCTATGTAGGAGATAATACCGAGATTGGGGATAATGTCAAGATAGGTTCACTTGCACACGTGGACTACAATGTGAAAATAGGAGACAATACTATGATCGAAGGAATGGCATACATTCCTCCTCTTTCAAGAATTGGAAAGAATGTCTTTATTGGTCCCGCTGCCTCATTGACGAATGACCCCTATCCTCCTAGTAAGAAAATGATTGGAGTTATCATCGAAGATGGAGCTGTAATAGGCTCCAGAGCTGTTATCAAGGCTGGGGTAAAGATCGGCAAAAATAGTGTGGTTGCCATGGGTGCAGTAGTAACAAAAGATGTTCCACCAAATTGTGTAGTTGTAGGAGTTCCTGCCAAAATCAAATATTCGCGGGAAAAATACGATGAGAAAAGGAAAAAATGGGAAAGTGCCTAATGACTAATTTGTTTGTGAAAGATCCAATTTTTTATCTTTGACATAATGAAAACCCAAATTACTACAAGCAAAAATGCGATAACAGCCTTAATACCGGAATCCAGCAGATGAGCGAATGCACCAAAATCGGTAATAGAAATTGGTGCAATTATTGCAATAAGCAATCCTCCTCCAGCTATAATGAGTATCCACATTACGAAGATATATGCAAAGATAGAAGTGCCTTTCATAGCTTAATTCCCATCATAAATGATGTAATAATTGCCAGTACCGCCGAAAATACTGCTAATCTAAAGATTACAGAACCAACCTCCTTCTCTGTCATAGGACCATGACCCAAGATCAGTCTCACTACTGTGATTGGAGCTTCTTTGTCAGTAGTAGCCTTAAGCTTGAAATCTTCTGTGTGAACTACAGGGTTTGCTTTTATTTGCCTGTGTTCTATTATTCTTTTCATGCTGGAAAGAAAGAGAAAAGAGTTTATCACAGCTGGTAGCAAGGCAGTAGCTGCTATAATTTCAACATGTCCCACGATAGCTATTGTTCCATACATAGCACCCAAAGTCAAGGCGCCTGAGTCTCCCGGAAATATCTTACTTGGAAACTTGTGATATTTGTAAAAAGCTAGTGAAACAAAACCCAGAGGCAAACTTGCCAATGCGATATCATAATTTTGTACAATGAATAATGATATTGTTAACGCAAAGCTTGCGATCATCATAAAGCCGCTTGCAACCCCATTTAGAACATCAATTGAGTTTACTGTATTACCAGTGATTGGAATCATGAAAATTATCAAGGCTAAATAGAGTTCTGGAATCTTTACATATCCAAATAAAGGAAATTCTAAGTGAGGAACATATGCTCCCAATAGAATTATTGGAATAGCAGAAAATGCCAACGCTAGAGGTTTGAACCATCCTCCTAGAGCCTTCCTATCATCAGCTAGTCCTACTAGAAATGCAAGAGAAGTTGTGATCATAACTGCTAGGATCTCAACTGATGGAAAGAAAGCATAAAGAGTCAATTCCGAAGCCAAAATTCCGGCAAGAATAGAGGGACCACCGGGTCGTGGAATCATTGTTTCCCCTACTTTGTTATAGTCCTTCACTACCAGATTTCTCTTGGTAAGTGTTTTGATAAGAACGGGTGTCAGGAAATAAGCTGTGCCAAATGCTATAGCGGAAATGATTATCCCAACGATTGGTTTCTCTAACATTACCTTATCTTTTTTAGCTGCGTCTTTATGTTTTCTGCAATAACTGGTCCAATCTTGTCTATTTTTGCAAGTCTTTCAATGGGTGTAGTAGCTAGCTCATCAAGGGTTTTAATGCCATTCTTAAAGAGAATCCTAGCTCGAACCCTTCCTATACCTCTCACTTTAACCAACTCTACAAGCTCCTCTTTTATTCCGTAGGCTATTCTTGCCCTTAAAGCATCAATCTCTTCCAAGACATTGTTTCTTTTTTCAAGTTTAGCTAGCTCATATAGTGCATGAACAAGCCAATCAGCAGTTTCCACCATTCTGTGCATATCTCCAGATTCGATGCTCAGGTTATCAGATAGAAAGACCTCACTTGATTCATTGATCCAAGCATGGACAGCAAGTAGACTTCTATTACAATCATATTCTGAAATATTTTCTACTAGCCCATTAGCATAATTTTCAAGGAGATTCCCTATAAGTTCATAGTCCTTGTTCCGTAGAGAAAACTTTGGGAAAAAGTCTTCGGAGCTTGTGATAAGATGAAGTAAGCCAAGTGTATGCCTTTTTCTTTTTGAAATTTTTTGCAATGACTTTCTAAATAAAACGGAGGTTAGCGGATCGATATACAATGTAGAAGTCTTTTTTCCAAATTCAGTAGTGATAAATCTACTTCCCTTCTGCTTTACAAGTTCTTCAGATTCAAGATAGCCTAATGCTATTTGAATTTTGAATTTTATGGTAGTCTTTCGTTCCTGAAAACCACAAAGGGTTTTTGAAAAGAAATCTATTATTTCGTCGTTTTTTATACCAGGATTAGTAGATATGAAACTTAGCACATGAATTCGTAATGCTTTATCATCTGTGAGTTTTGAGGTGATTGCTTCTGGAGTTCCATTAATGTAATAATCGAAAAGCTCTTCTCGGTTGGAGCTACCAACAATTATGGCTTCACCATATTTGTCGTATTGTGGCCTGCCGGCTCTACCCGATAACTGTTTGTATTCAAGTACACTAATAGGTTTGTTTGCGCCAAATTTTCCATCATATCTGTTTATGTTAGCAATCACTACCCTCCTAGCAGGAAGATTTACTCCTGAAGCCAAGGTCGGTGTAGATGCAATTATCTTGATTCTTCTGCTTCTGAACTCAGATTCCACGAGGTCTCTACAATTTTGATTGAGTCCAGCATGGTGAAAGGCAACTCCTTTTTTTACTAGCATCGCAAGATTTTTGATAAGTTCAGTATGCTCGTTTTCATCAAGAATTTTTTGTGAAATTTGCTGCAAGGTTTTCTCTTCTTCCTTGCTTAGTCTCTTTGCTACTGCATCCGATGCCTTTACCGCCAGAGAAACAGAACGCGTCCTTGTTTCCGCAAACAAAATGGCTTGTCCACCATCTTTTAGTGAATCCAAACCCAAATCAACGGGTGCGCCCCTGACACTTGTTTCTATTTCGAAATTTTTTCTGTCTTGCATAGTGACTACTCCATCATCGTATACTCCTTCCCAAAGAGGCACCGGTCTCCAGTCACTTTGAACTAGCTCACATCCTAGCCAATCAGAAATCTCATCAGCGTTTGTTACAGTCGCACTAAGCGCAAGGATTTGGGGTTTCTGTGGCAGTATCTTTAGTTTCGTTAATACAATTTCGAGTGTTGGACCTCTATCATTATCACTTAGTAGATGTACTTCGTCCGCGATGACAAGACTTACCTCACTTATCCATTCAGCGCCTTGTCTAATTACCGAATCCATTTTTTCATTGGTGAGTACGATAATGTCATTTTGACCAAGATTTTTGTCTGTCTGGTCGTAATCGCCTGTTGAAATTTGAGTCCTTATTTTCCTCCCAGAATCTATTAATTCCAATTTTTTAAACTCGGAGAATTTTTCTGATGCCAGGGCTTTAAGTGGGCTAAGATATACAATCTTGCCTTTTTTGCCAAGCAGATGTTTGATGATTGCAAGAATAGCAATCAGTGTCTTTCCGCTTGCGGTGGGAGCAGAAACAAGGATACTATTTCCTTCTAATAATCCAGCCTTTACACTCTTTTCTTGAGGTGGATAAAGTGTTATGAAGTCGTTATTATGAAGAAATTCGATTGCATTTTGGGGAATATCTAGATTTTCTACTCTCATACCCGGTTATAATGACCGGGTTTTGATTCATAAATAGCTGACTCTCGCTGCAATTTCTTGATGTATTTCCTTGCTTCTTCATCTGTGAATTTACCTGTCTTGACCAATTCTTTGACAAAGGTTTTTTCCTCGACAGGTCTCTTTTCGTCGCCTTCAAGTGATTTCATTACATCCATGAACAATTGCATTTTTGAAACTTCGCTATGAGGTCGTCCTTGAAGAACCCCTAGATCAACTTTTCCAGTATTGACATCCACTCCCGCATCTTCTAACATACTCTGTATTAGGAAGATTGCGCGTTCAGCATCTTCTGCATCAACTTGTGTTTTCATTAAAAGTCTAGCCCTAGCGGTTGCTAATCTGACGAGTCCTTCCAATTGTCTTGGCGTTACTGTAATCATACCTTCAGACTCCACATTTCGCATTTTCATATAGTATTCCAAAATCTTTTCTTCTGCCTCTTGAGTAAGATTTGGTTCACTTCTCTTAGCATATGACAGATACTTTGTCAAGATATCTACATCTATAAGTGATTTAATATCAGTTCCCGATGTTCTGTGAAGATTTAGGATGTGTCGCGCTATTCTGTTATCTCTTTCCTTTGATGGAATATCTCTTACAACGAAGATTAGATCAAAACGGGTGAGAAGCGGAACAGGAAGGTTAACATTTTCGGTGATATTTTTGAATGGATCATATTTTCCATACATTGGGTTTGCCGCAGCCAAAATAGAAGTCCTAGCGTTCAAGGTAGCAACAATTCCTCCCTTTGCAATGCTTACCGATTGTTGTTCCATAACTTCGTGTAACGCGCTTCTATCTTCAGGCTTCATTTTATCAAACTCGTCAATACAAACCAGTCCTTGGTCTCCGAGAACGACAGCTCCTGCTTCAAGCATCATTATACCGATCTTGTCCCTAACAACCGCGGCTGTTAATCCTGCTGCGGTAGAACCTCTTCCAGATGTATAAAGTCCTCTTGGAGCTATCCTTGAACAAAACTTCAACATTTCACTTTTAGCAGTACCAGGATCGCCCACAAGGAAGATATTGATATCCCCACGGATCTTGGCACCGTCTGAAAGAAGTTTTTGGGTCGAGCCTACAATCAATAACAAAATGGATTCTTTGATTATGTCATGACCATGTATGTGCGGAGCAAATGATGCAACTAGTCTGTCATAAATATCTGCATTTTTTGCAAGAGACTTGATAATTTTTTCTTCATCTGGTGAAATTTCTTCTCTTTCGGTGCTTCTAGAAGTTTTGGTTCCCTTACCACCTAGAAATTCTATGTTATTTCCTTGTATTCTTAATCTATAGATAGCACTTTTACCCCTCATAGATGGAATGTGTTCTTGTTCAATTCTTACTATTCCCGTTAAGATTACACGGTCTCCTGGCCTTGCATTATCTACTAAATCTTGTAATACTGTAACATCTACATAGTGTGGCAGCTGACCTGGAGGCAGATCTTCAGGCAATTCCTGCAATCTAACCATCTGAAAATCTATGAATCGACTTTCTTCTGGACTAAGTTCTAAATCTCCAAGAGTGCATTTATCATCACCACATTTTGACGGTTGATTAAAATCAAGTCCTTTTTCTTGAATTCGTCTAGTTCTATGACCCTCCGGACAAATGTAGACGAGTTCTTTTGCAAGCGGTTTTATCTCAGATGATCTGACGACCATTCCTGATACACTAGTCATCTTTCCAATAATTTCTGCATTTATTGAGCGCAAGCTACGTTGTACTGGATAGTTCGATATTCGTACTCTAATATCATGTTGGATTTTTTCTGCATATTTAGGAAATCGTTGTTTGAGGATTTCTGTAATCGCAGTAGAAAAAGCTGTTAGCATTTCATCTGGTTTATTATTAAAATTAGATTCTATCTGAGGAACAGATACTAGATCATTATAATCTACTACAAGATACTGAATTTGTTTGGCCATCATCTGATCGATTTCTTCCACATATCTATAGACACCAGATTTGTCTCTAAATTGGGTTAAAAATTGTTTTACAAGATCTGAACGCGCTGCATCTGTTAGCATTGGTTCAGAAAGTGTTGTCAATTCCTATCTCCGGAAATTTGTTTTGTGAAATTAATACTTTGTAAATATACTGAATTAAAAAATATTTGTTCTTCTATTGAAAGTTTTTTTGCGAGATCGGAAGTCATTTTAGAGGAATCAGCCAAATTAATTATTTTACTTCGTCTTGTTCTAATTAGTGTATTCAGCATACTTCCAACCCTATCCAGATCTTGTGTAGGTAATCGTTGTAAATACAATTTACATTTTATATAGAAATCAGATGGGAGTGTGGAAAGATCAAACGTGCCCTGGCTATTTTCTCTTACGATGGTTTGTTTGAGTTCAGCGACCATGTCAGTGGTATAGACATCCACTATTTTTTCTAATTCAAGTATTTCTGCTATCCAACGAGGTATGTTTTGGGTTTCGCTGTATTTCGCACCAATAGAGACCTCATGCATCTCAATTTTCATGTCATGCTTAAACGTAACTTTGACATCCTGAAGCCTATATCCTATCGTATAAAGTTGGGTTACATCTAAGATATTCATCAATATCCTTCAAACCTTCATGTTTCAAGCCTTTAACTAGTACGATCGATCAATTCTGTTAACAATTTACTTTGATCATTTGATCTTGTTTTATTATTATATTGAGACGAGTTCTCATAATCAAGAACGTATTGCATATTCATTAGTTCACTCAAAGGCAATCAATCTTCTAGTTTTTAGCCCGTCACCGAACTTAATAACAACTGGTTATGCGATAATTACCTACAAATTCTATTTTATCATCGGTTCCAAAGATCTTGAAGACTTAATTTTATTAGTAGGCGAGATAGGTAGGAGCCTATGACTGAATCTACCATGTGGGTAGAAAAGTATAGGCCAACCAAACTTTCCGCCATAATAAACCAGAAGGAGATAATAGGTAGTCTGAGATCTCTTCTGAAAAACACACCAGAAATGCCGCATTTGCTATTTTCTGGTTCCGCGGGAGTAGGAAAAACTACAGCTTCGTTATGCCTTGCAAGAGAAATTCTTGGAGATTCGTGGCGTGAATATACTCTTGAGTTAAACGCGTCAGACGAACGTGGTATAAACATGGTAAGAGACAGGGTGAAGAAATTTGCTAGATTCTCAGGTCTTGATACAAGAATTCCTTTCAAGCTTGTTATTTTGGATGAAGCAGACGAAATGACTTCTGATGCTCAAACCGCTTTAAGAAGAATTATTGAGGATACTGCAAGACACTGCAGATTTATCATAATTGCAAATAACATATCAAAAATAATAGAGCCTCTTCAGAGCAGATGTGCTGTTTTCAAGTTCACAAGGATATCTGAAGACGATGTCATAAGCTACTTGGAAGAAATCTGTAAGAAGGAGAAAGTCAAGTATAACGAAGATGGTCTAAATACGATCTATTCATATTCTGAAGGAGACATGCGACATTCTATCAACATATTGCAGGCTACTGCAAGCTTAGGAACAGTAGATGAATCTAATGTAAAGGCCTCGGCTGGGCTTGCAAAAACAAATGATGTAGGTGAAATCCTAAAACTTGCCCTTGCCGGGAAGCTATCGGAAGCAAGAAATAAAATGATAGAGCTCATCAAGGTATACGGCATGTCGGAGTCTGATTTCCTAAAGTATCTAAATGAAGCGTGCTACAAACTTAAAACCGCCCATCTGTCAGAGATTTTGGAATCGATAGCAAAATATGATTATCGACTAATAATAGGCACCAATCCAGAGATTCAACTTTCGGCTTTACTTGCAGAGCTTGGCAAAATAGGAAAGTAGGCGCAGAGAGAGGGATTTGAACCCCCGCGTGCTTGCGCACATAGGCTCTCAAGGCCCACGCCATGCCGGGCTAGGCGACCTCTGCGAGTCTTGTTCGGACAGACTTGTTAAAATTTGTTTAAAATTTGGCATTTTCTGTACTTGTTGGCAGGTTAAAATACAATATTCTTGAATAATCAAGAAAAATAAAAAGACGAAAAGTTTAGTGGTGTGCGTGTGGATTAACAGAACCGGTTTCTAGTTTCTTGTAGGTTCCTGCCGCTTTTTCATGGTGTTCTAGATTAGACTGATCTACTTTGATTGCCTGTGGAGGACAAACTGAAACACATGCCATACACCAAATACAGTCATGCTCTCTTACTGGATCAGCCTTGTCTGTGTAGTCCTTTCGTTCTTCCTTTACTGAACTACCAGTTCCAGCAAAATCGACATCTACTGTTTTTTTTGCTGGAATATCCTTTTCTGTTCTGTACCATTGAAAGACTTGTACAGGACAAGCCTCTATACATGCACCATCAGCAACACAAGAATCCCAATCTACTGCGACCATTGTGCCACTTACGCCTACAGGCTCTATTTTTTCACCGCGGGCCTTGAATGCTTCTTTGCATTTTTCGTCTTTAGAAGCCTCTGCTAATTTACCAGGACCCCATCTAAAGTGAAACTGTTCACCGCCAGCGTACGTTATTCTTCCAAGCGGTTTGTAACCCTTTGGAAAGTCTTCTGCTATTGGCATGTTTTTTTGTCACAGGATATGTTATTTAAACCTAGACATAGTTTAAACTAAGGAAGCCTAGCGATCTCTTTTTCATGAATTTCAAGATTTGCTTGATCTACTTTAATTGCTTTTGTTGGACAAACTTCAACGCATGCCATACACCAAATACAGTCTGCCTCTTTTACCGGATTTGCCTTGTCCGTGTAGTTCTTCCTGTCATTTCTACTTGTCTCACCCGGATTTTTATACCACTCGAATACCTTAACAGGACAGCTTAGTAAGCAAATGCCATCAGCAATACAGGAATCCCAGTCTACTGCAACAAATGTACCATGTACTCCTAGTGGTTTAATCTCTTCGCTTGCTGCTTGATAATCAGATTTCACTTTAGGATCTGAAGCAGCTTCTGCAAGACGCCCAGGCCCCCAAACAAGATGATAATTATCGCTTAATGGATCTTTGAATTTCTCCATTACTTGATGGTTTTTGGGAAAGTTTAGATCTATTGGCACAATATTGCAGAAATGTCGTTACTTATTTAAAGTGTAATACAAGATAAATTCATATTTTTCATAGACAGGTCGGTATCGTTGGGAATTTTCAAGTACGATGTTTATCGAAGTCCAAACGTAGGTATTTACGCAAAGTGTAATGACAGATTTGTCTTTATTCCTAATGGTTTTGCCATAACAAAGGTCAAGAATCTCTGTGAGTTTTTGAAGACGGATCATATCTTTACATCAGTTGCAAACACCAGACTTCTAGGTGTGCTCATGGTTGTCAATAATAATGGTTTACTTTTACCACGAAATTGTTTGGAAGAAGAAAGGATTCAGCTAAAGAAAAAAACGAAACATACAGCAATAGGCAATCTGATTTGCGTAAATGATAAGGGAGGAGTAATGTCACCTCTTATTCCCAACGAGTACGTAAAGAAAGTTGAAGATATTCTCGGTATCGAAGTAATAAGAAAGAGGATTGCTGGATATCATCAAGCTGGTGCAATGGTGATAGCAACTTCTCGCGGCGGAATAATACATCCAGCAACTGAAGAAGAAGATATCAAGACTATATCGCAGGTACTTGGAGTAGAACTTGAACCAGCAACAATCAATGGTGGGTCACCTTTCATTGCTGCTGGTGTCCTAGCAAACAACGCTTCTTTGGTTGTTGGCGCTCTCACCAATGGTCCTGAGCTTGTAATGTTAACAAAGGCATTTAGAGTTGAAGACTAGATCTAGGATTATTTAATACAGATTCGATTTTGATCTGTTTTTCTGAACCATCTTTCATATTACGAACTATCACAGAATTATCTGCATATTCCTTTGGGGCTGCTATGATTACGTACCTTGAACTAGATGCCATTTCCATCTGCTTTTTTAGTGATTTTCCTGTCAAATCTACCTCAGCGGCAACTCCCTTCAGTCTAAGTTGAGAAGCGATACTTGTTGCAATTTTTTTCATGTCTTCATTAACAAATACGACCCAAACACGCGAACTGTCTGAATGAATCTTTATCCGCTGGTGTTCTATTGAGTGTGCTATACGCTCTACTCCCCCTGCCGCTCCCGTAGCACCGAGATCATTTCTGCCAAATGCTTTTGTCAAGGTATCATATCGCCCGCCACCTACAAGTGCACCTAGATCCGAGCTACTATCAAAGACCTCAAACACTATCCCTGAGTAATAGTCAAGACCTCGTACTATACCAAAGTTTATTCTGATGTTTTCTACTCCACGATTTTTAAGAGATTCAAAAAGCTGTAAAATTTTGTTCCAGTTTTGTAATCTACTGACATCAATCTTTTTTTCTATTTCTTTGGGAGTTCCTTTAATTTGAGAAAATTCCAGAACTTTTTCCAAATCCGAAACTGAATATCCTTTTCCCTGATATTCTTGAATTATTTCCTGCTTTCTCTTTTTTTGGATCTTATCTACTGCTCGCAAGATATCGCTTACAACGCTGTCGGAATTCGATTTGAAAATGTTTCTTACATGTGATTCTATAAGCTCTCGATCGCAGATATCTATTACAATGTTTTGTAGCTTTAGACTAGCGAAAAATTTGGATGTAAAGTCTATTATTTCTGCATCTGATTCTATGTTTGGTTCTCCGTATATTTCTACATCCCACTGGTGAAAGAATCTGTATCTACCCTTTTGTGGTTCATCATAACGCCAGACTCCACCGAATGTTGAGAACTTCGCAGGAAGTCTCATCGATTTTTGAGATACCGCATAACGAGTGAGACCTATAGTGAAATCAAAGCGTAGAGCAACCTCACGATCTCCTTTATCGGTAAAGTAGTAAATCTCATTCTTGATTGACGGACCACTCTTTGTTTCTATCACCGAAACCAATTCTATAGGAGATGGTTCCATGAACTGAAATCCAAACAGATTTGATGTTTCAACGAATCTTTGCCGTACGTACTCGATTGTAGAAGACTCCCTTGGTTCTATGTCTCTCATACCACGCGGTAGATCCAATTTCAAGACTCATTCTTTTTCTAATGCATTTAGACTTTCTGATTACGAGAAATCACAATTGACATAAATTAATAGTACTAGTCAGACTTAGCAAGATCTATGACATATCGGTACTTGGAACACATGACGGATGCATTCATTGAGGTCACCGGTACAACATTGGAAGAGGCCTTCGAAAATGCCGGAATCGCTACGGTTGATACAATTCTTGACATTAAATCTGTTGATGAAAAGACAAAAAAGAAGATCGAAATTAGTGCAGATGAGTTGGATAGTCTACTTTATACATGGCTTGAGGAAATAATCATACTAACGATAACTGAAGGATTTGCAGTAAGACGTTTTAGTGTACAAATTAGAAAGAACAGTAAATATTTTCTTAAGGCAGGAATAGTGGGGGAAGAGATTGATTTTGATAAACACCATTTTAAATTAGAAATTAAAGCGCCAACGTACCACCTTATGGAAATAAAAGAAGAGAAGCCTGTGGTGATGCGATTTCTTCTTGATCTGTAGACTAAATTATTAAATAACGTTTAGCCATACCTCAATAAGTTTGGTAGACGAAGAACTAGAGAGAATCATGAAAAAGAAATTGACTGATATGACCGCTCGTAAGGTACCAGAAATTCTAGAACTTGATGATACCAATTTCGATAAGGCGCTAGTCGGCGAAACTCCTATGATAGTAGATTTTTGGGCTACGTGGTGCGGTCCGTGCCAATTCATGCTTCCTGTATTTACAAGACTTGCAAAAAAATACAAGACAATAAAATTTGCTCGTGTGAATGTTGATGACTCACAAGGCATTTCTCAACGATATGGAGTCTATGCAATTCCAACATTCATAGTCTTTAAGAACGGGAAACCTGTCGACAAGGCAGTAGGGGCAGTTGGTGAACCTGGTCTTCACATGCTTGCTCAAAAATACGCCTAGTAACCGTAAGCCGGATTCAATTTTCTTTGAATTGTCATGATCTCTTTGAGGACTTCAACTTCCTCTGGGCTTAACTTATGTTCAAATCTTTTTAGTAAAAGCTTGGCGTCGTGAGATGAAGGTAGAGAATAGAAAACTTCTTCTTCAGATATTTGTCTGCCTATAGTCACATTTTGGATTGATACAGCTACTTCTTGACCTTTTTTGGCCATATTGATTGATTTCCCACCGTCCTGAATTTGGTGCACTACTCCAATTCTTCTACCATCTGCATTCATAACGGCAACTTTTTGTCGTAACAAGCCAACATCCACACGTATACCAAAAACTGCTGGGTTGCTTTTTCTAAATATGTATCCTTTCAAAAACGTAAATTTGCAAATTGGAGTCAATTCTTGAAGAATTGCATTCTCTTCATTTGCTGTGTCTTCTTGAACCCAATTAAGGTAGTTATCGATGAGGCTGTAGATTACCTGATCATGAAAAATCTTGATGTGATTTGCATCTGCTTCCTCCTGGGCATCCTGAAGAATTTTTACGTTAAATGCTATGACCACTCCAAGATGTCTGTCATGTTCCTTTACTGCCAATGCTTCTATGACATCTCTCCTAGTTACTGGTCCTATGTCAGCTATTGATATTGGAATATTCTGTCTTTTCAACATATCAGTTAGAGCCTCCAGTGAACCTATGGTATCACATTTTAGAATGATTCCTTTTGTATCAGCTTTTACAAAAACTGACTTCATCTCGGATTCGATCAATTTTCTGAATTCCTCAATCTTAGTTTCGTCGGTACTAGCATAGACTGGACTTCCAGGCAATACGCCTTCAAGATCAGGCGATGCAATCTTTATTCCAGCTGCAGCAACAACTTCGTTTACAGGTCTGAACTTGTCTCTGGGATCGCGCATTTCATCCAATGGTTTTGGTAAAAGTATTGCTTTTGGTTTGGTAACTATTACTGAGTCTCTTTTAGCAAGTACTATAGAATCATTTTTTCTGAGATGGCCATCAATTAAGATGATATTAGCAGTAACTCCCAAGCCAATTTCTTCTTTAACTTCAAGAACTATTCCTCTGGTTGGCTTTTCCGTCTGGTCCAATTTTTTTTGCATATACTGTTGGGTCAGTCCTACCAAGACTGCTAATAATTCCGGAATTCCTTCTCCTGTTCTAGCACTAACCGGTACAATAGATACTTCTTTTGTGAAGTCCGTGACCCTGTAGAATGCTTCAGAGTTATATCCAAGTATCGATAAAGTTCCTACCACATTGTAAAGGTGCTCATCAAGAGCCGTTTGTATTGAAGGATCTTGCTCCTTAATTGATTGTGTGATAAATTGCGACGTCGTTTTTTTCCACCCTGAAATCATGTCAACTTTGTTCAGAGCTACTACAAATGGTACTTTTCTGGTCTGTAATATTTTCAAACTTTCATTAGTTTGCGGTTGAAATCCGCGGTTGACGTCTACAACCAAAATGGCAATATCCGCTGCAGAACCTCCTCTTGCTCTCAGATTTGTAAAAATTTCATGACCTGGTGTGTCAATGACTAATAGACCTGGAATTTCATGTGTCCCCCCACTCATTTTCGTAAAAAGTGGACCACATACTTTCTTGAGTGTCTCAGTGGGAAGAAAGCTAGCTCCGATATGCTGTGTGATTCCTCCAGCTTCCCTGGCCTGAACACCAGTACCTCGAATCTTATCTAATAGTGAAGTCTTACCAGAGTCTACGTGACCTAGAACTACTACTATAGGCTGTCGTATTTGCAAACACTTTCACTTGAATACCACAGCTACCTCTTTTTCAAAACTTTCCTTAGAATCAGAGGCATGAATAATATTATCTGATATTCCAAGTCCAAAGTCGCCTCTTATTGTACCAGGTGCTGCTTCAAAGGACTTGGTTAATCCTACCATTAGCCTCGTTGCTGCAATTGCGTTATCACCTTCTATTATTGCAGCAACTACTCGTCCTGATGTAATAAAAGAGACTAGCTCTCCAAAGAACGGCTTTGATTGATGAACAGAATAGAATTCTTCTGCCATTTGTTTCGTAAAAGTAAACATCTTGAGCTTTAGTATATTGAAACCCTTCTCTTCAAATCTAGAAATTATTTCTCCTACTAACTTTCTCTCTACACCATCAGGTTTTACTATGAATAGTGTTTGTTCAGTCATTTACTTTTTGACCTTAATACCGCCCTTAACGTATTTGTTGGTCCACTTTAGTCTTCTTGGATCACGTTTCAGGACTAGCATATTCTTCTTACATTTCGAAGAACAGAACCAAAATACTGTACCGTCATTTTTCACAAGCATCGTACCGGAACCTTTTGCTACTGGCCTATTACAGAAACTACAAGGTTTAAGAAGAACACTCAATTCTAAATCACTTTATTTTTCTTGCTTCGCGTTCCGTTTCTCGTAACATAAGAATGTCAGACATTCTTACCGAGCCCTTTACATTTCTAGTAAGAATTCTCCCTTTGTCTTTTCCGTCAAGAATCTTAACTCGAACCTGTATTACTTCACCTGCAATACCGGTTCTTCCTACGATTTGTATTACTTCAGCGGGAATAGGAATTTCGGTACTCATTTGTTAGCTTGACCACCCTTTATCTGCGACAGTGATGCCACAATCTGATCAACTATATGCTGAGCATCTCCTGAATCTATTATCGCAGCGGCTGCAGAGGTAACATCGATTCCCAAAGCTTTTCCTAGCTCTTGTCTGCTTGGGACGAATCCATACGGAATACTATGTTCCTCGCAGAGTATAGGAAGGTGAGCGACTACCTCTGGTGGTTCTACATCTTCAGCGATGATTACAAGTTTACTTATTCCTCTTTCAATAGCTTTTGTAACTTCGTTTGTACCTTTCTTTACCTTGCCACTTTGATGAGCAACCCTTACTGCTTCATAGATTGGGCTAACCAGATCAGAGGGCACTTGAAACTTTACGTAATAAGCTTTAGCCACATGTATCACCCATTGGGATCATTTCCATTCCTTGTGTGCTTTCAAATGGTTTTAAAAGTGTTATCTGCCTACTGCCAACTTTATCTTCGACATGTATTTGCAGAAAATATCATCCAGACCAACTTGAGAGTCAGACTCCGCGTAGATCCTCGCTATTGGTTCGGTTCCACTTAATCTAACCATGACCCAGCTTGATTCGTCAAGAAAGATTTTGATGCCATCAGTAAAGTCTCTTTTGTAAGGTTCATTTTTTAATGTTCTAATTATTTTTTTGAAATCATCCTTCGAACATTCTATTTTGCCTTTCGTTGTATAAGATGGAGGTAGATTGGCCATTTCTTCCGACAAGGATCCTTTGGTGCTTGACAGCAAATCTAGCATAAGAGCCATTGCCATACAACCATCTCTTACTTGGTTATGTTTACCATACATAAAACCACCATTTTCTTCGAAACCGATTATTGCATCCTCTAAGACCATTTTGCGTGAAACCTCTACACTACCTACTTTTGTTCTTATTACCTTTGATCGTGTCTTGGTTGCGATTTTCTCTATTACTGATGTAGAATTCACTGAAGTTACTACTTTAGATTTTGGATATCTATCCAATATGTGCTTTGATAAAAGTAATGCCGACCTATCACCAGTTAGGATACTTCCTTTCTCATCGCAGAAAATGCTTCTATCACCATCTCCGTCAAAGGCCACTCCAAAATCTGCCTTTGATCTTACTACTGTAGATGCAAGTTTGCCCAGATTCTGAGGTGTAGGCTCTGAGCCTCTTCCGGGAAAGGAGCCATCTATTTTCTCATTAATTACAACAAGCCCACAACCAAGTTCCCTGCATAATAAAGGAGCAGTCACGGCTTGAGCACCATTGCCAAGATCTAATATTACCTTAGGTCTGCGCGATCTGATTTTCTTTGCATTTATCTGTATCTTGATCCCTCCAAGATATTTGCCAACGGCCTGACTTTCATTTGTTATTGTACCAAATTTCTTTGCAATTTTCCATCTTTTCTTAAAATAAAACTCTTCTACCCTATGTTCATCTTCTCTTGATATTTCTATTCCGTCTCTTGCTGCGACCTTTAGTCCGTTATACTCCTGAGGATTATGGGAGGCGGTCACCATGATTCCTCCATTATATCCAAGTTTTTTGGTAGCAAATTGCAAACATGGAGTTGGTATCAAGCCACATATTGCAGAGTCTAACCCCGCTGCGCTTAATGCTGAAGACACTACTTTTGATATTATAACGCTGGATTCTCTGCCATCATAACCTAATAGGATCGGGCCTTTCTTGAAAAAACTTGCAATTGACAAGGTGATATCAGACACAAAATCTAGAGTTAGAGTCTTGCCAAATATCCCTCTAATTCCGTTTGTACCAAATAATCTTGCCATGCTACCATCAACAATAGATAAATTTGTCTTAAAAGTCATGGTGCATGCGGGAGTTGCCAAGCCTGGTCAAAGGCGCAGGGCTTAGGACCCTGTCTTTTAGGAGTTCGTGGGTTCAAATCCCACCTCCCGCATCTAATGAACTATGCACAGTTGCATTTCTTTGTGATGATGAAAATGTGTATTACAGAAATTGTTTGAACATTCATAACAATGCCAGTCACCTATAGTAGAGCACACCTTACAGGTTTTTACTGGATTATTATGATCGTAACTATTTGACCTATTGTGACCTCTATGAGAGTTTCTGGGTCTGTCCATTACTGTTCCTCAGTCAAGTTAAGAATTGAAAAACTAACCTTTCCCATTCAATCACTCATTACGGAATTGAAGTATCTAGTCGTACTAGCATTTTAATAATAATTGATATTCCAAAAGGCTATTTAAGCATTAATAAAGTACGGCATGTCTACCAATTAGAATGAATAAAACAATTGTCGAACTTACCGTCTTAGGAAAGGACCATGAAGGTGTAGTAGCAGGTTTTACAAATTTCATTTTTCAAAATGGAGGAAACATTGAGAAGATAAACCAAAATGTGGTAAAGGGTCTCTTTGGCATGTACCTCGAAGCATCTTTTACAAAAAAAATCGATATCCGAAAATTCAACCAAGAAGCCGAGAGACTAGCGAAGAACCTTAGAATGGAAGTTAATATCCATTATGAGGTATCCAAAAGAAAAAGAGTGGCAGTACTTGTAACCAAGGAAGATCACTGTCTGCAAGCCATACTTGAAGCAAGAGCAAAAAAGCAGCTTAAAGGAGAAATTGTTGTTGTGGTCGGTACAGAAAATACTTTGTCTCCTTTGGTTAAGAAAGCCAAGATCTCATTTATACTTGTCAATGAAAAAGATCAGCCAGCCGCAGAAGAGAAAATAATTGCTGTCATGAAAAAATACGACGTAGACTTGATAGTTCTTGCTAGGTACATGAGAGTACTTTCTCCTAATTTTGTTTGGAGATATCCTAATAGGATTATTAACATACATCCATCGCTATTGCCAGCCTTTCCTGGCGCTTACGCCTACATTCAAGCATACGAACGCGGTGCAAAAATTGTTGGGTGTACTGCACACTACATAACCGAAGATCTAGATCAAGGTCCAATAATCTTCCAAGATGCTTTTGCGATTGAGGAAAATGAGACCTTGGGATCACTAAAGAAGAAAGGACAAAGATTGGAAGCTAAGACATTGTTAGAAGCAGTAAAGATGCATCTTGATAGAAGACTTGAAGTGTATTGGGGCAAGGTACATGTGAAACCAAGAAGATCTAGATGATTGTAAAAGACTTCACCAACTTCGATATTCACAAACAAACAAGAAAGAAATCCGTTGCATTAATACCAGTAGGCTCGATAGAACAACATGGACCTCATCTGCCAGTCTCTACTGATTCTGATATAGTCTCATACATAGCCAAGAAGATCTCAGATAAGATGGGCTTTCTTCTACTTCCCACAATTGAATACGGGGTTTCCTTTGAACACAGCCCATTCTTTAACCTCAGTATAACAGCCACTACTTTACAAAAGATATTGGTTGATCTGTGTGTTTCGCTTTATAAGAACAAAATCGCTACAATAATAATCCTAAATGGGCATCACGGGAATCACACCGCGTTAAAGCAGATACCCAAAAGGGTGAGTAAGATTCATGGTATTAATACACGAATTCTTGTCTATTCTTATTGGCACTTCATGAAACGGCAATTTGATCACGCAGGATTTGTAGAGACGTCCATAATGCTAGCTATCTCAAAAAGAGTTCAAATGAACAAAGCAAAGAAAGGCCTTGTTCCAAACGGCTTATCAGACCGAGAACTGGCTAGATTAAGTAGGCTTGCAAAGAAATCGTTCCCTTATGTAACAAAAAATGGAGTTTGGGGAGATCCCAGAAATGCTACCGCAAAAGATGGGAGAAGGATTCTAGATGAAATAGTCACTGCAATTGTTAAAGAGAGTCAAACTTGCCTTACCGGAAAAAGCCGAAAATTACACCAATGAAATTTTAATATATACCCTTGATAGAGTGAGTAATAAGTGAAATAGATGTCAGTTGACATGGCAGTAAAAGTACTGGACGAGAGCCTAAACAAGGTTGTTCTTATCAAGCTGAAAGGCGGCAAAGTGATAAGAGGTAATCTTCATGGATTTGACCAGCACATGAACCTGCTACTTGACTCTTCAGAAGAGATCCCTTCTGAGGGAGAGTCTAAAAGTCTTGGAACCATAGTTGTCAGAGGAGACAACGTAGTTATCATATCTCCTCCACCAACGTGAGAGTATAATGACCAAAGGCACTACCTCAATGGGAGGATATACCAAAAAGCATCCTCACATAAGGTGTAGAAGATGTGGAAAGAATGCTTTTCATGCAAGGCACAAAAGATGTGCTAGCTGTGGTTATCCAGATCCTAAAATAAGAAAATATGGTTGGATCAAATGGTATACCTAAATGGAAGAAATTGCGGTTGTTCTTAGTTCTCTTGCAGGCGCATGCACTGCTGTAGCATTAAATAGAATTCCAAAAATAAGGCACAACAATCAAACTGCAAGCGTTAATCTTATTCTTGAAAATCAACTACAATCACTGAGAACAGAAAAGGAAATACTAACGAAAACGATTGCAAGGCTCCACCAACAAGATTCTGACCTTTCAAGAGTCCATAAAGACAAACTTTTGATTCGATACCAGCACGAGCTTGGAACCACAATTGCTAAGATAGAAAAACTTGAAGTCGGAAGCAAATATCCTGACTTGGGTCCAATTGGGGATAGCCTAATTTCGTTAATGGACAACAAACTATCTTTGCTAGATAAGAGATTACATGAAATCTCAACAAAGATTGTTCCAAGTACAGTGGAAACAAAACAACCAGAAGCAGCCAGAGGGGTATCACACGAAAAACCACAGATAAGAAAGATTGAAACTAGAACAGAGACTCAAAAAGATAAACCCCAGACGTTATTGCCTCCAATTGAGAACTCAACGCCGCAAAGACATAGATCCGTTGAGCTTAGCACCTTAACTGAAATAACTAACAAGATCCCGGAGTTTCCTGCAGAACTCATCAAACCATCTTCGGTGGAAGCAAATCAAATTCTCGAGGATGCGATCAAAGCAAAGACAACTGTTAAAGAATCCACGGATGCTTCCCCCGTAGTCATGCAAAGTACAAAAGAGGAAATTTCCGCATTGGATCTATCAAAGTCTGAGTCATTACCTGCACCAGAAAAGAAAGTTCAGCTTCCTGCACCAATCAAAATACCAGAAGAAGAAAAACTCGATGATGATGATAAGGATTTAGACAAAATAAAAAGCGAAATCATGAAGGCCCTATCAAAACTTGAACAAGTAGAGGTAGAGTAGTTGACAATAGATGATGCCATAAAGGCATTATCTCCTCAAGCACTGAGGATGGTAAGGAACAATTATGTCATCGGACTTGGAAGCGGGAGAGCTGCAACCGCAATAGTGAGAATGTTATCATCATATCTGAAAAAAAAGAAACTGGTGGTGAAAGCTATACCAACATCTTTACAAATTAAGATAGAAGCCGAAAAAGGCGGGATATCCATAGTTGAACCGGATCAGATCAGCCACATTGATCTGGTTTTTGATGGTGCCGATCAAATTGACGCAAAAGGAAATATGATAAAAGGGGGTGGAGGTGCACTTTTACGAGAAAAAATTCTGATAAGCATTGCAAAAAAAGTAGTAATCATAGCTGATGAATCAAAATTTGTTAGAAGACTTAATCTGAAGGTGCCTGTAGAGGTACATCAGTTTGCAAGAAATACAGCCACAATTCAAATCAGAAAATATGGCGGCATCCCACATATCAGAGTACTAGAACGAGATTATCCTTTTGTAACTGAAAATGGAAACATAATATTGGATTGTGATTTTGGTGAAATATCTAGACCTAAAGAACTCGCAACAAAGATAATAGAGATTCCAGGTGTTATCGAAGTAGGAATCTTTTCAAAACCTGACATAATTTACAAAGCAAAAGAAGATGGCAAATTTGAAATCTTATGATGAGATAGTTCTTGGAACATATTTGCCGTAACCTGGCTTTGCGAGTACCGTAAAATCTTCAGCTACGACTGAACCTCTAACAATTGTCTTTACAGGCCATCCTTTCAATTCCCATCCTTCATAAACACTATAATCAGAAAAGCCACCAAAAAGTTCGGCAGATACCTTTGCTTCCTTTTTCATATCCACGAGAACAACATCAGCATCCGAACCCTTCTGGATTATGCCTTTTTTTGGATACATTCCAAATATTCTAGCGGTGTTCAGGCTTGTTAAATTCGATAACTGCTGAAGAGTTATCCTTCCTTTGTTAACTCCTTCATTTAGCAAGATGGGCACCATAGTACCTAATCCAGGAAATCCAGCTAAAGCATCCCATACAGTCTCTCCTCCTAACTTTAGCTTTACGCGATTTGCTACGTGATCAGTACCAATACAGTCAATGTTACTGCTTCTCATCCCGTTCCAGATGGCCTCAATGTCTTTTGATGATCGTATTGGTGGCATTACTTTAGCCAGATATCCTTTCTGTGATTCATACGATAATGTGAGATAATGAGGACATGTCTCAACGAAAATTTTGGTACCATTCTTTTTTTCTGAAAATATGGCGTTGATTGCACCCTGTGATCCTACATGCGCAAAATATACAATACACCCTGCCTTTCTTGCCATCTTAGAAGCAATCAATATTGATTTTACCTCTGATTCTACCGGCCTGCTTTCAGACCATGCGGCAAGACCGTTTCTCTTTTTCTCTTTTTTCTCCCTCATACCACATGAGCACATTTGGTAATCTTCAGCGTGAATTAGAGCCGTGCATCCAAGAGATACTGCCTTGGCTATTATTCTCTCAACCATTTCAGGTTTCATTTCTACTCTTTCTTCTCGGAGAGACTTTTCGCCAGGTTGCATGTCCATGTAGACGTGGTCAACTTCGTCACCCAGATTCATGTATATCTTGAACGACGTGATTCCTTTTTCTCTACAAAATTCCATTTCATCAATCTGATCTTTATGTAGTATAGCAGCATGAATTGAATAATCAACGTAATGCGACTTCGAACTCTCCGCAAGATGAGAATCTAGATTCTTCTTGTAAGATCCACTTAGCCTCAACATACGCATCATTGTAGTTACCCCGCCAATCGCAGCAACTCTAGATTCCGTTATTGCAGCCTCATTGATTGGTGAATATACTCCATAATGAACATGTGGATCAATTACGCCTGGAAGTGACACCAGTCCGCTACCATTTATAGTAGTATCGCATTGGGGAACATCGTTTGTTAGGCCAATTATCTTTCCGTCGTCTATTACAATATTCTTTTCAACTATTCCATTTGGCAGTACAACGTGTGAACCCGTAATTACTGCATCAAAGGTCATCAAGAATTTTGATTGAAGTCCCCGTATTATTCTTTGAGTAAATGAATAAAAGCAGATACCGTTCTTG
>VBPL01000039.1:0-59942 GCA_005877205.1 Nitrososphaerota archaeon
GGGATTTGGTTGGTCGAAGTGATGGTTTCCCCGTTTGGTGAAAGGACCAAAAAAGTCAGGATCGATGCTAAAACCGGCAAAATTATAGGTTGGCAATAAGAGGATAAAATTATTGGTACCCAGTGCTGGAATCTACTTGAACGAGACTCATAGCTACGAATAGTGTTAAATGGTATAAAGAGAAGTGTATGGAATATGCCTATCGATCCCGACTTTTACAAAAAGCTACCAAGAAAAGTGCAACAGCACAGCAATCAGGCATCAGGAGACAGCCATTATGTTTGGGGAGAGGGTGTTGAAAGAGAACTGGACTTTACAGGGATAAATTCACATGATCAAGAACTCGTAGAGAAACATGTATCCGAAAAAGGCTATCTGGGAATCCATGGAACAAACGTAGCGGTTGATTTTGATCTTTGTATAGCAGATGGAGCATGCATAAGCGCATGTCCAGTTCTAGTTTTTGGTTGGAATCTCAAACCACAAGAAGGTACAACTTCAAACGGCCCTGGTAACAACCTAAACGAGTATGACAAGTCTGATCCTTTTGCAGAAAAAGCATGTATATACTGTTTAGCGTGTGAAACTGTTTGCCCAACTACTGCCATAAAAATTCAAGAAGGCCTGAGAGACAAGATTCATTAGATGATTTTGTATTGTAATTATTTATTTTAACTTTCATTATAGCTTTGATTAATAGTCAAACCAGATGACCTTGTCTTTATCCAGTTACCGTCATGGGATCAGCCAAATGAGCCACAATAACATTTTTGTTCTGAATGTATGATAGATAGGTTGTAAATTGACAAAAAACCTCAGTCTTTATCTGATTCTTGGCATATCATTAGTAGTTCTGATTAGTCATTCAGCAAATGCAACTGCTCAAGAACCATCGATTCCAAGCTGGATTAAAAATAACGCAAAATATTGGTCCCAAGGACAAATAGAGGATTCTGATTTTACAAAGGGGATCGAATATCTAATCAACCAGGGAATAATGAAGATACCGCAAACAAAACCAAATGCAAACCAATCTAATGGAATTCCGTCATGGATTAAAAACAACGCAAAGTACTGGTCAGAAGGTCAAATCGACGATTCTGAATTTGTAAAAGGTATAGAGTATCTAGTATCAAATGGTGTCATAGCTGTAAATACAGTCCAGTGCGATCCGATTCTATGGGAGCACGTATACCATCCGCAGCGACTCAATATCATAGAAGTATGCACCCAGGTTTCTGGAACTATAGAAAACATCAGAGAAGAACCAGACGGAGATTACCATATTAGATTAGCACTTGACCTCGAGTATCAGGATATGGTAAACCAAGCAAATGTGGACCAGCAACACGGTGATTTAGTACTAGAACTAATTTGCCAAAATCCAGTAGAACAGCAAGACGCTATACAATCATGCCAGGATTTCAGATATATCATAAACGTTCCACCAGTTGGGACTCATGTTTTAGTAACAGGCTCCTATGTGCTTGATCTAGAACATGGTAGCTGGGCTGAGATTCACCCAGTAACAGCTATACAAGAGATTCTACCAAACGGCACTGTATCTGCAAATACCGCAACTGTACAAAAAACAACAAACAAACCACAAGCGCCAAGTGGAACATTACGGATGGATCTTGCAGAACATGATTATATCACACGGGGAACCGTTCAGGAAATGACAGTCGAGGTCTCCGACGGAACAAATCCTGTATCCGGCGCGGCTGTATCGGTACACGTGACATATGCTTCAGGCGATACCACAAAGGACTTCTCCGGAGTAACTGATTCTAATGGTGCGTTTGAATTATCTTGGACAATAGGCGGCAACTCAAAACCAGGAATATTCCAAGTTGATATAGACGCAACAAAAGATGGCTATATTCCAGCACACCAAACTTTTTCATTTGAAGTGGTTTCTGCAAGTTAGTAAAAAAAATTTGAATGAATTTTATGCATGTTCTGATGAACTAGTTTGAGAAAGACTAGATCCAGACTTCCACTTTACTCGTGTACGAGAAATTAACAATAAGGGTATCATGGTTATATCAGCAGCAATAGTCAAGGAGGATATAGCATAATTTGCCTGTGTGTTGACAAGTGCTGATGAGAAATTATTTGCAAAATTCACATACAAAGTAAAGGATGAAGGAAAGACGATTAGAGTCATAAATACGGCAGCAAGCGAGATCCAAAACCCTTCTTTGTGTAACCGAAATAGCTTGACTGAACCTATTATTGAGAGTAAAGACCAGATTATCAGTATGCCACTCATTGGAATAAGATAGACTCCAACAAGTCCAGCCTTGGTAGCTACATCTGGTAAGGTTGTGCCCCACGTTTGATAGATATCTATAGCTAATAAAATTACAATTGCCTTAGAGACTAGCAGATACAAACCCACAATTCTGATAAATAGATATGGCCTAAACCATAGAGGATCTTGCTTAGGGCGTCTTGATTCCATATTTTTATGGTTCGATTTGAAGACTAATACAATGAGTATGTTCTAATCCAGTACAAACTTGCCATCGCTAGCGGATTCTCATTTTACTCTCTGACTTTTTGTTGATATAAATGCAATTCTTTTTCGAAGCCGAATCAGTACCATAAGAATGAAAAAGGCTGAAAATATTGCATTTACAACAAACCCAAAAGGGTTAAAAAATGATTCTTGGAGAGTCCCATACGGAAGTGGGCTAGTCCAAATTGTATGTGGAGAATTGTAAACCTCCTTCCAATAAATCAAAGTGGTTACAGAATGAGTAAATATGAAGTATATAACAAAAGCAATTTTTGTTTTGTTATTAGAAATATCTTTGACGAAATTCCAAAGCCCATAAGATGCAATAAAAATGTCTGAAATCATAAGAGGTAGGAGATATCTTTCAAGGTGCAAGTCCTTTGCCATTAAAAGTGAGAATATGAATGTGCTAATGAACCAAATTAGGAGAAATATCTCTGATGAGTAATCCTTCGATTTTCTAATTTTCTGGATTAAGTATCCAAATCCAAAGAAGAAAAAGACGGTTAAAGCAATACTTGAATAGGTTGGAGGGTTGAGCCAACCATAATTATCGTTTAATTTGAAATCAGGCTCATATACGTGATATTCTAAAAAACTTGGAAAAAGTATATAATTAAAAAGAGATATCACCCTGAAAATCTGAATGCCATGAAGAGTTGGATACCCAATGTACCAAACATCACGATTATAATTGTCCATGTCACTTTTCATTACTGCAATTTGGCTCAGAGGATTTTTGTAAAATCCTGGTTCAGTTAGCAAAAATGACAAACCTGCTACTGTAAAAAATAGAAAAACTGATAGGAACACTTTAAGAATATGTTTTTTGCCAACAATGATACCAGCTTGTCTTTTAAATAAACTACCAATTAAAATAACACCAATAAATAGAACTGAGAATTCTACAGAGAGTAGCTTTGAAGTCAGGGCAAAACCAAACGCGACAGCACTTAGAATAAGATACTTGATCTTTGGTGGTTCAGTCTTAAAGGAATAAACTAAGAGCAATAACGATAACAGACTGAAGAAAATGTAGTGCACCTCAGTCATTATGGTTCTGCTGTACCACATCCAAATATCGTAGAATAAGAAAAGGAGAGAGGCCACAATACCAACATATCTATTAAAAAGAATTTTTCCTATCACAAATGAAATTACTATAGTTAGAGCTCCAAACAATGGGGAAAGAAGGCGGCCCACTGCCATTTGATGAAGAGTAGGCATTTCATGTGGATTAAAACATCTAAAGTAGTAACACGACCAGTTGTAAAAGTCTCCGCTGTCATAGTTTTGCAAACCCATGGGAATTCCAATCAAGAGCATCCGGATTGGACTATAAGTTGCTCCATGTGCCGGTATGTGGTATATGAGGTTGCAATTGTCGATAGATTGCAAACACTGATTGTTAAAATCGCCATTTTTTATCAAATGGATGTAATTTCCAGCCCATCCGAGATAATTGACTTCGTCTCCATGCCAAGGTTGATCTTCTAAATTATACGAGTAAATGAAAAAACTTCCTAGAAATAGCATTATAGGGATTATGTAGAGGAAGTTTACGTCGATAAAATGCATGGCTTTCAATAATTTATGATCCTCATACTGTCCTCCTTTAGTACCTTTTTTTATCAAGGTTTTTTCAAGTACAAAACTCTCAATACGTATCTGAAGATCTGAATATGTAATAAAAAACTATGGCAATCTATTCCAAAACTGATTTCATCTTTAACACTTTTTTCCTTGTCTTAACGCCTATTTACATTTGACATCCTTCATCTGTTTGCTTAACATTTCTTGTTTCATTTTCTGATATTCTCCTGGTGCGCAAATATGCTCTTCACATACTTTAATGCCGTATGAATGCCTCCCAGTTGTATGACAGTTATTGAATTCCATCTTGTTGGTCAGTGCGTCAACTGCTGGCATTGAAACCCATAATACTATAACTGATAATACTGCAATGCCTAGAAGGAATCTATATTGGCCCATATCTAATTACGTGGATTCCCTCACCATGGATGCCAGGGCACTAATAGAAGAGACCTGATTCATATCTAGTATTTTCTTATTAGCTGTTTCGTATGCTTTGCTTTCATTAGGTAACTCTAACCTGACTAACAAATCATATTCTCCGATTATCCTTCGAATTTCCGTGACCTGCTCTATTTCCTGGAGTTCTCTTATCACATCGGCCTCATATCCAGACTCGCATTTTATTAGAACAAATGTTTCCTTCATCTTTGCGATTAGTTCACATTGAGAATTAATAAAAAATGTGATACAAGTTGCTAATTGAAAACAAATTGATTTGAAAAAACTTTTGCCAAGTTTCATTTCGCACTTTGTATTATAACTATTAAAAAGTGTCTTTGATGCTATGTCTTTTAATACTTGTGCGAGATATGAAGACATATAATGTATAATTTCTGCAGCAATACAGAGAGAGTGTTTCAATTTATACAGGACAATCCTGGAATTCATCTACGACAAATAAAAAAAGAGCTTAATGTATCACTTGGAACAATTCAGTATCATTTATCTGTGTTAGAAAACTCTGGAAGAATCATTTCTGAACGTCAGTATTTCAGGAGAACCTATTTTCCGGTGGGGACGTTTAAAAAAAATGAAAGAAACATACTCAAAATACTGAAACGAGATAACTTGAAAGCCATTCTTCTGTTCGTTATGGAAAAACAAAATCCCACACAAACAGATATTGCAACTGGCCTTGGCCTTTCTAATTCCACGGTAAATCGTCTTCTTAGATATGTGATCGATCATGAAATTATCTATGAGATTCGAGATGGAAGATTCAAACGATATCATGTTGGGGATAACGAGACCATAGTCAAATTAATGAAAAATTATCATCCTGTATTATGGCGTAATTGGAACCAAAGAATAGTTGGTATATTTCTCTCATTGTGGTATGGGATTGTATCATGGCATAATGATGCATTGGAAGTTCTACCAACAGTACTTGAAGTGTAGCAGAGCATATTACAAGTTTTTACTGAATGCCTATAAAAATGGCTAATCTTACACATGCGGCAGTTGTAATTGCCTTTCAGGCACACACTAGATGACTTATTTCCGTTTATGGAAATAACTAGCATGACAATGGCAGATTTTGACATAGAAGGCGAGCTTTCGGGAAGACAGTATATACTTGCCTTAAAGCGCCAGAATAGGAAAATCCAATCATTACGAGAGATTCGCGGGCTCGAAAGCTGAGATATCAAAGATATTCGTAAAATAATCCTGCTCGTTAAGGCTAATAGAACCATTGCAACATTTTTGTCGCAAAAGCGTCTTGAATTGATATATAATTTTTCTACCAAGTGGTGCCATGATAAGCATACCAACAATACAAAGAGATACCAAGTCACGATATGATATCTATTCTGGGCATGGTATAGGAATATGCAAGACGTGCGGAACTCCCTCCTGTGAAGAGCACAAGCGCGTCTTTTTCATGGGACAGGGATTCACTTGCGCAAATCATACGGATGAAGAGGTGGCTCTTGACCAAATAGGATGGAATAATTTTATCTGTCCAAAATGCGGTCGTGATTATTCCATTGGAAGAAAAATATCAAGTAGATGATTTGGCCCTCAACGTTTTTCTTGATAAATTCTTAGAGTGACCAGAATGAGAACAGTGGTCAAGACCAAGACTGCAATGGTACCTTCAATAGAAAACTCGGTTGTTTCAATCTGGAATGCTATCGAGTGTGGAGCTACTTCGATTATGTCTGGAACTATAGTACATGCTGGTTGAACGTTATAGTCACAAAATATGATGTCTTTTTTTCCTTCGTCTGCGTATCTTATCTTGATAGTATCTGATCTGAAGAGTTTCTGGTTTCCGTTTTCAGGTACGAGTGTGGCGTTTTCGGCTGTTGAAATTCTATCAATAAAGTTATCTGACGGTACATTAAAGTGACCGATTCCTTCGAACTTTATTTCGATATTTTTTAGCGATTCACTAGGATTGTACGGTAGTTGAGACTCTACCCATACTTCAACGGGTCTTCCGGTCGTGATTTCATGCAATGTTTTCCAATGAAATGACAAATAAATCGGATCTTGATATTTTCCAGTAACTTTGGTAACTGTATAAAATTCATAGGGCCAAAAGTGCCAGTATGTTACATAACCTATCAGATAAAGTGCAAAGCCGGCTATTGCAGTAATAACTCCATAAGCAATTATCCTCAATTTTCTGATGTTGTATGTGTAAGATTTCTTGTACATTCTTAAAAACTATTATGGTATACAATGAGGAAAGCAAAGATGGCACACAAATAACTGCAGCTCAGTTATCTTTTTTCTTTGCTGGACACAAGTAAAGATGGTTTTAGTCCAGTCCATGAAACTTTCTCATTTGTAGTTTCTGTAAGTCGGAAGCTACTATTCAAAAGAAACCCAAAAAATAATTTGGATAAAGTCAGGAGGATCATTAATATATTATATCTATATACAGTTTACATGACTTCAAAACAAGAAAATATTTTAGAAATTGCCCAGCAACTGGAACAATTCAAAAATATACGAACTCAAACCCTTGAACTAATTCAAACACTAGAAAAAGACGATTTTGTAGTTCAGACCGCCGTGTTTATGAGCCCACCCAAGTGGCATCTAGGGCACGTAAGTTGGTTCTATGAGGTTATCATGAGCAAAATGGATCCACGTTACGAGTTTTACTCTCAAGAGTATTCCAAGGTTCTAAACTCTTACTATCAGTCATTTGGGCAACCTCACGAAAAAGCAAAACGTGGAATTTTGTCAAGACCTACCATTGACGAGACACTACAATATTTTAGTATCATAAATAAGCGAGTGGAGGACTTTCTTAAAAATATGCAAATTAATAAAAAGGAAATAAATCTTTTCAAAATGGCATTTAATCATGAGTGCCAACATCAAGAACTACTAGTATATGATCTTCAACATTTGCTTGCCAGCGATTATAGACCAATAAAACAAAAGATTCCTCCAAAACCATCTGGAATAGAAAAAAAATCAATTAGAATTTCAAGCGGCATTTATGAAATCGGATATTCTGGCAATGACTTTTGCTATGATATCGAGCTTCCGGAACACAAAGTATACCTAAATCCATATCGCATTGATGCGTTTCCGGTAACAAATGTTGACTTTCTAAAATTTATTGAAGATGGTGGATATGATAACTTTAGATTCTGGCTTGCAGACGGATGGGAGCTTGTAAAGAAGAAAAACTGGAAGGCGCCGATGTACTGGGAAAAAGAAAATGGGAGTTGGCTAAGGCATGACTTTAGAGGAAAACAAGAGATAAACCCAAATGAGCCTGTGTGTAATGTTAGCTATTACGAAGCAGACGCATACTGCAAGTGGGCAACAAAGAGACTTCCAACAGAAGCAGAGTGGGAAAAGGCTGCATCTTGGAACGAAGACAAAAAGATAAAAACCATCTACCCATGGGGTAATGACAGTCCTACAGAAAACCACGCAAATCTCTTAGAATCATATCTATGGTCACCCTCTGAAATTGGCTCATATGCTGCAGGCAAAAGCCATTATGGATTGTACCAAATGATGGGTGATGTCTGGGAATGGACGTCATCTGACTTTGTAGGATATCCAGGCTTCAAGTCTGGTTTTGAAGAGTATAACGACAAGTGGTTTGTGAACCAAAAGGTTCTCCGAGGATCCTCGTTTGCTACCCCAAAGTACTCTGTTAGAAATAGTTATAGGAATTTTTTCAAGCCTGATGAGAGGTGGATGTTTGCGGGTTTTAGATGTGTGGAGGACATATGATAACAAACACAAAACTAGAGACACAGAATTATGACAAAGTCACAGTAACTCCTAGATTTTGCTACTTTACGTCTAAAGCTGATAACCAATCCACCCTTGAAAGAGAGGCCTCATACAGTCTCTCAAGAAAAAGGAAATTCATACATCCAAAATTTTTCTATGACAAAACAGGTTCCGACCTTTTTGAACAAATCTGTCTGCTACCAGAATACTACCTTACAAGAACTGAAATGAAAATTTTACATGACATCACAAATGAATTGCCAAATTACCTCAAAGGAAATTACGCACTAGTAGAATTGGGGAGTGGCTCATCTACAAAAACAAGAAAGTTATTGGAAGCTTTATCTTCGATTCAAAATCAAATAGAATACTACCCTATTGACATATCTGACATACTAAAGGACAGCTCAACTAGTCTACACGATGAATATGATAATCTGAAAATAACCGGAATTATTGACCAATACGAACCGGCGCTAGAGTTTATCAAACATATAGACCACCAGAAAAAAATTATCGCATTTTTAGGCTCTAGTCTTGGCAATTTTGAACCAGAACAAGCACTTGAATTTCTTTCAAGTATTCATAAATGTATGCAAAAAAATGACTTGTTACTATTAGGTCTTGATTTAGTAAAGGACACAAAAATCCTTGAGAAAGCCTACAATGACTCTAAAGGTATAACTGCCAAGTTCAATCTGAATCTGTTGTCCAGAATCAACAAGGAGCTACAGGCAAGCTTTGATATAAAAAAATTTGAACACTTGGCAAAGTTCAACAAAAATCAAAGTAGAATTGAGATGTACCTGCGTTCGAAAGTAAACCAAGAAGTCTATATAACTTCTACCGGTTTCTCATTGAAGTTCAAAAAAGATGAATTAATCAGTACAGAATACTCGTACAAGTACGACATTCCACAAATAAAAGAGATGGCTCAAAAGACTGGATTCAATCTCCAAAAGATGTGGACTGACAAAAAGAATCATTTCGCTCTTGCCCTTCTTTCACTTCGTGAATTATGAAAAAATGTGAGCACTTTGACGGCATAAATGAAAATATTGCTCCTAATACGAGGGTATGCGAAGAATGTGAAAAAGAGGGAACAGATTGGGTTGCACTGAGGCTTTGTTTGACTTGCGGACATGTAGGATGCTGTGATTCGTCAGTAGGTACGCATGCAACAAATCATTTTAAAAAGACTGGACATCCTGTAATGGTTGCTTTACCAAATTTTGCGTGGAAGTGGTGCTATGTACATAAGGCCTATTCATAAAACTAGTTTTAGAAGAGTAAAGATTGTCTGAAGGGAGATGGTATAAACAATTAAGCAACTACTCTTGATTGCAAAGAATAACTTTCAGTGAATCCAGGCTGGACAATACTACAGTGCACCACATTTTTAATTTTCGTCTTTAAGGAGTGCTCTTATCTGCTTAACCAGCTCAGGACTGTTCTTGTGACCGTACTCCTCAACAGCATGTCGTACTGCTATTTTGAGTACCTCTTCCTCCGTACCAGATATCGTTAAAGAACAATTGATGTCGCTTGGAAATTGTCTGCAATCAGCAACTTTTCTAGAGCCGTACATATCATTAGATTCTCTTTCACTTTATTATTGTTTATGTATTGACTTGGTTTTCCGGGAAACTGTAATCCAATAATGGTAGGGTTAGTATTTACGACCAAGGTGATAGTCTTTCAGTTAAGATGAAGCATTTGAAGCAGATATTGATGAAACCAAAGACGGCTATAGTTAGAGGCAAGTATGCTAACAGATAGTGAAATATCGATGAAACAACCATCATAAATTATTGCTAAAAAAATAAGGCACCATACTAGGGAGAAAAAAAAGTACAAAAAACCTTACAAAAGACGATATAGAGAAAAATTGACCAATAAAACCTAGCTTGCTGTATCTAGAAATTGAAAGGTTCTGTAACACTTTGTAATAGATTTTGAATATCCAAAAAGAAGCAATTTTTATGGTTAGGTTTAGATTCTCTACGATCAACGTCTATTACAACATTTTTGTCGCAAAAACGTCTTGAATGGATATATAATTTTTTGACCAAGTGTTGATATGAGAACAATACCTACAATACAAAACAAAATCAAGATACAATCCAATGCCTGTTCTGGGAGTCGTAATACCATCTGGATATGTTATAGGTGCAACTTGACCTTCAACCAAGAATCAATAGTATCTTTGCACGGTGATATAACAAAACACTCTGTCAGAAAGATTGAATTTCCAAAAGGAGACTTGAGAGTTGTCACTTAGACTACCAAACCCTCAAAGTAAGAAGATCCTCAAAGGACTAGAAACGGTTCTACGATCTCTTGTATTAGATTTTTGAATAATCCTTCAAGTTTCTGCAGTTTAACGAATTAATATATCAATGAATTTTGCGATAGGTTTTTGATAAGAAAACTGTTCCAACTCTTGGCTAATTGATTTTATTATACCTCTGTAGGAATTCCCATACAAATCTTTGAGTATGACACTCAAGTACTCTGGATGGTCATAACAATCTGGAAGATAGCATTGATATCTTTTCTTTAGCTCATCTATCACTTTCTCGTAAGTGCCAGAACCTATATCCAAAAGAACTTTTTCAAGAACCACTGATACTAGGCCCTTTCTTACCTTATCATAACCGTGACCCTCCAGTAATGAGAGAATTCCTTTTGATTGATCAGGCATTACTCATTATAACGAGTTTTATTTACTTAAGTAACCATGTAAGATTGTTCTAGTTTTTTGAATCTGATTTTAGATACCATGGAAAATATCAATCTATTATTGCAGAGTGGAACGCTCCAAATTGAAGATGAAAAGACCAATCCCACGTATATCATAAAATAGTAAGGAACGTTAATGGATAAGTCTCAAAGAAAGAGTATTTGTTACTTTAGTTCATTCAGTGCTTTAAAACAACGGCTGGGAATTTGATATAATCATCTGGTAACATTCCGTTTTTATCAAAGCCTGTTTGCACGACTGGATCAGATAGTCCATTTTGTACGTTTAGATTTTTATTTGTCTGAATCATTTCTATTCGTTTTACTCCAGCGTATTTGGAGAACTCATTGATGGCATCTTGCCATGTTCCTCCGTTGTCAAGTATTCTTTTCATAGCAATATGTCCAGCATCGAGTCTGCTTTGCATCAAATCAAATTGTCCAGCAAAGACTTTCTTTGTACTATTATTTTGAACACTGGATAGAAATCTGTCAAATGAATTCTTGGAACTGTTGACCTCAACTTTCATTTGCAGCGATTGAAGTGCCTGCTCTTCAAGACTCTTTGTAATTAGTCTTTGCTGCTCAATTAACGCTAATTCTTTCTTGTCCTTTTGCAATTGAGCTATTTTTTGTTTAGAGTATTCGATTTCATTTAGAATTTTTTGAGCAACAGGGTCATTCTTTAGCGTAGCACCAGATATACTATAAGATTGAGATTGATACTGTTGACTTGGTACCTGTTGATGGTTTTGTTTGGGTGCATCGACCAATTTTGCTTGATTGCCAACGCCAGAATTAAAGGCCGTAAAGTCAATGGGTACTTGGTGTGAGTTTGCACCATTTAATTGCACCAGATCCCTTTGCAGATACTGTTTTGCAATTGCTCTTTGCTCTTCTATGAATTTTTGATCTTGCTGAACCCCAAGTTGTTTTTGGTGTTGTTCGCTGATTCTCTGCTTTGAAAGTTCAATGTTTTGAAGAATTTTCATTGCGGCGGGGTTATTTTTTATCTCATCGGAAGCAAGAATAGTTTGGGTGTATCCGCTTCCAGTTGAAGCCCATGCCTGAGCTGTGTTTGATATAGCAACAAGTGCGATAAATGATACTGATAATAAACTGATAGCACGTATTATCTTGCTTTTCACTTCTTTCGAATTTGGATTTTAAGCATTTAGTGATATGGTATAATAAAGCAGTAAGGTTAATTTACTAGAAAAAAACGCATTGACTTTACATTTATATGAAACAAATTATGATGTAAAACAAGATTCATTGCATAATTTCTTAGCAAAGGCTGCAAGTTCGCTTAGATATCAAACGTAGGAAAGACATGTATCAGTCTTCTGAGATCTGCAGTCATATCATTTTTATATGAATTTTATATAGAACAAATTCATGCGGGACTGGGCATGAAGAAAATTAGTGCAGCAAAAAACCACCCTCTCAAGGGTATAATGATTGTGGCACTGGGTGTTACAGTAATATTTGTTGGATGCAAAGTGGCTTTTGGAACAGGAAATCCATTTTATGTAGTAGCAAGTGGTTCCATGACGCCAGCACTTAATGTCAATGATGTAATCTTGGTTCAAGGAAACATTCCATTTGACAATATCAAAGTAGGAGATGTGATTGCCTTTATCAACCCAAGTGATCGTGGTGAGTTCATAGTTCACAGGGTTGCCCAGATACTAAATCAAAACCCGCTGGAGATTAGAACAAAGGGCGATGCCAATACAGGTTCCATTGCTGGAATAGACCTACCAATTACAAAATATGATTATATTGGTAAAGTTGCGTATGTGATTCCACAAATAGGATATCTTGGAAAAATATTCATACCTCCACTCAATTATGTCGTGATTGCTTCACTTGTGGGAATCGTTGCATTAGTGCCATTTGCACGAAAGAACTGAAAACAGATTTTTTGCTATCAGAAATCTAAGACAAAATGTCTCAGAATCATCCTAATTTTTTGAAGAACTCTATACTTTGTGGGTTTGATAGTATATTTAATGAGTTACTCAACTTCTTGGTTCCAAAAATATCGAAATCACTTTTGTTAGTCCCCAGTTGGTTATGGTGATGTACCAGTTTCCTGTTTCATAGTAAGACGAAGTAGGAAAAGAAATAACATACGAACCATCGGCATTTGTGGAAACAGCGGTGTCGTATGTATTTCCAGACGGACTTCTTAAAGTAGCTTTGACAGTAGTGTAAGACTTGCCGGCTCCTGAAATCTGAATCTGGTCTCCTTTCACGTAGATTGTTTTGTCAGTTTGTGCGGTAAATGAATACAGGCTAGACGAACTAGTAGAAGCCATATAGATGGAGAACCCTCTACTTTGTCCTTGGTTAGTTAGGTTGACATACCAATATCCTGTTTCATACGACTGTGAAGTAAAATAGTACAGTTGGTAAGAGCCATCAGAACTTACTGTAGTTGTAGCAATGTACGTCCTTCCTGATGGGCTTGACAAAGCTGCGTTAACGGTAGTGTATGGTTGAGCTATACCTGAAACCAGAATTTGGTCTCCTGGTTGGTATATGGCAAGGTCAGTCTGCACGGTAAATGGATACACATTAGATGAACTGCCTGACTGCACACTCAGATAGAGTACTTTAGTTACTCCCTGATTATTTATTGTGACATGCCAAGATCCTCTCTCAAGAGGTTGTGAATCGGTATAAAACATGGCATATGTTCCATCTGGCTGAACTGTAGTGTTCGAGCTGTACGTCCTTCCCGATGGGCTTGTCAGAACGCCAGAAACACTACTGTTTGGCTTGCCTGTTCCAAAGACCTCAATTACATCACTTGGTAGGTATACAGCGTGGTCTGTTTGCGCATTAAAAAAATACAAACCAGACAATGTCACTGAACCTGAACTCTGGCTTCGTTCCATGATTGTAAATGGTTGCGAAGCGGTAAGTTGGCCTGAAATTATTTTAGCCTGATAATTTCCGGAGATTATGGCGCTAGGAAGTGACAGATTATAAGTCAGCCTTCCTGCAGAATCTGGCCTAGTCTGTGCTTGCATCACCACGTATCCATAATTATCAATTAATTGTACCTGAGCAGCCTTTTGTGGGTCAAGACCAACTGCAATAATGTATACTATATCACCTTGAAGGTAAGCAGATCTGTCCAGGATGATTACAGGCTTTGCAGATACTAGAGCAACTTGTTGTGCTTGGTTTATTTTAGTTTCCAGATCAGATAATTTTCCTCTAATATCTGATATGTCGCCCTTTAAGCTACTCAGAGACGACACATTATTACTTAGTGAATTGATTTGAGGCTTTAACGAATTAATGTCAGCAGAATAATTTGTTTGTGCTCGATCAGGTTTACCGAAAATTGTTGAATTTACATTAAATAATCCATACACCGTAGCAGAAGCGACCACAACGGCCAGGAGGCCTATAGTAACAATTGCGTATTTTTTCAACGCTGTTATTATTTTGTTTTCAAAATATTTAGGGCTGACTTCTCTATCATACGAATCATGGTGTAGAAAATTTTTAATACAATGTGGAATCGACAGTCGATACTTTAATCCGAAAAAATTCTTTATAATAGAACTTTCTGCTATAAGATTCTCGACATGAGTTTTATCAAAATCTCTTTTTTAACAATTGATAATGTTATGCTTGATCCTTCAAAGCATGTATTTGTATCAGGCAATTGCTTTAGCGATAAAATAATCGCTAAACAGATTCAGAGTACACTTGAGAGGAGCAAGATTCCAACCAAAAATATTTCAGAAGGCCTAAACCTTGGAATTGCCTTGACTGGGGATTATTTAATTCGTTGTACTGGAAGCATGATTACGGTCTTTGAGATTGAGGTTAAATCCAATAGCAATTTTGCAACAAAAAGAATAGGGGAATTATAAGAATACGTAGTCACTCCGTTAAATATATAAATAGTTACTTAATTACTGAAATACCATGGGTTCACCGTGGAAAGCCATTGCTGATGATAGCCGCAGGCAGATCTTGCTTATATTAAAAGACAGAGAAAAAAGGCCGGGCGAAATAGCAACGCACTTTGATTTTACACTCCCGGCTCTATCCACACATTTAAAGGTGCTCAGGGAGGCGGGTCTTGTAAACGAACGAAAGGAAGGCCAAAACAGGTTCTATTCTATAAATCAAAAACAGTCGCTTGAAATGGTAAAGTTTTTTGAAAACATGTGGGGATACAAACTAGATTCGCTAAAAGAGTTTGTTGAAAACAAGGAGAAAAAAAGAAAACAATGACTGAAAATGAGGTAAGAAAGATAATAGAGATTGACGCACCGCCTGAGATCGTCTTTAAGGCATTAACAAACATTGAAGATCTCACACAATGGTTTCCGGATAAAGGAATTTTTGAGCCAAGAGTAGGAGGTAAAATGCGCTTTACGTTTCTTGCAAGTCCAAGAATGGATAGAGATCATTTGTTAGAAGGCGAGATTGTGGAATTTGTAGCAAACAAAAAATTATCCTATACTTTCATAGCAGACAAGACATACTTGCCAGATGGCATACCTGTTCCAGATACACTAGTGACCTGGAATTTAGAAGAAATAGGCAAAAACAAGACTAGAGTTAATTTGGTTCATACTGGATTTACTGAAAAAATGGCAAACATGTTCAAAGAGGTCACTGCTGGCTGGAATCACTTTGCTGGCAGATTGGTTGAATATTGCAAAAGAAAATCCACAAATTAGCCCTACTTTGATGCATACAGTAAAACTCTATAGCTATGGATCGCATCGTAAAATCTTTATTTTTTTAAATGATGCCACACCTTACATGAATTAAAAGTTAGAAAATGAAAAATTCCACGTCCTTCAATCATTACAATTCTATAAACGTGATCTTGAAGATTCTCCTGATAATGAGGAGATCAAAATTCTAGAGAGGGACTTTAAATCTAACTGCTGTTTTCATAGTATGAGGCAAACAGATTGTCTGGTGGATACATGTCATATGATTTCGCGTACAAATTAGTAAGTCAAAAGGGATCTGGCTCTCATGTCATACTAGGGATACTAGTTCTAGTCATAGGAATTGGCATCGGTCTCTACTATCAAAACGATACAATGATCTATCTTGCGATAGCTGCTGGAATTGCAGTTATTGTTTCAGCATTTCTAATGATAATAAAACAATATGAAAGAGCGATAATACTCCGTCTGGGAAAATACAATAGGCAAGTGGGGCCAGGAGTACAGACGCGATTGCCTTTTGCAGACAATATTCTTGTGGTGGACATTAGGGAAAAGGTAAGCGAATTCAAGGCAGAAAGGATGCTTACAAAAGATAATGTCCCAGTAACCATCGATGCAATTCTTCGTTACAAGATAATTGAACAGCGGGCTAAAGACGCCATATTAAATGTGGAAAACTTTAACCAAATGATCCAGCAAGTTTCTCAGACTACACTCCGCAACAATATAGGATCTTCATTATTCCAAGATATTCTCTCAAAAAGGGAAGAAATCAACTCTCACGTAAGAACCATAATAGAAAGTGAAGCAAGTAACTGGGGTGTCGAAGTAACTGGCGTTGAGATTCGTCAGGTTATCATTCCGCAAGAGCTGGAATCTGCAATGTCGATGCAGGCTCAGGCAGAGCGCGAAAAGAGTGCACGAGTGACATATGGAGAATCCGAAGTGCTAGTTGCAAAGAAATTTGAAGAAGCTGCGCAGGTTTATTCAGAAAACCCTGTTGCCTATGCGTTAAGACAATCCAACATGTTGTACGAATCAATCAAGGTACAAGGAAATACCATAGTAATGGTTCCTTCAGAATCACTTAATTCTCTTGGATTTGGAAACTTGGCGACTACCATCGCATATCTAGAAAGTACTAAAAAAGCAGTTCAAAAAGAAAAATCCAAGGCTGACAAAACAAAACAAGAATGATTCTTCTTGTGACTATCTACTCTAAGAATACAACAGCAATAACAAGACGTAATTGAATTAACACCTAGCGGGTCTGAAAATTACCCTTGTTTTCAAAATTAACTCTTATCAATTCGTCCTTTGAACTCTTTCATCAAATCGGGACGTTTGTTTTCATATATTGCAATATGATTGTTAGCGGGATCACGAAAAGTATAGCATGGACCATTTGGAATTTCAAGACTTTTTTCTTTTTTCCATCCTTGGGACTCTAGTACGGCCGAGCTCTTTTCTAAATTGTTAACACGGTAAATCAGCATCAAATCTTTCCTTTCAATATGATCAGCTAACAGTATGTACGGCTGTTCTTTTTCAGAAAGTCTAATGCATGATACCCAAACTCCATACGCATGTATTTTCCATAGTAGTTGACCACCAAGTATTTCTGTGTAGTATCTGACTGATTTTTCCATATCTGGTGCAGGAACATACAAGTAATCAAGTGATTCAAACATAGTAACTAGTCTTGCTTCTTAACTATATGATATTAGTATAAAAAATTATGAATAACCTCTGCTATATGAAATCACGAGCAGATAACTTGGATTGGTCTTGTTAACCGTATGTCATTTTTGCAAACTGACATAGTTTTATCTTAGGAATTCATATTATAGTTATAGGTGAGAAAAAATGAGTAGTGTAGAAAAGATTCAGATGCATTGCGACTGTGGCATTTGTGGCCACTTTATGGAAAAAGAATGCATGGAACGAGAATGCAAGTGCTGCCTGAATTTTCATGTAAGGTCAGGCCCCAAGTCTGGCAACCGTGAATAGGCAACAAGTAAGCCTAGTAATATAGTAACTAGATTTTATTTTTGATTTATGATATCAGTGAAGACTAGAAAAATGAAACCGTGGGGGGGAATATGCAAATATGAGTACTTGTTTTAAAAATATCCAAGTCCCCACGGTTTCAAACTCAATAAATCTTATAAAATAGATAAGTACCAGTGAGTATTTTTTGTGGAAGTACTAGAACAGCATTCATTATTGCATAAATCATGAGAACAATGCTAAAGTTTATCTAAAGCAGTGATATCAGAAATTCTTACGAGACTAATTAAATTACTATCATTGGCACTGGCGTTGGCTGTTGGTTTTCTGGTATCTGATACGACTATAGTCATGGCTCAATATTCTACATCATCAAACCAAACCATGTCAGAAAATACTACCATGACTGAAAATGCCACCATGACCACAAATGGTACCATGAACCAAAATACTAATTCTTCTGGAACAATGACATTTCCAACGATAAACGAAACCCTTGCTACAGGCGAAACAGTAAAGGTAACCAAGAATGAAACTGCCACAGCTCCTCCTCTTCAACAGCTAAGAAACGGAGTTTCAGCTCATGATATCAAGTGCGCAAACGATATGCAATTAATCTTGAAAAAAGAAGATGGCTCACCTGCTTGTGTAAAACCAGGAGATGTTACCACGCTTATTGAACGTGGTTGGGCCAGTATGATATAATGATTCGACTCAAGATTATCTAATACTTGTTTTTGTTGCAATTATTCCACCGGATTATACCATTGAATCATAACAACTCTTATTGTGGGTTAGTATCAAAGAGGATATAATTTGGAAAACCTACTCACAAGTGAGGAAATAGACTGGCTCTGCAAGTTTCTTATGGGCAAAGGGCACGACAATGATACTATTGAGAAAATAGTTACTATTACAAGAAAACTAGAAAAGATGAAGCGTAGATGACAGATATAGTATCATCTTGGAAAGGAATAAGAGTATAACATGCATCCAGTATATTATGGAAGAAAAAAAGAAGATGAAATCAAATACCGAAGACGAGTACGAGAAAGCCCTAGCTTCTGAAGACCCAACCAAAGTAACTGCAAATGATTTGGAAAAGTTTGCAAAAGAAGCTGCGAAAAAGTTCAAATCATTATGATGAATATAGAGTGGGTTCTAACTGGTCCCATCTTGTTGGTAGCAATTACTGCTGCTGGAATCAGCTTGTGGATTAAAAGAAGAAGGAAAAGTCAAGCTGTTTTTGACTCGTTTACTAAAATGCAATCAGATTTGACTGGTTTTGAAGAAAAGGGAAACAAGAAAGACTGAGCGGGAAAGCTAGCTATATAATTTTATGTCGGATGTGTTCTGCTACGTTTCTTACAGTGTGTATTGTTTCCTGTGCTGTCTTGATAGTTCTTAATATTTCCATAACAGCAGTACTTGTTTTGAGTAGATCCTGACCATTGTCACCAAACGAGCCCATCGTACTTTTGATGGATTTGATTAATCCTGTGGCTTCATCTATGACGCCTGTCTCTTCTAGCTGTTTTAGAGTATTTTGGATCTTTGTAGTGGATTCATTGATGTTATCTGAGATCAAACGAAAATTTTCTATATTTTTTACCATCTCTGGTGTCTTGAGAGCATCGATTATCTGCCTTGCAATCATGGCAGTGTCAATCATTTTGCCAAAGGATTCTTGCGCTTCAGGCGTTCTTGCCTGGCGCACTATTTCTACTGCACCAAAAACAGTTTCCTTGATATCTTTTAGTTTGCTAGTTTTTTCTCCTTGTGTCATGTTATGATACACCTAGAAGAAATGAGCAGAGAATGACTTTGCCCAGAGCAAAAAAATTCTCCTTACCATGTACGAACTGCATTACCTGAATAGCGTATTCTACACATCTTGCAAGTAAGACAGAGTCATCCATTAAAGATTTTCTCCTGGAATTTCTTTGCAATTGTTTGATACCCCATCAGGGACTAGTCGTGTTGCTAATTCGTGATACATGTGAGAAAACGTGGTTAAATCTTTAATTCCATTTTCTAATCTTGATACAATGTATTTGATTACTGGTGCTGATCTCATGAGAACACTTGATAGGAAAATTATTTATCTATTCAAGACTTTTTTGCGACAAAAATGTTGGACTTCTGTCTAGTATTGCGGAGAAAATCGCTTTGTTCCTGCTTATTTAATAAAATTGTGAAAGGACTAGCAGCCAATACTTGATTTGATCGTATTGGCTTGGTGTATTAGCTGGTCTGCCTGTTGCTTGGTTAGGACTTTCCCGACCTTTAAATTAACCTGGCTGACAAAGGCACCAAGTTTTCCACAGGAAGCTTTATCATTTGCTGGATTACTGTCACTGAGTAACTTGGAAACTTCGCCAAGGGAGCTTGTCTGAACACCAAAGCCATTTGCAAGGTTAATCAGGTTCTTGGTAGCCTGTGATGGGCTAAGGATAGTCCAATTAAAGATGGCAGGAGTTGGGTCTGTGTTACCTGAGGTATCAACAGCTCTAACTTGGAAGGCATGACTGCCCACTGATAAACCTGAGTAGCTTTTGGTACTTGAGCAGGACGCAAATGTTGTTCCGTCTAGACTACACTGAAAGCCGCTGACTCCAACATTGTCACTACCAGTAAATGCAAATGTAATAGAGTTTGAAAGCGTTGTTCCACCATTCACCAAAGGTACACTATTGCCATCGATTGCAGAGTTGACTGCGGTATCAGGAGGAATGGTATCTAGACATGGAGCGTTATCAATTGGATTTCCTGAAATAATGCCGCTATTATTTATAATTCCCCCGCAGTCGTTGTGAATAATACCTAACTCATTGGAAATAACAGATCTCGCATCGTTATTGATAGTACCGCCGTTATTTAACTCACCAAGATTCTCGATTTCTGCAAAGCCATGGGTAGAATCAAAGTTGTTGTTGATAGTACCGCCTGCGTCGTTGTTAAGAACACCACTTACTGCAATATACCCACCAATGTTGTTCAAAACAGCTCCCGCGTTGTTGTTAACCACGCCGCCAATACGAAATTCGGATCCAGCGTCGTTAACGGTACCATAGTTATTGACAGTACCAACGACCAGTATGCTACCTACTCCAGAGGGACCACGATTTATCGATAAAGTCCCTCCAGCGTTTATGGTAAGAGTCTTACCGCTGTCAACTACGAAGTCATCATTATCTGCACTTGTCAGAGTTCCGGCAACAGTAAAATCAATATCCAGGTGCGCCTCAGTGCCATAACCACTGATAATGATATCATCAGTACTAGCAGGTAATGTATCAGTACTCCAGTTTAGAGGATCTGACCAGTGAAGCCCATCACCGCCGCCGTCCCAACTTACAGTTGCTGCGTCTGCTTTCTGACTAGATAAGAAAAGAAGAAAGGGCAACAATGCAAGAATTAAAAGAATTTTTTTCATAAGAATCTATTACAGCGAATACCCAGTGTGATCAAAATTGCAACTAAATTCTGTAATTGAAATTCGAACACACGTTGTTCCAACCCCTCTTTCCAAGACATTCAATATGGATTTAATTGTACTTAAGAGCTCGTGCCAAATTTGGAAATTACCTTCATAACAAACCATAACGTGCGATATAATCTAATGTCCAGCGAAATCATACGCTAGAGGACACTTTCATTTTTTCTCTTTGTATGACCATGATTTATTCGTGTTTTTTGTGTATGTTAGAAGAGATGAAGACAGCTGTTTAATAAACAAAATCACTTATAATATAATAGTTGTTTGCGTCCGACAACGCCGTACAAAAAGGACTTATTACACTAGCTGTAGAAAAAACTCTACTTGATATTGGAAAACCAACCTATGACAAAGTGACAGATATGATATACAAGGACTACCATTGTTATCTGCCAGACTGCTATGAGCATCCAGAATATCTAAATGAGACACTCAAGAAATTATTTGGAAACTCTTATCGTGTCATAGTGGAATCAATTCACAAACAACTAGAAGAATTTGCGTATAAGAAACCTGTGGAAAGATTTTTGGAAATTATAAGTCGATAATCGCAAACGCTTGATTCAGACTTGTGAGTATCTGCTCATAAGATAATCGATGTATATAGGATTCAATACAATATCTAGATATCCTAGCTCTAACTTGAACAAGACCTAGTGAACGAATAAAATTGACTGCCTTTCTTAATGACAAGATCAAACCCGTCTAATCAATGCGAAGGGAAAGACCAAGTGGGGTAACTCCAATTGGTGTGCTTGATATCGCTGGAGACAGCTCGTTCATAATAGGTGGAATTGTGCTTTTCATAGGAATTCCCACCCTTGCAAATAGCTCACAAGAGTACGGCATTGAACCCAATTCGTTTGCCTGGCAACTTCTGAAGAGTTCGTTAGGTTATGTAATAGCTAGTGGTTTGACTACCTTGGGAATTGTAAATGCTGGAGCCAGCATCGGTTTACTGATGGGAAAACATTGGGCATGGAATCTGACAATGGTTCTGGCATTCATTTCTGCAGCTGTTGACATTATAATTGTAGTTTTAGATGCAAACGTATCTAGCTTGATCAGCGCAATTATTGGTTGTATTATTGATGGCATCATCTTGTACTATCTTTGTAGACCGAATGTAAAATCATACTTTGGAAGAACAAATCGTGCAAGAGATACATAACGCTCATAATCTTAATTCATTTGGATTGGCAATAAATCAAGAACCTTTGTAGTTCCATCCATCTAGGAGGCTATTTTTCAGGCAGCCGCCGTTCTTGCCGTCATTTCTTTTTTTGATTTTCTTAAGAAAAATAGATTCATCACCTCAAAAGCACATCAAAGATTGATAGAGGAAGTAATAGACATGTTAGGTGGCGAATCGAATAATGCATTGGTTTCAAAATACTGGCGTGGAAACACAGTTTTATAATTAATTTTATCAAAATTTTTGTTCAAAGAAACATTTTTAGCTCGATTTGTTCGTAATAAAACAAGTGCTAAACATATTCAGAAAAACAACAGAAACTAGAGAAAAGAAGAGAATGTAATCATATCGTCATTTTAGGGGTTCAAAAGGGGTCTAAACAAAGTCAAGTGACGCTGATTTGAGGTGTGAAGAAGCAATAATGAGGGACAAGGAGGGTTCGGAAGGACACGAACTAGAATGATGAAGTATCTGAGAACAGAATACGGTAATGACGTAGCAGACAGGGCACTTAGTAGAATCAATAAGAGAATTCGTTTGAAGAAAAATGAAATTTGATTTTTAGGATCTTGGCATATTTCCATATTTGTCAAACTTGGCCTGTACGTCCTTACTTGCATTACCATACTTTATGTTCAGGTCTTTGTTGACTTGGATTATCTCACTTCTAGAACTGCTGGCATTTTGAATGAATGCGTTTCTTGCTTCATCATCACTGCCTCCTTTTTGAAGAATTTGATTTCTGGCAGCAAGACCATCATTTGTTTTCTGTTCGGTAAAGTTAAACTGGCCCCAGAAAATGGCCTGAACGGTTTGATTTACTTGAGAAATAAATGCAGCGTATGCATTTCTTGGGGTAAACGGATTCCATTGCGCAAACCAGCTTCCAAGGTCAATTTGCAGTTGTTGATTGGCAAGAGCTCGCTGATTTTCTACAAATTTCTTTTCTTCTTCAATTTTCTTCATCTTCGCATCCTGTTCTGCTTGTTGCTTTTTTGCAATCTCGATATTTTTGAGAATTCTAGATGCAATAGGATCTTGATTTATGTTGTTACCAGATACAGTTTTGGAGATATACTGTTGAGAATGTGATGTGGGAATTCCATTGACAAAAAAAGTCGTACTAGCAAGACCTATTCCATAGCCATCTCTTTGTGCCTTGACATTTACCATATACTGTGCAGGCGTAACAGGATTTGGATACTGATATCTGAACTTACCATCGGTGTCAGTAGAAATTTGGAAAATTCCATAAGAAGTATTGATGCTGACTTGGGCATTTGCGATTGGTCTGTTTGCCTGGTCCGTAACAGTTCCAACTAGCACTGGAATCTCATTGGATTCAAGAGGGCTTTTTTCCGGTTTTACTGTAACCACTAGCCCTCCCATGGGTACAATTGCAGATACTGTATGAATGAGTAAAACTGATGATACCATTATTGCCAGAAAGAGGGCTGTTTTCATTTCGTTTGGTGTTAATTTGAAATTATATTGAATGGTATCAACTGTTTTGATCAATCAATGTACATAATTTAGACTTGGAACAAAAATCTCAACTCAAATGGCTACAGTTCACCATAAATTGGACAAATACCAAGAGTTCTCATTTGGGGCGGTCCTTGCATGAATAGGACATAAACAACTTGTGTTTCTGGAAAAAGAATTACCAAGTAGGTCAAATATGATCCTAGTCGGAAAGACCATTTTCGGACTATAAGTGTCATAGTAATTCAAGTAATCAGGAATTCATCTTGACAAGGGATATTCAAGTAATTGTCACGATCTTTTCTCCATAGAACTTTATTCTAGAAAATTCACTCAAAATCGTTTTATAGAAACTTTAGCATGTTGATGAAGGAGACAAATCATTTGAGTTTAACAAAGATTGAGAACACATCGATCCGTTTTGGAAGTGAAAATTATAGCCAAGAATGGATAACGATCGAAGAATACAATAGAGTGAAAACAATTCTGGAATCATACAGTGATGAGCAGAAAAGATCAATTATCCATGCAGTCACGGATAGGCCCATGTCTTTTCTAGAAATTGCGCACGCCTGCAAAATCCCATTGGCTAGCTGTCACAGAAAAATTTATTCTTTAATAGAAGAAGGACTGCTTGTAGGAGAACGCTCCAATTTAAGGATCAAGTCCAAAAGATACAGGAGTACGTTTAAAGAGATGAGAATCAATGTGAAAAAAGATACAATAATTGTCGGCGTCAAACAACACTTGGACTAACTATTAGTTCAAAAACAGATTCCCAGAGAATATTATTTGGCAGGTATGGTCTAAGGACATCTTAAAGGATTAAGAGATACTGTCAAAACTCCCATCATTGGAAGATGAAAACATTCCATGAATGTTTTCGCATAATTTTTCAAAAATGAAAAAAACAACTTTTTAAACATCAACTGAGATAAATAAGTGGGGGTTGGGAGCTGAATGAGATTATCAAAGGATGTTGATGCATCAAGAGATATCATAGCATCTCTAGAAAAACATGGATTCAATAAAGTAAGAAAGGGGCTAGTATCTGTAGCTATTGAAAAAGCCCTTCTTGATATCGGAAATGGCCCTTATGACAAAGTAGTAGAAGAATTACACAAAAGATATAATTGCTATTTGACAGATTGCTATGAACATCCTGAATACCTTAAGCAGATACTGGAGGAATTGTTTGGTAGTTCACACAAAGTTATCATATATGCAATCCAAAAGACACTAAAAGAATTTTCAGGGCAAGAACAAATAGCAAGATTCCTGCAATTAATAAGCAAATAAACTCGCTGCGGTTATCATTGAGACAAGAATGTATATTGGAAGTATGGTGGAAGCTCCTACAACTAGTGAAAAAGAGTAAAAGTAATCCTTATCAACTTTATAATATGATAATTCAACATGCCACGAATAGTTCATTTTGACATGCCGGCTGATGACCCGACAAGAGCACAGAAATTCTATAGCGAAGTCTTTGGCTGGAAGTTTGACAAGTGGAATGGGCCAATGGAATACTGGATGGTAAAGACTGGAGACGACAAACAGCCTGGAATTAATGGCGGTCTTGGAAAGAGAATGCCTGGTCAGGCTGGTATGGTAAACACAATCGAGGTTCCCTCCGTAGATGAGTATACAAAAAAGATTCAAGCAAATGGTGGGCAGATAGTCATGCCCAAGATGGCAATTCTTGGAGTAGGTTACTTTGCGCAGTGCAAGGATACCGAGGGAAACATATTTGGAATTATTCACATGGACCAGAATGCAAAGTAGTCTGAACTTGTAAGAATCTGAAAAGGCAAAAAAAAGAACATTTCAATGGTGAGATTCGTGACCGTGAGAGGGTCATGAGAGGACTAAAGAAGGCTGACACGCCTATTTTGACAGGTTATCAGTTATTCCACAATTACATTCGACCTCACATGGGATTAGATGGTAAGACTCCTAGTGAAGTTGCAGGAATTAAGATAGCAGGTAAGAACAAATGGGTTACTTGCCCAATTCATAATGTTCCTCATCCACCACATTCAGGTTGCCCTAAATGTCTCTCTGCAAAAGGAAAATAGTTCTCTCTCCCGACACTTGACAGGGTGAATTATCTCCCACCAATTTGACAGGACCCAAAAACAACATATTCATTAAGAAGCCGTACCGTACTTTGGGTTCAGACTTTTGCCTGTTTGAACTTGTTTACAGAATTGGAATAAAAAATTTGGAAAGGAGTGAGATCCGCTAGACGGACTCTGGAACCTTGCCATCTACTAGTGCGCTCTAACAGGTTCTACAGGTTTCGGATGTTGAGGCATTTCACCGGGAGCGCATTTGTGGTCTCCACATACTAAACCATGATCCCACGAGGCTGTTACATGTGAATGCGAGTAACTGCCGTCTTGGTCATCGGCAAAGGCAATACCAGTAGTGTTTGTGCTTAGGACTACAAACATTGCTATTGAAAATAACAATGCCGTATAGTTTACAATCTTAACCATACGTCCTCCCACAGATCTCACACTCCCAATGATGCGTGACAATAGTCCACTTGTGTTCGTGTTTTGTTTCTGGTATCATATTGCTTTATTATAGTTACTATACAAAGGTAAGTATATAAACAGGCAAGTGATATGATAGTTATCAAGTGAGGATTTGGTAAGTTGAAAGAAGAAGAGTGCAAAGTGCTGCTAAACGAAATGAAGGCCTGTCCAATCGATAATACGTTTAAGATAATTGGAAAAAAATTTACAGTTCACATTCTTCGCAACATGACAAAGCTTGGTCAGACTAGATTTAACGAGTTTTTAGAATCAGTCGAGGGAATAAATCCAAAGACACTGTCTGCAAGATTGCGTGAGATGGAAAAAAACGGCATAATTGAGAGGCGAATCTATCCTGGAACCCCAGTCAAGATAGAGTATTCCATTACAACCAAAGGAATGGCACTAGATCCAGTGCTTGAGGCCATGGCTGCATTTTCCATGAAGTATTGTGCCAAGGACGTATTCAAAGATGGCAAACCACGCATAATAAAAGAGATATACTCCAAGTCGGCACAAAGTGCCTAGTTATTTCTAGATGTCTATCAAATTGCGATCAAAGTAACTTACCATAAATTAATCTGATTTCCAAAATTTCACTTACCATTTTATATACTTACATGTATATAGTAACTATATAAATGATAGTTAATAACAAATCAAAGGCGCAAGAGCTAGTATTCAAACATGGAATAGAAAATACGTGCCCGGAAAATGGCGGTCCACACGGACCATTAGTAACTGATAGTATTCGTGGAGAGATTCTGTGCGCCAGATGTGGCGCTGTACTAGTTGACAAAGTAGAAGATTCGGGTCCAGAGCAACGATCGTATACCATGGAAGATTACACAAATAAAAGTAGGACAGGCATTGGCTCAACTTTGGCGATACATGACAAGGGCCTGGCTACAGTAATTGATCCAAAGAACAGGGATGCATCAGGAAATTACCTGTCTTCTGATATGAGAATGGTATTTCATAGACTCAGGACGTGGGATAGTCGTAGCAAGTCTCAACATAAAGAAAAGAATATGAGGTCTGCCTTTGCAACACTTGAAATGTTACAATCAAAACTCGAGCTCTCTGATACCATAATTGAAAGGACTGCATATATTTACAGAAAGGCAGTCTCAAAACGAATGACTGCTGGAAGGAGCATTGTTGGAATATTGTCAGCTTCCCTTTATGCTGCATGCAGAGAACTTGGCGTTCCAAGGACCTTGCAGGATGTAGCAGACGCGGGAAATCTAACTATAAAGGAGCTCTCAAGGGATTACAGGATTCTAGTTAAAAGGCTAGAACTACACCCAGAATCGTATGATTCATCTGAATTTGTAACAAGAATATCAACAGGTGTTGGCCTCAGCGAGAAAACAAAGAGACAGGCACTGGAAATTTTGCAAAAGGCAAAGGAAAAAGGCATATCGGATGGTAAAAATCCAATATCTCTTGCGGCTGCTGCGCTTTTCTTATCCACTGTAATCAATCAGGAAGGAAAGACGCAAGGAGATATAGCAAAAGCATCTGGAATTAGCAGTGTAACGATAAGAAACGTTGCCAAAGTTATCAGAAAAAATTTGGAGATAAACCATCCATGATAAAAATAATAAAAGCAAATGAGCATTACAAAAACGAGTCTGACTGGCTTACTACGTATCATCATTTCTCTTTTGCAAACTATCAGAACCCCGACAAGATGAACTTTGGGCCTTTGCGCGTCTTCAACGATGATACCATAGAACCAGGAACGAGATTTGACTTTCATTTCCACAGCGATATGGAAATTATAACATATCTAATAGAAGGAGAACTGGAGCACAAAGACAATCAGGGAAATCATGGAGTGATATATCCTGGCGAAGTGCAAAGAATGACCGCGGGTTCTGGAATAATGCACTCAGAATTCAATCATTCTAAAGAAAAGCCACTCAGGCTATTGCAAATGTGGGTGTTTGCAAATAAAAAAGGACTTACGCCATCATGGGAACAAAAAAAGTTTGCAAAAGAAGAAAGAATAAACAAACTGCTACCAGTAGTTATATCTGAAAATACCAAAGACGGAAACGCATTACGGATACATCAGGATGCTGCCTTTTACCTCTCAACCTTGATTCCTGGAAGTAAAGTGGAACACACGCTAAGTACTGGACGAAAATCATACCTGTTTGTGATAGATGGAGAAATAAAACTCAATGATAACCTGATGCAAACAAGAGACGCTGCAATGATAGAGAAGGAAAACAGCCTGGTAATCAAGGCAGAAAAACCAACAGAATTAATTCTAATTGATCTGCCAGAAAAGTACGCCGTCAATAAATGAAAACTGGGATGGTCTTACTCCATTCTTTTGTAAATTGATTTAAAATCTTCTGCAATTAGATATGCAGTATTCTGAAGGTGCGTGACTTCAGTCATGTTTGATTTGCCTCTGGCAATTTGCCTCATCTGTGTCATACATTTGTGAATTTGGTTATGGTCAGGAGGATCCTCGCTTGACCATGTATTGAAACAATCCACAAAATCTAGACAAAAATTCAAGACTATTAATTCCCAGTCCTTGGTATTAGTTGGATATCCAATACCATGAGCAAATACGCGAAATTCATTACTTCGGTCGATAAGAAGCATTTTTAGAGCTTGATGGGCCTTTGCTAAATCATATTTACTTAGAGCACTTGAGCCTTGCATAGTATATTATATCGATGTTTGTATTTTAAGATGTAGGGATTTTTAGTTTCAGTTAAAAACGAATCTACAATTTAAGATTTTATGTCGTTTTGGTGTTTAAGCGTTTTCAAATTTACTTCTGGTAAGATCTAAGAAATTGAAACAGAGATCTCCTTCACGATAGGTTTCTGGGGTTTATTGATTTATGACTTCAAGGAATCTTGAAATGGATTTTTTTGTTTCAAATTCAGCCAATTGCTCCGTGATTGACTCTACAATAATTGTGCCGGAATTGCCAAAAAGATCCTTAAGCACTTTGTTTAGATATTCAGGGTGCTCATAACAATCACTCAAGTAACAATGATGTTCTCTGTTTAGTCTCTCAATGACTGTTTCATATACTGCCTTTCCAATATCGAGAAGAGTTTTTTCTACTATCACTATGACTAGTGCATGTTTTACTCTTTCATCGTCATATCTCCATTCTCCTAGTAAATGCCGCTTGGGAAAACTCATCATACTGCCCAACATATCATTCCAGATGGTAAATCATTAAAAGGATGGAATTTTTTGCCAAAAACCAATTCCATTTTGGTCAAGTTTAGATGAAGACGTCAGCATATTTAGTAAAACCATTCAATAAAGATAAGTTCTCAAAGCTATGTCATATGTAATTGAAAATCGTAATTACACCAGTAATTCAACCGTGGAACTAGTAATAATTTTTGGGTATTATTGTAGTTCACTATCTAAATGAAATTTCGAGAGTTGCATTGCTTCAAAAAAGAAAACCTTGCAATCTTTACATGTTTGAGCATGCATTAGTATGCTGATAAACCTTTGAAATTCCCTTTCTTCAAAAGCACCGTCTAGAACTTGTAAAAGTTGTGTTTTTGTTATTTCTGGAAGATGAGATGGTAGAACATGTTCATGTTCCGCTTCTATTTCTTGTGTCACAATTATCTTGATATGATTATTGCATATAATGAGCAGGTAGAATTTATGAGAAAGATTAAAGTATCAAAAATGGAATTGAACAGAACCATCTAGCATGACGCACAGGTAGGAATCTGTAAGACTTTTCAAGTCATTCCGTTATGTTAACCGCACTTTATCTTCTTACAATTGTTATGTAGATTCTATTACACCATTATATTAAGGAGGAATCTGGTGTTTTTTCATGGAACAAAGATTAACATGTGCAAACCATTCAGGTGAAGAAATAGTTCTTGATCAAATAGGATGGAATAATTTTACATGTCCAAAATGCGGTAATGATTACTCTATTGGGAGAAAAGTAGTGGTATTGGCTCCAAAACTCGTGAAAAGATCCTGAATGTTTCTGTTACAGCTCGGCAAAAAAGGCAATAAAAAGATAGAATCAATTACTGAAAACACAAAGAAAATTCCAAATCTTGCGGTTTTTTGTCGATGCGCAAGTTTTACCTACTACTGGAACAGAGTAAGTACGTGAAGTTTCTCTTTATCACAATCGAAGCTCTCTCTCTTGACCTAGCCTACAAGATAAAAGAGGAAGGACATGAGGTAAAGTTTTACATTCAAAGCAAAGATGAAAAAGACATAGGCGATGGCTTTGTTGACAAGACAGATCAATGGGAGGATCTCGTCGGATGGGCAGATGTCCTAGTTTTTGATGATCTGGGCTTTGGTAAGAGTGCAGAAAAGTTAAGGTCTGAAGGAAAACGAGTAGTTGGGGGAAGCACATATTCCGATAGGCTTGAAAACGATAGAGAATTTGGGCAAAAAGAGCTAGAAGCTAGTGGTGTTACTGTTCTTCCAAGCTGGAATTTCACAAATTTTGATGAGGCAATAGAATTTGTTTCAAAAAATCCTGACAGGTACGTAATCAAACCCAGCGGAGCAGCACAAAACGAGAAGGAATTACTTTTTGTTGGCAAGGAGGTTGATGGAAATGACATAATACAGGTGCTGGCACATTACAAAAAAAACTGGTCAAATAAGATACGCGTTTTCCAATTACAGAAATTTGAAGCAGGGGTGGAAGTAGGAGTAGGAGCATTCTTTAACGGCAGGGATTTTGTAATGCCGATAAACATTAATTTCGAACACAAACGCCTCTTCCCTGGTGAAATTGGTCCCAGTACTGGAGAGATGGGAACCTCAATGTTCTGGAGCCAAAAGAACAAGCTTTTTGAACTGACACTTGAGAAGATGAAACCAAAGCTCATCGAGTCAGGTTATGTGGGATACATAGACATCAACTGCATTGCAAATAACAAAGGAGTTTATCCACTAGAGTTTACGTCAAGGTTTGGATATCCTACAATATCAATACAGATGGAAGGGGTGACTAGCTCATGGGGGGAAATTCTTCACAAAATTTCAGGTGGCGAGGAGATAGCACTCAAAACTAAAAAGGGCTTCCAAGTAGGTGTCGTAGTAGCTGTGCCTCCCTTTCCATTCAATGACGACAGGACATTTAGAAAATATTCTGAGGAAGCAACCATACTTTTCAAGAAAGATAACAGGGAAGGCGTACACTTGGGTGAAGTCAAGCGGTCAAACGGTGACTGGCATATTGCAGGTAAATCCGGATACATTTTGGTCATAACTGGATCCAGCACAAATATGAAAGATGCAAGAGGACAAGCTTACAACAGGGTTGAGAATGTCATAATACCAAACATGTTCTTTAGGACAGATATTGGGGAAAGATGGGTTATTGACAGTGACATGCTTTTATCATGGGGCTATCTTTACTAGAATCTCATTAACTGATCCTACAAAAGGCGATTCGGACTTGTTCTAAATCGCTTATAATAGACATTTTGATTTCCATTTTTGGTAAACCAATCTTAAATAATTCAAAATTTTCTCTAGATTAAAGACATGAAGCAGGATCTTGAAAAAATAGCAGTCGCTGCAACGTGTACTGATCCTAATTGTAAATTTGGCGGAATAGTCCTTATCCTCAGAGGAAAATCAAAGGATGAAAGTTTGAAACAAGAACGATGTCCTATCTGTAATATTCTTGGCTCTCTTCAATTAGCATCTAGTTTTTAATTGAATCGTATTGCACAATTTTTAATATGCTGAATGTGGTTTCTTCTTTCCTATAGAATCAATGCGTGAAAATATTGGTGTCATGTACCTGCTTGACGCAATTATAGCAAGGCTAACGGCTGTCCCCAATAACAAACCGCCAACAACATCTAATGGATAATGGGCACCAACATATATCATTGAATACATCACTGTTATTGCCTCAGCGGTTAACAGTAACGAAAGGATCATTTGTTTTCCTTGATTATATCTTAGTAGCATGATCAAAGCACCAGCAGACACAATTAACGAATGACCAGATGGAAACGCTGGCTCACCTTCTGGAGCTTTGTACAGCAAATTATCAGGTAATAAGGGAGTAGGTCTTGGTCGGTCTATTTCGTCTTTAAGGAAATAGCCAGTTGGAATTAATATCAAAAATGCAATAATAAGCAAGACTGCTGCCTTTCTGCCTTGATTTTTTCCAAATATTGCCAGAAGTATGATGATTCCCCCCCACACAGCTTCCCTTCCGTACTGGCTAAATGCAACGAAAATTTTGTTTAAAATCTTGATATGGGATCCGTTAATGTTGTTAAAACCAGACAGATCGAATTTTGTAACTGAATCATTATGTGTGATAATCAGGGAGGAGAGTATCGAAAATCCTAAGAATAGCAAACCGCTTGCTATGATATATTTCATTTATGGTAGAGTTTGAACTAATGATATAAAACGTAGATGGAAGACCTAGACACGGAGACTACTCGCCTAGAATCCTATGTGGCAAGTCCTAGTTTTTTACAATATGAATTTAGCTTGGATAAGAATACATGTCTTTTGATTCATTTAATCAAGTAATTTCATTGTGCAGTTTTGACAGATCCCGATCATTTTACCAAGCTTCTTGTAATAGCAGACGTTGAGTTCCCTATGCAATTTACAGAAAGGACAAAGACCGAAATTCATGATATAAGAGCATCTTTGCTCGTAATAGATTTTTAGCTTATTTTACCCTTGAAATTTTATAACATAAGATAGTAATTCATTGGTGATGGTTTCCCTTGAGGCACAGCACAAAGTAGCCTTAGTGTCCTGCGTAGAATTGGTTTTAATGAGAAGAGGAAATACAAATTACCATCTGGTACTCGCTAAACTTAGCTCTCTTCACAATTGTACAATTATGGATTGTTATGAAAATCCAGCATACCTGCGAACTGTACTCAAAGAGGTGTATAAAGAGGATTACAATTCCATTATAGACGAAATTAAATTGGAATTGGACGAATTAGTTAATATGGAAAAAATAGTTGATTTTTTTTAAAATTATGGAAAGTTAAGTAAAAATACTAAATTTTATACCCTTGAGCGTTTTGTTTTCGTAAGCAGTATTTTGTGCTAAAACCAATAGCCTTCAATTCGAAGTATATGTCAAGCAGGTCGTCGTAACTAGGATTAATTTTCCTAAGGTCTTCCCTGCTTATTCCAAACTTGCTTATTATGTCCAAGAAAAATTCTTCCCTAAGAGCGGGATCGACAAGAGGCAAAGTATTTTTTATGATTCCTCGTCCTAGTCTTATAGATGCTTCATACATAATTAATAAAACCATTTTTTTGTATTTATGATTGGTCTTCCAAATTTGGAAATAGAAACTTTAATTATGTTCTATGCAAGAACATTTAACCAGTTACTCTAGTAGACGTAGATACTAATTTTCGTATAATTCTGCTTTCTGATACTTCATCCCAAAGGATTCTTCGGATAACTCCAAGGTAGACCATGCAGCCCTCACTCGCATGCCAGAACAGATTTTTACTACAGATTAGTTGCCTTGCGTTTAATTCTGGAATATTTGTCACTTGATTGACATATCTTGAAAATCATTTATGACTAGCTCAAGATTGTTTTAGAAGAACGATTCGTTTCTTTTGTAAGCAAGTTTTATTTTACATCCCACTTTTTGTATGATTGAAACTGTAGGTAGGCTATTTTGTCCTAACGGAACCCCATCATCTACCTGCAGTTTTCTCATTTCTGTTAAATTGCAGTCCACCAGACTATCTGTTCCAAACCATGTAGCGAAAATCGATATCTCAATTTTTGAAAAAATTGGCGTGGCCCTTTAATACAGAACAAGGGGAAATTGCTTCCCAATGAATCGGCACCTCTGTGCCTCACTCACTCGTTGGTTTCTGCAGGGTCACGCTCGTTCAATCCTTTTCTAGACATTGAACGATCATCAGCGGCATACGCATTCATGGTATTTAAGAGACCATCGAGGTTTTATTAGGAAAAGTGTTTTAGTTTATTCTTTTAGGAAATTATTCTATACGATCTCTACCTGTGTAAAACCTACATCATTTTTTAAATGTCTTTGATATATTGTTGACTGCCAACAACTCTCACTCAAACAAATAGCACCTCATGTTACCTACTTATTGTTCGTAAAGTTCTATTGCGTGATGATTAGAAATGTCCCTGTGAATCATAACACTTGATCTGTCTCTGAATACTAGGTTACACCTGTAGCATATCCACATATCTTGTTTTTTCAAATTCTGATCCGACAACTATTTCCAGTTAATAGTTTTCTTACCATGCGTATCTGCATATGCTAAGATTGTTCTATACAAATCTCAGATAATTGCAATAATAGATTCTATCATGTTATAATTATATTATAATATGCGACAAGTTTAATTTTCATAGAACACATCTAGGTTAAATGAAAACTCTACATCTTTCAATAATTACCATTATTTGCATAACAATGGGAATAATTTCATCACACGCGTTTGGATATGCGAAAGAATCGGATCCAGTTATCAACGAGACTCGATTTCAGCTCAAAGTCAGTCAAACGTTCTCTTCAGAACCTGATAGTATAAAGGTGAAATTTCTGAACGTTACTGGGGATTCTAGGTGCCCTTCTGATGTAACATGTGTATGGCAAGGAGAAGTCACGATTTTTGTCAACGTTATTGAAAATAATCAAGACCTTGGTGATTTTCGCCTAACAAGTAGAGCTGGACAAGAAGATCTAGCAACTCAAGTTTTTAATAGACATTCAATACAGGTAGTAAAAGTTGAGCCCTATCCAACAAGTGGTAGTAAAATATCTCTTTCAGATTATGTGGCTACACTTGTAATCTCAAAATCAGGAATTTTATCTCCTTTTAATCAAACTTTTCCTATTTCTGATACTGGCTTTGCTGTTACAGACGAGATAATCTATCCAGGCAATAACGCTACGTGTAAGGTAGAGGGCGTGGATTCATTTCCAGAAAGTACGGCTTTGAAATTAAGAGTACTAACTCAATCTGCGCCGTGGTGCAAGATACGAGTATGCGTACCGACTGGTTTGCTTGATTCAGTAAAACCTGAAGGTACGAGATTGCCATTTCTTGTTTCCGAGTCCGTAGATAACAAAGTTATTACTCAATCACCAGTTGAAGTAAGCCCTTTTGCCCCTTGTAGCGATTCGGACAGAGAATTGGAGTTTTTATTAAATAATCCTACCGGTTCACCAGTTGAAATTAAAATAGTTGGAACTCAATGGTTAGGAGCGCCAGTACCAGAATTTTCTTTTGGGATTATATTTTTACTAGCTTTTTCAATGAGTGCAATTATAATTCTTCACCGAAAGAATATCTTGAGATTTCCTAGTTGACTTGGTATAATGCTAAGAATTAAGAGTTAAAGGGTAACTCCACATAAAATTGGTTTTCAGATTTTATATGGGATTTCCTTATTGCATAAGGAAATAAACTACATTGGATTGTTGAAGATTGGTCATAGTGATACGCCATGTTCCTGTTGGATAAGACTGTAAGGTTTGGTAATACATGGCATAGGAGCCGTCAGACTGTACTGTCGTACTGACAGTGTATGTATTTCCCGTGGGACCTTTCATAACTCCAATTACAGAAGTATTGGGATAACCTATTCCTGAAACCCGGATAAGTTCTCCTCTAGTGTAGGTAGATTTGTCAATTTGTGCAGTAAATGGATAAGAACCAGTTGAACTTCCTGATTCTACATAGATAGAAAGCATTCTGGTTTGACCTAGGTTGTTTACAGTGATACGCGATGTTCCGATTTCATATGAACCTGAGGTTAAAAAGAACAAAGTGTAAGAACCATCAGGCTGCACGGTCGAAGCAGCGCTGTATGTATTTCCTGAGAGAGATGTCATAACTCCAGTAACCGAAGTATTGGGATATCCTGTTCCTGAAACCTGAATGAGGTCTCCTGTACGATATATTGCCTTGTCAGTTTGTACAGTAAATGGATATGAACCAATTGATGTTGGGTACTGGCTTGTCCCTATTGATCCGATTATAACTGGCTGAGAGTCTGTCTGCTGACCTGAGATTAGTCTAAGTTGATAATTTCCTGGAAGTAGTGAACCAGAAAGTTGTAGGTCGTATGATACTCTTCCAGTAGAATCTGCCCATGTCCGACTGCTTGTTACAATAAATTCATTACTATCAAGTAATTGAATTTGAACCACTTTTAGTGGCTCTGCTCCAACGGCTGTTATTTTTATTGTGGCGCCCGGAAGATAAGTAGACTTGTCTAGGACAACTGTAAGTTGAGCAGTTGAGGTTGCGACTTGCTGTACTTGATTATTATTATTTTGAAGATCAGTTAATTTTGCACGAACATCTGTCATGCTATTTTTCAAGGTATCCAAAGTAGACAAGTTATTGTCTATTGAACTAATTTGTGAGTTCAGTGAACCAATTTGCGTCTTTAGAGAATTTAAGTCGTTTGAATAATCTGGTACTTTTGTTTGCTCTGGTTTGGCCTGAATCTGTGTGTTCACAGTTAATATTTCATAGACTGCGGCGGAAGCTGCCAGAAGTGTTAGTACACCCACGATTATAGTTATGGACTCCTTTGCCACAATTACTGTTTTGTTTCAAAAATATATAGGCAATACTTCTCACTTACAAGAATCCAACTAAGATAACATTTTTCTGTATGCTGATGCTTGGTTCTCATTTGTATGTAGAAAATCGTGTTACTGTCATGGCGCGCTCGTCGGAAACCTACAACCTACGGTGATAAATTTACTCCATATATGATAAAGTCATTTTAGGAATGTTTTATAAGATTAATTAGGCAAGCAGCTTAAACCATATTTTTATTGGATAGAGATCCGGTTAAAATGGCTTCGTAGAATTGCTGCGCAACGCTTTTCATCTTTCACGCAGTCTTGAACAATACCGATGATTCCATCATGGAAAGCGGTATCCATTGTTACGCTTCTAATGTTATCAAATTCTATCGTTGCTGCTCAAACACCTAGCGATTTAAATTTTCCTCCATTAAAGCAGTTCAAGTCAGGAATTATTCAAAACGATATTCAATGCAAAGAAGGCTTCCAACTGATTCTAAAGTCTGAAAACAACTATCCTGTATGTCTCAAGCCTCAGACCGCAGAAAAGCTTGTAGAACGTGGGTGGGCTTTGTCTGGATCGTCGTACACATCTAATAGTTATACGGACACATCTTTTACTAGTCAGGCCACATACTTGATAACCACTTCTCCTCAAGTGGTAGTTACTCATGTTTCCTCAACAATGCCTGGCATGATAAAAATAGTATCTATTGGAACAAATCCAGGTATATTGAAGGTCGGAGACCAAGCAACATTTTCTGTTACATTTCTGAACGTATCGAACAAACCAATTTATCTTCGTGGCAACTGCGCGTCTCCACCATTATCCTACACTATATACCCAATATCTAATGTAGTACAATATCCTAGCCCTCACCTAGGTTGTCCTACCATGTCAGGAGTGGTTGAACCTAATCAGACATATACAATACAGGGAGTCAGTCATCCACTGTTAGGTTATTACAAGATAACAGATGCGGGTTTATCAGCCGTGAATGCAAAATTGAACTTGTTTGATGATTATTCGGGGAAAAAGATTGTTGAAACGATTCAATTTGATTTGATCGTAATAGACAGCAGAATACCAAACCATCAAACTTGAATAAGCCTTCTATTTGCAACAAATCATAATCTACATTTCAAGGATGAGTAGGGTTGCCTGAGTCCAGGTTAAATCAGATAACATGTGAACATACACTAGGCTATTCTACTTTGGCATATTGTACATTCTTCCCCAAGTTTCGGCAAATTTGTTCATCATCTCTCCATATGTTTTTAGCTGTTCCATGCCAGACTGGCTTATATCATCGTCTGCCAATTCTCTCCCCATTGTTTGAACGCATTTAATCCAGCTTCGCTTATTGCTTTTTGCCACTTATCAGTAAATTCGCTGAGGGTATTTTGGTTTGATCCACTTAGGGCTTTTGCCATGACCTCTTTGTATTTTGCCTGTACTTGGCTGCTTGCTTTTTGTAATGATTCAAATGCCTGTAACCATGTTTTCAGTGATCTATTGTATTCAGTCCACAGCTTGTCCCAATCTTGAGCTGAATTGTCCTTTGCCATGAATTGGTAATCGTCTATTGTTTGATAAAGGTTATGCGACAAACTGATTCTAGTCAGAATGTGTTATCCTTTCTGTAACAAACACCTGTTCTTACACGCTGGTGATGATGTATAGATTATCTTGAACTTGTCCGAAGAATACTTTGACGAGATGGAAGGCAGAACTATTAGCTAAACTCTAATACAAGATGAACGTTCCTTCCTCATTGAGATATTTGGCCATTATACCACTGGTCTTACTGTTCTCATTTTCTATGGTAGGTATGACTAGAGTATCTGTATACGCTGAATTCGACTCGGCCGGTAACTATGTTTGTAATCCTTTCGATAGTGGCCTTGAAACGAACATCTTTATCTCTACTGTTAATCAAATAAACGAAAAGCTAGAATTTTACAAGAGATCATATCCTAATTCGACAGAACAGCGACAACACGACTTTATAATGAGTTATCAAAAAACATGGGATCTTTACAACAAATCTAAAGCGTGTATTGAAGCACTTGGAGTCAATTCAGATCAAGTTGCTCCCTTAAGCGAACACGTAAAACAAGCAATTGCAATTCCAGAATTTGGCCTCATACCTCCAATAGTTGTTACTCTTGCTATGATAGCAAGTATTGTGATTTACAGAAAATTCTTCTAAAATATTATGAAATTTTTCTTATCTTTTGTATGTTCTTCTCTTTATAAAAATAGGCATCATGACCACTGATTACAAAATGGCGCCTAAATTTTGAGTCTAATTCATCAAATGATTTTCCGGATGTCTCAAGCTCACATGCTATGCAGGTAGCATAAATCATCAAAAATGATGAAATTTTTTGATATTTAGATCCTTCTACTCTTTTAGACTACAAATAAAATGAGACCATAACCATGACTAAACTGCAACAAACTACGCCCTGTGATATTCTTTCTTGACCTAGCGGAGCTACAAAAAATGACTTGAAATGATCAGATTTTACCATATCCTCAGCTTCTTTTGGCATAGGCCTAGAAATGAGAATCCAATGTGTTGTACCGCACAGACAAAATGGCTTTCAAAGAACTGTATTGTGTTGATTGCGGTGAATCACTTGGGGAATACAATGAAGAATATTTTCATGATATGGCCCTACATAGCGTCATAGCATTTAACCAACAATCACTAGTACACAAGAGACATGAAATAGTGATACGTAACATGCTCTCTTGTCTAAAATAAAATAAGACAAGACTTGGGCGTTTGGCTCCAATTCAATCTGTTTTTATGCCCATACCAAGTACTTTGCGCACATCAGGGTTGTCGTACAACGAATATTTTTGATTCGACGCACCTTGCAAATAATAGTCTCCCTTAGTTCTTCGAGCGTAGGAGACTCAACCTTGGCTACAATATCATAGTTTCCATATGTACCCATTACTTCTTTTACAGCGTCTATCTCCCTGAGTCCTTCTAAAACTGGTTCCTCATATCCACTTTCACAATTTATCACGACATACGCTGTCGATACCTCGTACACGTACGTTAAATCCGGAGATCTGAGCATGATTAATTATGTCAATCCCGATATATTATATCAAGTCAACAAAGTAGCTTAAGATTAATTACTGTAGCTAAATGAATCATTTGTAATCATTTTTAAAATAGTAACCAACAATTTTACAGGACTCTATGCAGCTCATATTTTTTAAAAAAATGAATTGCTTACGGGTCACCCACTGTTCGCATCCGACATTACTGCCTTTAAATTTAAACTGAACAAGAACTTTCGTTTTATCTTTGGAATTAATGATCACTTGAAGAAATTCATTTGCTGTTTTAGAAACAAGACTTGGATCATAAACACACGACATTTCTTTTTGACGCATATCATAACATATTCTTCAAATTATTTGTGTTGATGTATGTCATATTAGATCAAGACAGAGCTAGAAAAGATCAAGATCCAATCGAATACCTAAAAAAAAGTTGCAATGTTCTATAACAATATTTGATAACATTTTTCTAGCTTGTGTTAATGTGCAATTATTGCCAAATTTTTTTTATAAATGACAGATTACGATCTAAAAAATCAAAGTTATCTAACATATTTGGTGCGGTCAAGTCGGAGTTTCACCGCTGCTTTTGGGCTGGATACCCAACGTGCAATATCTACACCATAACCGCATATGTTGTTTCAGACTCATTTTTCATAAAAGGCTTGTTTAGGAATTATAACTAATATTGTTCTATCTCCAACACTTTTTGGAAAAAACTCTTGGCGAATTTGTTATCATGCTGAGATCGAGTCCGTATTTTCTATCATGGAATTTCTTGTCTGATGTACTTCTAAATGCAAATGGCATTGATGTATAATTCCTTCAGATTTTGAACCACATTCGACACAAATGTGTTGTATAGCTTGCTTGCATGTAGCACATAAGGAATACTTTGTGAGGGTTCCTCCGCATCTTCTACATGAATCATCTGGCATGATGAGGCAACAATCTCCTATTTTTTATCTGAGATGATTTTATTCTCATTTTGTTTTGTTATTGTATGATAATTAATAAATCTCGCTTACTCCAGCGATATGTTACATTGTTAACTAGAATCATTTTATAAGATCAATCCAGGTTAATTTATTAGTCAAAAATCATGATATGGCTATTATTTTATTGCATTTTAATGATTTTAGCAAACCAAACCCCTCTCATAGCATTTAACAGCTTCCCGATGTCTCTTTAATTTTAGAAGAGCGAGACCTTTGTAACCAAATGCAATCGTAGAAGCCGGGTTTATCGATATAATTCTGTCAAAACACTGTATAGATTCTTCATACTTACCTGTACAGAAAAGGAAGATCCCTTTATAGTAGAGACGGTTCATCTCGTCAATTGGCAACTTCTCAGTATTTTTTTCAACCATGTGGTATCTTCAACTTTTTATTTTGTTATTAGCTTGCCCCATGTGCACAACATGTAATGCGCTTCTCCAAGGCAGTGTATGCCTGATTTAGATTACTGTGTATAACCTAATATCTTTCCATTCTCAGAATTGATTCTCACTCTGATGACTCTCTCAGGTACAAGACCAACATTCATCATGATTACCCAAGTTTTTTCTTCTAGATTGGCAGATCTAAAGACAATTGCCGAATTGTACTGCTCTAGAAATCTTCTTGCGGTGTCTATTGCCTTATGAACTTCAATATTTTCTGCCTTGCCAGGGAATTCGTTCAACTTGGTATCTTTTTCTCCAAACTTCTGCATGATATTCGATAGGTTGTGAAACATTTAACTATTAGGAGTATTGTTTCTGTAAAAATCACCAGTAAGATTAATCCATAACCACTGGTAACAAAAATTACAAAATTATAAAAAATTAGATTACAAGCTTTGTAAGGTTTCCTTCAGGTTTCAAGGAAACCATCTCACCAATCTCGCTGTACACACTTACAAATTTCCTACCTTTGTCAGTTATTCTATATACTTGCGTTCCTTCCTCATACCTTATCAATTCATTTCCTTCTAGAAATGAAAGATATTCTTTTAATTGTGTATAGGACAAATATGCCTTGTACATTATTTTCGTCTTTGTAGCACCTGCAGTCGTCGAATCTAAGATTAAGGAGATAATCTCAGTGCGACTTCGGTATTTCATACTTCTCAGAAGCAATATTACTATAAAAGTAATTTGATGTAATATTCTAGAAGATAGTTCCATTTTCTGAAACTCGGAGAATTGTTGCACAGATATTTCTGCTTATATCAACCAAATTTAGCTATTTTTTATTTAATTTGTATTGGTATGTTAAACGAAAAAGTAGCACCTGTATTGCTGTCAGGATCAGCATTTTCTGACCATATCTTTCCACCATGGCTTTCAATAATTTCTTTTGAAATGTATAGGCCTAAACCAGTACCCTTGTCCGATTTTGTTGCAAACTTTGAAAATAGAATTGGTACTATCTGTAGATCTATTCCAGGGCCGCTATCCCTCACACTAACTAAAGCATGTTCGTCCTTTCTTTCTGCAGACACGATAATTGCTCCCTGTCCTGTAAACTTGATGGCATTATTTAATAAATTGGAAATGACCTGAGATATTCTATCTTTATCTGCCTCTACGTCGAGTCTGATACCTGCGGTTTTATGAATAATTTTAACTAGTGGCTTTTCAATATGGACGCTTTCGTCTTTGACAATATTTGATATAACTGCATTTAGATCAAACCATTCCTTTTTCAATGTAAGCGATTTACTCTGAATTCTTGAAACGCTGAGAATATTTTCGGTTAGGCGTTGCAGTCTTCTTGCGTTTCGAACGATTATTTTAATCTCTTCGTTGTCGCTTCCCAGTCTATCCATTAAAAGTTCAACATTTACAAGGATCGGCATAATTGGGGTGCGTAGCTCGTGAGCTGCAATATTGATGAACTCGGTCTGTGTTATGAGTTGTCTTTGAACAGATCTGAAAAATTCAGATGTTATAACTTTTCTTGCTTCAGCCTTTAATGAACCGTCAACTATAGGATCACGTATGGCTTTTTTAAGCATTTCATCTTCCATTTCTGTATCACGGAGAATCTGAATAAATTTCTCAAGCGCTTCCAGACCGCGATTTACTCTTATGCTAGCTTCCCGAAAGACTGCCTCTTGATTTAATCTTGTCTTTATCAGCTCATGCTTGGCTACAATAGACGTGGTTGTTTGATTCAACTTTTGTCTTACCTGTTCTATTTTATCGGCTCTTCTTTGAATCAATTCTTCTCTGGCAGAAAATGCTTCTATCTTTACTTTTTCTACCTGTTCTCTGATGCGATTTTGGATCCTTCGCACCTGCAACGCATGCAGTACTGCCCTGTCAGTTTCTTCCTCCTTATTCATGTAGACACCAATTTTTTCAACTCACCTAGAATTTCTAACTCTTTTTTATGGTAGGTTACCTCGTTAATTATTCCCTTCTCATAATCTGTCCTTAGTTTAACAAGATTTGATTTAAACCACCTTTCTTGTTCTTGTGTCTGCTGCTCTTGTGCCAGTCTATTACATTCATTCAAAATAGATTCAAACGTTAATTTCAGGATCAAAAATGTTACGATAATTTGTCATTCACCTCAACAAAATGAATAAGGTGCCCACGGACCGCTTTGGTGGAATATTAAACCATGAGCACAATGTTTCTTCTTTAGTTTCTCGAACTTGTCATTGAATTTCTCTATCTCAGATTTGTTTACCAAATAAGCTGCGTTAAGGATTACGTTCTCTAGATCTGCTTTCAGCAGGCTGCTGTCTGCAGCGCAGCTTACAAGGTCGTGATGAATTTCACTGCCTAACTTTTCAATTTTTTTAAGCATTTCATTTTTTATAGCATCATTCATTCTCATTTTAAGAAAATACGCAGCTCCTTTTCCGGATGTATTAATTTCATTTTTAATTTTTTTGACCTCCTGCGAATTATCTGCTACTTGTTTTTGGATTTTTTGCATGTTTTCTTTTTCAAGAATTAATTTAATTCCAAACTCTTCTTTATCTTTGAGTTTATTAATTTTCGATCTAAAGTCCTTGTATGACGATGCTAGCAGTTTTTTGACACCTTGGTCTGACTTGAAAAGTATTCCGAATCTTACTGGAAGGGTAGTAGTCACGTCTCTGGATGCCTCGACTACCCTTTGATGAGCTATGATGCTGTCCACACCAGGACGCATTTCCTTAAAGGGCATCTTACTTACTACAGCACTAATATCTATATGATTTATGGTATATACTTCGTTACCAAAAAGACCTATGCTTCCAAGATTTTGTTTGTTTCCTCCTTCCATTATGCAATAGACATATCTGCCATCAACAGTCATGGTTTCTCACTTTTTTCTTAGAGCTTGATTCTACTTCATCGTGTACCAGGGAGAGCACCGCAAACAAATCCAAGGCAATTAAGTCTATGTCAGCAACAGAAATAGTTACTTGTCCTCCTACAACAGTTCCCTTATCAAGTAATTTATCTAACACATCTACGAGTGAGGCCTTGGTTGCTGAGGAATTTTTTGTAATTATAGATCCTACTTTGATATCTAGTTCGTTAGAACTCAATCCGAATTGATCGGAAATTTCATGAATTTTTCGCTTGATCTGCATGAAGGCCAAACCAAGTCTTTCAATCTCTTCTGCTGATAACGTACCTGCCAAAACTCTTCTTTGGGCCTGTCTTTCTAGAAGCTGTCTGAGTAATTCAACTACGGCTAGGATTAGTCTTGCAAGTCCATTTTGTAATCTTCCTCCATCTGTGCTCACTTGTTGTAGGTTTGGTGAACTTGGTGGAGAAATCTTCGCATAACTAGCCATGCAGTCACACTACCTCTTGATACTTTTTGAACCGACTCGTTTTTGTTCAAGGGCCCATTTTTCCCAAGGAAGTTTTATTCCGTATCTCTTAGCAGTCTCTAAGGAGGCTATGACTAGATTTATTTTCAAGGAAAGCAGGTCTACCCCTACTATCGAAAGAGTAATGTCGCCGTTTATGACCACCCCTTTGTCCAAAATTCTGTCGATAAGATCAACTATGGTAAGTTGTCCAGGGGGTACTTGCCTAAGTGACATTTTCGCTTATACCCTCACGTTTCATCTTACAGTAACCGCATATTCCACTGTCTTTGAACCAATGTCGCTCACAAAACCCCTCGATGTATTTTTCTGTAATAGTTTTTGATAGATAGGTTGCAAGAACATCAAATGGCGTTCCTCGTTGACACTCGGGGCATCTGGTGAAGACCCACCCTGCACTCATTGCCTTCTTCAGATCCATTTCCTCATATTTACCGCAGACTAGACAGACTGCCAATTGATATCAGACTCTTGTTATTTGGCTGGTATACCAGGAGGAGCCGCTAATCCCAATGCTGAGGCATATCGTAGAAAAGTGTCAATGCCAGAAACTACTATTCTTGCTCTAATAACGAGGATCTCGATACCCACCAGCGAAACTGAAAGATTGGCATCAATTACGAGCCCTTTGTCTAGTACACGATCGACCAAGTCATATATGTTCAACATTGGTCTGCTGTACATTTGTTGTTGTGACATTTTTCTAGACTTGACTACTATGAGATTCTTAGATATAAGATACTATGGAACATTGTTCTATACTTACCTTACCGATAGAAACTTCGGGCTGGTGTCTTGACACAATATTACATACGTCTTTTAGTAGATCTAGATTTTACATAAAGCATATTACACACTATCTATAGCGGCAATGAAAAATTATCATTACTCTGGGAAAGAGTAATTGAAATATTTACTATCATTTCACAATAAAATATGTTATTATCATTCCTGTAGTGAGCTATGTGACAACGCATTTACCGGATGACTGGCAAAAGGTCATGCAGATTATGTTCAAGGTGCCTTGACGGAACGGTTTGCATTTATGGAAATTCTTACAGCACCACGCCACAATTCTTTATAGATGAGGTTAAGGCGCTCGCTTCTATTACTCCAATCCAGAACTAATTCTTCGCCAACTCTGTATTTATGTGCGCAACTAAATCATTAATGGTAATAGGCTTTCTAATGAAACATTTAACCTCTAAATTGGGGAATACTCTTTTGAATTCTTCATAGTATACTTCGAAGGCTGTAAAAAAGCAGATCTTTACGTTTTCGCTTTTTTTCTTTATTTCACGATATAACTCAAAGCCATTCATTTTCGGCATTCTTATATCAATAAGCAATAAATCATACGTTCCAGGTTCGAAACTTTCCAATGCCTTTAGAGGATCATTATAGGCATCAACATCAAAACCCTTTCGCTCTAAGCCATTTTTTATAGAAGTTGTAATATCTGGTTCATCATCTACAACAAGAATTCGTTTCATCATTTTGTATTATCAGACTTCTTTTTAAAGTTTGGAGCAATTCCTCGGGAAAGGATCACACCTATCAGTGAATTGGAATTTCAAACGTAAACGTAGCACCTAGCCCATCGACATTGTTTCTGCCAGATATCTTACCACCATGAGCGTCTATGATACTTTTTGATATGTACAATCCTAATCCCGTTCCACTGTTTGACAACGTAACAAATTTTGTAAATAATCTAGGAAGAATTCTAGCATCCACCCCCTACCAGTGTCACTTATAGTCACAACAGCTTTGTTGTCTTCTTTCTTCTCTACCAGAATTGAGATTTTTCCTTCTTGTGTAAACTTGAGAGCATTATCTAAAAGATTTGAAATAACTTGTTCAAGCCTGTCTCTATCAGCATTAACAAAAATTTTACAGACTGGCTTAAACTCAATTCCTATATTTTTGATTCCATAATCCACATTTTCTATCGGGTTTCTATAGTCTTCAATTACGTAAGAAATAAGGGCGTTTAGGTCAAATTTTTCTTTCTTTAATCCCGTGGTTTGACCATATATTCTTGTAATATCGAGAAGGTTATCTGAGAGTTTCTGCAGTCTCCGAGCATTTCTGAGTATTGCCTCAATGTAAACAAATCTGTTTCTTTCCGGGCCGTTTTGTAACAATTCAGAATACGTTAGAATAGCTTGCACTGGTGTCTTCATCTCATGATTTGCGATATTTATGAATTCCTGTATTTTATTGTGAAGTTCTAACTGCTTATGCATCTCACTAGTATTCGGAACACTCTTGCTACCGTAAAAAACTTCTTTTTTCTCTCCTGTTTTTTGTATTTGAACAATCAAATAATTTAATCACTTCAGAAGTGAATATTAAACAGCATGGTACAATGTTCTATTGTGGAATTACAATCACTTTGCGCGGAAATACGAAAATAATCTCTCAATACAGATAGCCCACAAGCTTTGTAATATACTTGTGTTAGACAATAGGCTCAAATGTTATGTCAGCATATTGTGAATTTGTCTCTGGTACAATAGCATACAGATTAGACCAAGGAATTTCTGATTGTAAAAACAGAGCACCATTAATCTCTAAGATTCTGAGGTGCACATCTGATATTTCTGACAGATAACCTCGTAGATTACTTTGAGATGTTCTTAACATAAAAATAGTAATTGCAGAGTGCGATTTGATGAAAGAAATGAGATATTTTAATCCACTTCTATTTTCGTTTTTCTGCAATACTTCTGCAACATCTGATCCAAGAATGTTGAGAAGAAGCTTGTTAGGATATTTTCTTTTTAGTTTGAGTATAGTTTTGTAATAATTTTCCATTTGTTTTTTACTCTCATCGATCCCCTGTTCTGACAAATGATAGGAAATCTTTCTAGATTTATTAATAGGTAAGAAGACTTTGAGTAGGCTTTTGGAGTATGAGTCAGATAGTCCAAAATACTGAAATATATATGCAGGATCAACCCCTTCAAATGGCTGAAATAATACTATATTTCTGTTAGAGGTAAAATTAGATACAATTCCTCTTAAAAATGTCATTGCTACTTTAGTATTTACATGTGTATCAAGCTCAATACTTACAATGCCATTTTTTGGGAAACCGCCACCTAGCAAATCATCTAGTTGATGATAACCCGTTGGAATGAGCGAATTTCGAGTTAGGAGGGGTGTATTTACAATGTTGTTCTTAGAAGGCTTGGAATTTTCATCAAGCGAAAACTGTGCTAGATTGTAACAATCATAGCTGCGGAATAGGCCCTTGTCTAGGGAGAATATGTAGGAAGGTCGGTTTATCCGCACTCCACGCAATTTTGAAAGAAAGATCTCTCGTACTTTTCTATCATTGTAGTATTTTTGGTTCAGTTCTACTACTCCATCTACAAGAAAATCAAGAGTTGCGTCTGCAGCTGCCTCTGTGATAAAAATTATTTTGGCACCCGATCGCTCACGCCACATTTGTAAGACCCGAACATTATTCATAAGTGCTTCTTTGTCCATGAAAAGACCAACTGCATCCCAACTGTCGATAATTATAGTTGGTGCCTTAACGTCCATTAGCTCATTTGTAATTCTCTCAAAAAGAGATCCTGGTTCATCAAGACGCGAATCAAGGAAAACTGGCACGTCACTTTCGGCTTCAGGAACTTCTGTCAGCTCAGTTTTCTTTGGTTTGTTAAAAAATTTTTCAAGCCACGAATAATATTGGAAGAGTTGCTCAGGAGAAATTCTTGTGGATATGTAGAGACAGTTAGTCTTCACATCTAATTCCCGTAATATTGTTAATGCTAGTGTGGTCTTGCCTGTTCCAGCGTGCCCCTTAATTAATAAAGAATATGTATTTTGGTTCAGAAATTGAATTAGTTCTCTGGGAATCTTGGCCGGGCCATCTTCTAGTTGACTGTTTCTCTCATTGTCATACATTGATTATTATTAATTAATTGGCCAATATATGCCAATATAGTATACAAACAATTCGATGAGAGGTAAATGTATATGTGATTAGAATGCGTTCTATGGTCTCATAGTCTGAGGCACTTCACTGCTCTTTTTCTCCACCGTGATCCAACATAAATTGTGGTACCATCTGTCACCATATATTACATCTCCAGCCTTGAAATCCATTTCACAATTACAAAAGCTGCATCTTGGAACGACAAAGTTTACAGTTTGCGCAAACTTTTGATGCACTTCAATTGATTGAATAATGTTCACCTCCAAATATTTGTAATCGGACAATCAACAATTCGAAGGAATCTAGTAAGTTTATTGTTTTGTATAAACACGTTCCAGAATCTAGCATATTTTTTACGTATGTTAATATGAACCAAGTATTATCTTAGTTTGCATAAAAAATACTAGAAGAATCATTCATTCCAGTTCAACGGCGAGTTGAATTTCTAGATCATGTTTACTTGACAGTAACAGATTTTGCCAGATTTCTTGGATAATCCGGGTCTGTATGCTTTTCAACTGCAGCATAATAAGCAAGGAGTTGTATTGGAACTATCTCAATGAACGGGAATAAAGCTTCACTAATAGTTGGGATTTTAATCCAATAATCATAGGTATCGTCATATTTGTCTGATATCCCAATTATCTTTGCTCCACGAACCTTGATTTCATGAGCACTAGCCAGATTCTCTTGATTTGTAGAATCATGTGGATTTATTATTATTACATAAACGCTAGGATCCATCAGTGCCAAAGGTCCATGTTTGAGCTCTCCTCCGGGAAGACCCTCTGCATGAATGTAGGTCAATTCTTTAAGTTTCAAGGATGCTTCTAGAGCTATTGGATAATGTATTCCTCTTCCAATTATATAAATATCAGATGCATAGCTGAGAATTTTTGCAATATCTCTGATCTTTGAATGATCCACGAGTATCTCTTTCATGGATTGAGAGATCTTTTGCGAGTCAAATCCAATATGACCACCCGCTATGTTGTCAGCTATCTTGTAGAGTATTCCAAGCTGAGATGTGAAACTTTTCGTTGCAGCAACACCTATTTCTGGCCCACAGTTTAGTCCTACTGAGACAGAAGAAATCTGCGGCAAGGAAGAGGTCATAGTATTTACAATGGATATTACCGTTGAATTGTGTCTTTTGGCCATTTTTACTGCTTCTAAGACATCTGCACTCTCTCCACTCTGAGATAATGCAATAAGAATTGAATGATTGTCAAAATAATCAGGATAAAATCTAGCCTCGCTTGCAATTACTGATTCAATCTTTATTTTAGCATATTTCAAGAAAATATGTTTGGCAATAAGAGCTGCGTTATAGCTAGTACCACTACCTGTAATATGCAAACTTTTTGCATTTTTTACTAATTCGATAAATAATTCAAGTTCCGACCTTGTATTATCAGCAGTTTTAAGTATTGTATTTGGCTGTTCAGAAATTTCTTTTAGAGTGAAATGTGCATACTTGCCTTTGTATACATCTGCAAATTCCCTTGAAATCTTTGTGATCTCATGCTTAACTGGTCTTCCAAGAAAATCAAGAAATTGTAACCCGTTAGCATTTATTATTATGATTTCTCCGTTGTTTGGATAAATGGCTTCGTCAGTGTATTGAACAAATCCTAATACATCGCTTGATATGAAGTAGCCAGATTTTCCCACCCCTAGGATTAAAGGTTCATGAAATCTTGCAGCAGATAACGTCCCATCAGGAAAAACCGCTACAAACGAATAATCTCCCCTGAGCACTGAAACGGTTTTGATCATTGAATCCTTAATGTTCTTTATTGTATCAAAATTGTATTGTAACAGATTTGCGATAACTTCACTATCAGTTTCACTTCGGAAACGATACCCATCTCTTTGTAGACTTTCCTTTAATTCCTTATAGTTATCAATTATTCCATTATGAACTATGGCAATCTCTCCAGAACTGGACAAATGAGGATGGGCATTTGTCTCATTTACCCGTCCATGTGTTGCCCATCTGGTGTGGCCTATGCCTATGTTGCCTGACAGCATGTACAGTTTTACCTTGCTGTTTACTTCTTCCACCTTGCCAACTCCCTTTCTTACCAGAATCTGATTGCCAAAAAACGTAGCAATTCCTACACTATCATATCCTCTGTATTCCATTCGTTTAAGTCCATTTACAACAATTTGTGCAGCTGCGATATCACCGAGATAACCTATAATGGAGCACATCCTGGTTTTACTTTATCTTCAATCTTAAATACATTATCTAAAACTTTCTTGTAATACTACTATAGAACTATCAACTAGAAAATTCTCCCTGCAGAAAATTAATTTTCTCTTAATACGAAATTGAATTCATGCAGAAGGAAAATAGAAACATCCACAACAGGTGGTTACTCCTTCTATGCTTTACGTCCTGAAAACCTTCAAGAACTTTAGGCAGCATTTGGTTTGCAAGATTTGCCTAAAATTGGTCTTAGAAATAATCAACTATGAACGAATTTACATTTTCTGCCTTTCCTGTCTTATGAGTCATTTCATAAGTAGAATATGGAACATAGACTTCATTCCAGTATCTCATACACACAAGCTTCTGATAACTTTCAACCTCTATCTGTTCATCTAATACGTTGTTTCGAAAAATTATATCAGGCTCATTTATTCCAGCGACTGCTCTAATTGGAGATGTCGCAGAAAAACGCGGGTTAATCTCAAATATTTTTGTTTTATCATTGACCAATTTTGCTTGAACGTTAATTGCACTTGTACCTCCTAATTTCAAAGCCACTTCTTCTGCAGATTTACGTACGTCCCTGTACTCATCGATAAAGGCCTTGTACGTTTGGCCATTTTTTATTATCCTCCGCATCGCAATTGATGACATCACCTTTTTGCCTATCTTGTTGACTGTGATTCCTGAGGTAAACTCGGGATTTTGACCATCAAGGTATTCTTGCAGGACGGGGTGCCAACCAACTTTTTCTATTGTCAATATTGCTGAATCCAACTCTTCCGTAGAATTTGTGATGTAACAGTATAAAGACCCATAACCCTCTCTTGGTTTTACAAATATTGGAAAACCAAAATCACGAATGAACCCTTCCTTATTTTCAGGTAATGCAGATTCCACATATGGTAAGTTATTATCCTTTAGAAATTCAAAGGTCTTCCATTTGTCCTTGCAAGTGGATATGACTTCGATTGGATTTGTAAGAATTAAAGTGCCTGTTTCTTTTTCTATTTTATCTCTTGCATGCGCAAGAGGTAATAACTCCAAATCAGAACCAACAAAAATTGCCGTGATACCTAGTTCTTTACATATTCTCTCAATGAATTCGATATAATTGCCAGATGAGGCCGGTGGAACTAGAGTGCCAAAATCACTTCTGTATATGCCTGCAGACAGGGCACTCATGTCTGCGGCAACAATTTCGTATTTGAGAACACTATTTTTTTTAATATTTGCCAATTTCAAAGATTTTATTATTCCTTGCCCAACTATGCTGCCTGAGCCAGTAACTAGAACCTTTGCTCTTTTCACGTTCCGATCATTGCTTCTTATCTTATCTGTACTAACATAAATCAACTGTAATTAATTTATAGCATGATCTTCGACCTATTACCAACAGTAAACCTAGTGTGAATCGCATAGTAACTATATATCTAACACCTTAACATATGGAATAAGGTCGGAAGCATTACCGATTGAAAATAGGTGCTGACCGGATACATGAAGATACGATGCCTCAAACTTTTGATAGGATTCTTTACACGAAAATAAAGTTAAAATCATGTTCTCATGATTTATTTTGAACCCCTGACATGGCTCATGACTTCTAACTACTGCCTTTGTTCCAGTCATCTCAAGCCATCTCCGTGTTATTTCCACACCAAAGTGCTTTCCATACACTCTTCTTGAGACCTCCCAGTTCTTGGCATTTTGTATGGGGCGAGGATCATTCCATAATAACTCCTCAAGTACTGATTTTTGTTTACTGTTTTGACCTTCATCTAGAATTAGTTTGTGAATGTCTTTGTTTGTTATCGTTGGCAATCCGCCGTGTACTATCAGTAACTTGTTTCTTACAATGGTCATAAGAGTAAGTAATTGGAACAATGACAAAAATTTCTTGTAAATTATTTCTCCCTTTTCCTTCCCAAAATGCTCGATCGACTTTAATGGTAAATCGTGGGAAGGAAAGGGAAACTCTATGGGAGCCTCATGATTTCCCCTCATCAGTACTACAGAGCCTGGATATTTACACTTCAAATAGAAAATATAATACAAAATTTCTATGGAATTAGCACCTCTATCAACATAATCTCCAAGAAATATCAATTTGTTATTTTCATTTGCAAGAAACTCTTCATATTTAATTTCATGTAAGATGAGAAGAAGAGATTTAACGTCGCCATGTAGATCTCCGACAATAACGAGATTTTCTGGGATTCCAAATTCGATAAAACCATTTCTGATTTTACCCCCTAGAATCCTTCCACTCTTTCTTTCCATCTGAAGAATTTTAATACATCTATCCATATTGTTAACAAAATCGTCATCAGTTCTAGCGAGTATATGCAAATCTGATTTCAAACTAGGTCACATTGCAAAGCTATTTGTCAAGATTCTTGGCCATACATACTGTAGAACAATCAAGACCTTCCTTATCTTGACTAGAATTTGTTGTGTCGGATTTTTCTATTATCTTTGCAATTTCAAGATAACGCTTACGGATAGTTATGGTGGACAATTCTGATGCGATAGCTATTCTTAGTTGAGTTGTGTGTTCTCTTGTCTTAAGTGCTGCAAGATACAAGGAACCTGCAGCTAACGAAACAGGTTTTTTGCCAGACACTATTGGATTTCCCTCTATTTTGTTGAGAATTTCCAAAGCCTTCCTTTGTGTCTTACCACCTAATCCTGCTCTCTCTGCTATTCTTGATACTATTTGATAGGGATTGGGTGAGGCTACATTCATCTTCATTTGTCTTAATAGAAATTTGTAGTAGTGTACAATATTTTTCCTATCGAGATTTTCTATATGCTCTCCAATTTTATCAATTGGAAACATAATGCCCGCATCCTTGCATGCTATGTATATTGCAGCTGCTGCGATCCCCGCAATTGATCTGCCTTTGATTAATCCTTTACCCAGAGCTTTACGATAGATATAGAAAGCACGTTCAGCAATCAACATCCTCAATCCAAGGATTTCGGTTATCTTACGGATCTCTTTCATTGCCTTGTTCAAATTACGTGTCTTTGAATTATTAGAAACTGTGAACTTGTTTAACTTTCGCAGTTTCTCCATTTCTACATGTCTGTGAATTTGCTTTCCACTTGCATCTACATTTTTTTTGTCGATAAGAGTTGGAAGAGAAATGTCGTACATCATAAGAGAAGTTTGCCCTTGTAGCTCTTGCGATCTATCCAATTCGCTGGCCGCATGGGAACCAGAATATGAAGTATGGTAATTTTCCCGAGCAACTACACCACAGTTACTACAAATATTTTCATTTTTTTCTATATCTGAAATAACCACACCGTTGCAAGATGCACATCTTGAATGATCCGTGTTTAATAAATTATTTTGAATTGACATTAGATCTGTGTTATGGAACTGATTTTAAAGCTCTTCGCAGGATTGCTTAATAATTTTCAAAGGTAACAATTTGTTAGAAGAATGTTATGCTGCAGACGATCAAAAAATATTCTAGTTGAATAATTTGATATACACATCACGCCATGAAAACATGCCTAATCGAACCGGTGTGGAAGATGAGATCTGTGTTCGACGGATCAGAGGTTTATTACTTTTCCATTTGTTTTCGAAGATACAAGATCACTTATCTCATCATATGCTTCTAAGAAGTGTCTGCCTTTTTCGCTGATCCTATAAAGCTGTGATCCTTGCTCATACTTTATCAGCCCATTGTCCTGCAAGAATGTGAGATATTCCTTCAACTGCGTGTACGACAAGTAAGCCTTGTACATTATCTTGGTCTTTGTAACCCCATTACGAGCTGACTGTAAGATCATAGCAACTATTTCAGTCCTGCTACGATATTTCATGTTGTAAATATGAACATCATTCTATAAAAATAATTTGTCTTGTGGGTATGGAACATTGTTCTATTTTATTATGGTATAGTATGTGACCATAATTGACTAGGCACACAAATGATGCCGTAAAGCAGCCAATATTTCAGAAGTGTGAAATAATGGAAATTTGACTAGGATTGGCAAGAAATTGCGCTTTCCTGGTGGGTTATTTAGCTAAACTTAGTGATGGTAAAATTTTGTTCTAATCTCTGTTCTGATAAAAAATACACAATGTTTTTTGCTGACTTTTACAAACCAGTTTGAAGTAAAACCTTGATACAGTGATCACGATGCAATTAAAAAAAATAAAGAGAAATAAAATTGATATTAGGAGAATAGACTGGAAAATAGTAAAAAGACTAGTTACATCTTTATACTATCATAGCAGAATGAAAAAGACACAGATAGCTACCACGTGTAATTTAAGTTATGATAAATGCCGTCGTTATTTGTGTTGGATGGAAATAATGGATCTAATAAACAAAGATAAAAACGAAGAAGGATTTGAATTAATAAGGTTAACCGAGAAGGGAAATGATCTATATAACAAGGAATTCAAAGAGAACTAAATAATTAACATAAATTCTTGAAGCATAATTCTGATCATTTTCATTAAAAAATCTTGTATGCCTCTGTAGTGAGAGAGAGTTATTGACCATAATAAAAATAGAAATGAAAATGCCAGACAAATGATGCAGATTATGTGGAACAGAGCTGGCAAGTTACTCCGTCTGTTCACAATGTGGAAAAACCGTATAAAGAGAATCTGCGTGAGTTGTGGTTGCCTACTATAATTTTACAAATATCAAAAGAATAACTATTCTACAATCTTTGCATCTGTGAGGTAATGATATTCAAGTTCTGAACAACGCTCACTTTTCTTGCTAACTATTCTTTTCTCATTCTTTTTTCCAGTGCTGCTCACAAAAAACATTTGTAGACTTCCCATGATTTTATTTCTAGTATGTAAATAATAATTTGGTATCTTTTCAATATGCAAGTGTTAGTGAAGAGTGTTAGGTAGTAATACACCTATTAGTTTATAAATACTTTGTTATATTTTTTCGTATATTGAGAGCCGTAATTCATCAGCCTCAGTATTTTCCATACCCTGGCCTGTTTTACAAACTCAGTCTGGCTGATATCTTTGTCGTGATGGATGATGTACAATATGACAAGCGATTTACTAACAGAAACCGAATCATCGCTACAAATGGTTGGATATGGATAACAGTTCCAATAAACAAAGATAATAAATTTTTACCAAATGCCCTAGTTGAGATAAATAATGATTTAGAATGGAAAGACATGCATTGGAAAAAGATCTATCACTCTTATGCTAATGCAAAATACTTCAAATTGTACAAAGACTATTTTCAAAACTTGTACAAAAAAGAATGGAATATGCTTTTCGACCTTGACTTTGAGACAGTCAAAAAAACAATAGAATGGCTAGACATTAACATAGAAATTGTTAAGAGTTCTGAATTGAAAATAAATGGCACATCAACTCAACGACTGATTAACATCTGTAAAAGTGTAGGTGCCGATACATATGTTTCGGGCATTGGAGGAAAAAAGTACATGGATCCGAAATTATTTGAAAAAAATAATATCAAATTAGATTACGAACATTATATCTGCCCTCAGTATCCACAACATCTATCAAAGTCCTTCGTGCCAGATCTTTCAATCATAGACATGCTAGTCAATCTTGGGCCTGACTGTATGCGGTTAATAACTGAGACCAACTCAATTCCATGCAATTAAAACATTGATGATCCGAAGATCTCCGAAAGCTGCTTATAGGCGTTAATATATTTTCTCCCTAGTTCGGTCGTTTTATATACATGTCTCTTAGAATTGGGTTTATCCTGTTTACTTTCTACTAATCTACGGTCTTCCAGAAATTTGATGTATTGTGAAACTTGTCTGGAATTTAGGTTGCATTCATACATGACATGAGTTTTCAAAGCGCCGTCAAGACATGTTTCAAGTATAAATGCAACAATTTCAACCCAGCCTCTATTACCCCATCCCATAACACTATTTTCAACAGGATCTGCAAGGTCGGCCATTCTTGATTGCACCTCGTAAGGACCTTATGCCAGCTCTATTAGTCAGGATGATCTCCTGTTGCTAACATATTCATATGAAAATTATATTTTGGTTTTATATATTGCTCTCCTAATATTCTTCTAGGTGTTTTTTAACGTTAAATCTTTCTAGATCATTCTATGCCACGAGAGGGTTCAAGAAGACTTGGAACCTCCAAGTAACAGATGGCATCTGCAAATGTGCATAATTCGACGAAACGCTCAATATATTTTAAAATACCCTTTTAGACCTCTTACCACTCACTCTCTTCCATTAGTCCCAATTCATCTTTGGTCAGTCCCCACTCTACCTCGTCTACCATCTGGTGGTCCTCTAGACTCATTTCCGACCTATCTACATAGAAACTAGTTTTTCTGCTAAAATCCATTCTAGGTGATTCTTTCAAACAAGACGATCTCCTTTTTGAAAACCTAAGTGGTTTCTTGAATCTGATAAACAGATAACCATTTCGTTGTTGTGTAAGATAGGAAAGGATCCCACCTCCTTTATTTTGATCCTTGTAGTAAGCTTTCCTCATATAGAACACTCTAATTCTAAATTTATCTAAATATGCGTACAAATTACTATAACAATCATTTGTCAACAGCTAGTTTTGCGCAGGAAATTCAGTCTCGTAGTAAATATATCTAGGATTTGACCAGTTTTGGCATCTATTTGTACTTGCATTATTTTTTTGTTGACTAACCCTTAACTAGCGTTAACAATCTAACTATCCTAACCGACGGTTCTAATCTATTGTTCTTATGCTCTACTGTTTCAATTTCTGCGAAGTGCAGATAATTGCATAATTCTACTCAAATGTATCAGGTCAGTAGCATGTGATGCTATATTATGATAAGAGTTACAGCGTTAGATACTACAATGAAGCTTCGCCGTGCTCTTTTGACCCCAAGTCTACTGTATCTTCGACGCTGGAGACAAATACCTTTCCCTCTCCTGCTAACCCCGTTCCTGCACGTGAAACTACCATGTCAACGACTTTTTGCACCATGTTGTCTCTTACGACGACAAAAAAGTTTGCGTTTATGTTGCTTGCAGACTCAAATCGTCCACTTGAAGATCTAACCATTTGTCGTGGTCTTGCCCCCCTTCCCCTAACCGTGTGATATGTGAAACCGCCTAGCTCTAATTGTTTTAATGCGTCAAAAACGGACTCCACCTTGTCTTCAGGAACTATTGCTTCTATCTTTTTCATGTTAAACCAGTAAGATCATCTAACTATTAAACATGAAGAATTAGTTAGGTGTAATTTTCAAAAATGAAGAATTTGTAAACGTAGATTTGATGAGAATTATACACTACCAATTAATTGCTGCAAAAATTTTATTATATTGCTGTTTCTATCAAATCTTGCAATTAACTTTGCGAATTTCTAGTCTAGGTATTTGATTATCTGTCCTGTACCTTCAAGCTTGATGGTATTTAGCTCAATCTTGATATTGCTCAAGTCATTTATTTTCATAAAACCAGAAGTTACTGTATACAACGAATCATCTATGTAAAATGACCTGCTATTTCCGTATGAATAATCATAGCTTGTCCCGTTGTAGTGTTCTACAGTTCCTTTCAAGCTAAATCCCTTGACTGGATCGACCCCAAATACGTAAAATCCCCTCCAGTTGTTTGGTGGGATGGGACGTGGTGGCATTATTTTTGCAGGTGTGCCTCCTTCACCAGAAGTTGTAGCTCCAGAACTGTTTTCTACCATCCCTCCTTCAAGCGGAATTGGCCCGCCATAATACTGCTGGAAGACAGGAATTGATAGTATGTTTTTCTCCTTGTCAAACAACAATGCTTTTGGATCATTTAAAATTTCGGAGTCAGTTCCTGGTCCACCAATGGTATAGGAATCAACAGTGACGGGATTGGCCACATCTGAGACATCAAACAGTGCCACTTTAACTCCAAGTGGCTGCAGGCCACCGTACTGGTTCTGCTTTGTCTCTTTGCCTATTCCTATGATATGTGTATCATCATACGGATGCAGATAGCTAGAGTACCCAGGAATCTTGAGTGCACCTAAAACCTTTGGAGTATCAGTAGACAAATCAATTACAAAGAACGGGTCTATTCTTTGATACGTTACTAGATACAACTTTTCTCCCATGAATCTTGCAGAGTAAATGGACTCTTCTGGAGCAACTTTTTCCAAGCTTCCTACTATATTGAGGGATTCATCCAAAACGTATACGTTGTTTGTAGTCGTAGCACCCTTTGAGGTAAAGTATTCAGAAGTTGTTGCAACTCTGAACCTTTTTTCAAACGCATCCATCGAATATTGGTTTAGCAAATATCCTGAAACCTCGCCTTTTGCCACATAGGATACTGTTCCATTATTGATTGCAAATTTTTGAATTATAGTCTTTCTATAGTCTTGTTGTACATTAACGTCGTATTCTGTAACTGCTCTTTGGATCTTGTCAAATAAAGCGTTCTTGTCACTCTCTGACATTTTGTTATAGGTGTTTTGCAAAAGATCCGATATCTGGGCCCACTTTTGGGACTCGTCAAGATTACTTGAATCAATTGCTTTTATCTGTGTTTGAACAGCATCTGGAAGGAGAAACATGATTGACTTGAAGAACCTGTCTTTGCTGTAGCTTTGGCCATAATAATATGGCTGGTATTTCTGATATGATAGATAAACCGCATCATTGGAGACATAAAGCGTGCCTGTTGCCCCCATCATAAACGTCTTTGAGTTTATCTCGTCAGAAAAAATGTTAAAGGTAGTAATGGTG
>VBPL01000039.1:60012-60511 GCA_005877205.1 Nitrososphaerota archaeon
GTGAACGTAATCCACATACGAGTTTGAAATGAAGTAGACATAATCTCCAATCATTCTTGCACCGGTGTAGTAGCCGCTTACCTCATAGTTTTTGAGGATCTTCGGATTTTCTTTGTCAGATACATCAATTATTACTGCATGTGTTACAGGGGTATAGATTGGACTTGGAATATAGTCATATTGTGGTATAGCATATTGTTCTTTGTTATCGTTGTAAAAGATAACAAGCCTATCTTTGTTCAAGAACATGTTCTGCAGGTATTCGCCTTTGACATCAAGCCCTACTTTTGAGACAACTTTAGCGGCATCACCAGGATATGCATCAATTATAGTAAGCTTGTCCTGTGACAAAATATACGCATACTTGTTGTCGTTTTTGAGAAAGTCAGGCTCATCAACTCCCGTTACTTGTATATTTGTGGTGGAGTATTGAGCACCGGTCCCTGAATATTGCGAGTTTACAGATGATTCAGTGGGTTCCTTTTCAGCATTTTGTGCA
>VBPL01000039.1:60545-64695 GCA_005877205.1 Nitrososphaerota archaeon
AATACCTCCACGCATCATAGGGCCACCATAATACTGTGTTGAAGCTCTTGCCTGCGAATCAAGCAGAAACTTTTGAAGCTCATCTGCAGAGTTGAATTTTTTCAGACCCTGAATCTCAGTCGCTCCAGTCATATTTTGTTGGGAAGTGGTTCGATTTGTTGTTGGTGAGTTAGATCCTTGTCTGAGTGGTTGAGTTGATGGTTGATTTGAAATTAAAACAACTGCAGCTATTGCAACAGCTGTTATAATAATTGAAGCGATTATTATTCCAACTTTACTGTTTTTCATTTTGAATATCTTGTTAAAGATTGGTTTGCTTATAGGCTTTGATTAAATCTGAATTTAACTTAAATTTTTGGAAAATTCTCTCTAGTTTTTAAAGTAATGGCATGAATCATCAGTATCAATCATAAGCAATCCTGATATAAAAAAACGCTAAAAAAGTTTCAGTTGTCAAAGACAAGGTCCTATATCACGATCTTGGTTTTAGTTGTTAGTGCAGTCTCTTTTTTGCCAGCATTTGCTGACACACAAGTTATTATTCCACTTGGTGCATCAAATTCTGCAAATCCATTTTCTTTGTCACCTGCTGTACTCAATGTCAAGGTAAACGAAACAGTGAGCTGGCAAAACCAGGATACAGGGATTCACTCGGTTACTACTGGAAAGCCGCAGCTAGGATATGACGGTCGAGTAGATAGCGGTGTGATTCAGGCGGGTCAGACCTTCTCGTACAAGTTTACAAAGGCTGGAGTCTACCAATATTTCTGCCTCTTTCATCCATGGATGACAGGACTTGTCAACGTCGGTGATGGAACAAGCGTAGACCCGGAAATTCAAATCTCAATTTCTACAGACAGACCTTCCTATAATAGAGGTGATATGATTCAAGTTTCAGGTCAGGTTTCAAGATTTATTCCAAATGAGCAGATTACAGTTTGGATAGCAGACCAAAAAGGGAAGGGAATAGTAATTAATCATATCGAAACAGAGGATGGAGCCAAGTTTTCCACAAGTATTCCAGCGGGGGGTAGTCTCTGGCAAGCTGGCAACTCGTACAAAGTATTTGCTCAGTATGGGTCTAGAAGTTCTGTTGCCTGGGCAGATATAACATTTGAGCCAGAACTAAAAGCAGATGATAAAAATTACAATATTCAAGGCACAGGCAACTCTGGCACTACCACAAGTCTAGTTGGTGTGACTTCGTACATGTCTTCTCATAAAAAAATTATCGCAGATTCAAATGAATTTGTTACTGTACAAACAGATAATCACATCTACAGGCCTGGCCAGCAAGTAAAGATTTCTGGTACGATTTGGGGCGGAATGTTACAATATTTGGGTGGTGCCAAATTTCTTCTGACAGTACAGGTAAGCGGTGAGGCAGGCAATTCTATGGCTGAACTTGTCAGAGTCCAGGTCACGGACACAACTGGCAATATTATTCTAGACCAGCCAGTTCAGGTAGATGGCAACGGGGAATACTCTATTATATTGAATCTGCCGCAGACTGCAGTAAATGGTGCATACAAGGTAGGGGCTGCGGTCGAAACAAAGCAAGGGCTACTAAATGCACTTGACGCGTCTGTTTCCACAAAGATGCAGACTTTGACCAAGTTTGTTGTGGCAAATCCATCTCAGTTTCCAGTAAAGACCGCATCTGGCGATTTTAAAATAGAACTTGAGAGCAACTCTACTGTTTCAGGCTTAGAGTTCAAACCTGATCAAAAGAAGGTGTCATTTGTTGTCCAGGGTGAGACTGGAACAAAAGGAGTAACACTGATTACGATTCCAAAGTCAGTCTTGAGCGGAAATCTCCAAGTCATAATAGACGGAAATGCTCAAGCTTATGGCTCTGATGATGTAATTGTTAGCTCAGAGACCAGTGATCAGACCACACTTGAGATTAATTATCATCACAGCACTCGTACCATAGAAATCGTTGGAACGCAGGCAGCAGAACTTCCTAAGAGTAGCGCAGTTCCAGAGTTTAGCTCAATGGTACCCATAGTGCTTGCCGTTTCTGTCGTATCAATTATGGTTCTGCCTATGAAAACTAGAGCAGGATTGAAATTATTTCATAGAGATTAGAACCACTTAGAATTTTTTTCTTTCAATGATATAAGATCAAAGAAGCTATTGAAAGATCTGGAAAGATCCGAAATAAAAAAAGAAAATTTGGATGCACTATTCGTAACTAGATGGAATAGTACTGGATGTGCTGTTTTGTGATGGAGCCTGAGAATTGTAGCCTCCATTGTGGAATTTATGCATTCCATATCCGTGCATTCCATGCCCATGCATTCCTTCCATGCCTCCAAGTCCTAGCATTGATCCTACGCCCATCTGGTGTCCTTGTGAGGTATAGAGCATCTTGCCGTTTCCTGCGTCTACTATTACTTGATAGACAGTATTCTTGTCATCAATTACGGTAAACTGATAGACAAGGGATCCTTGGACGATTCCCAGCTTGCCACTTATTACATTGTCGTTACTGACAGCTGAGGCAGCCACATTTGCGGCATCAGAGAATTTCTCTTTTATGTTGGACTTGATAAAGTCTGGGAGATTCACTGATCCTTGGATCTGTGGTGGCGTGTTTGTAGTATTTGGAGTTGTGGTAATTTGGGCTAAGGCACTTGACATTGTCAAAATAGATGCAACTGCTATTGCGCCTAAAACAATGGCAAATGTTTTCCAGTTTCTGAGTCTGTTTAGACTGTTGGTCATTTCTGATGTTGTAATCATAGTTAATTAATAAAGAATTGTGGCACCTTGTTCATTAACAATGTTAACGAAAGTTCTTAAAAATACCTCATGGACAAATTCAGAATTCATGTCTTCTGTGGAGGTAAATTTGGAAATTTGTACTTGATATGTAATATAGATTCAAAAATCAAAACGACAACAAGACTGCGTTCCAACTATTATGAATGGGAAAATTAATGTTATTGTAAAAGTCTTGGAATTTTTTTGATAACATGCGATATGGATATTCTACCTGGTCCCAAAACTATAATTGTTAATAGGATGACAAATGCCAGTAACTCTAGCTCCAAACCTCCCCCGCCAGAAAATGACTGGATTTTTTTTATGTAAATCATTACTCCAAGCATTTCTATTGCAAGAAGACTGCTTGCTATTCTTGTAAGTACTCCAGCAATAAGGAGTACCCCACCTATTAATTCCAACAGTCCTATGAGAAGAGCCATTTCTACAGGAAGGCCACACTTGAAAAGAATCCCACTGAGCCACTATCAAATTTTCCAATACTATGAACTATGAAAAGAACACCTGCAACAATCCTTAATCCAAAATGGCTAAGGTCGTGCAACCTATATGTTTTAAGAGTCGCTTCAACCATATGTTATTCTACCTTTAGTCGTTTAGATTAGTCTTCTCCAAGCTCTTTATCGACTTTGTCTTTGAGTGCTTTGTATTTCATGAATCTTTGGTTCCATTTGGAAAAGAAACGATACTCCTTTATTGCAATGAACAACAATATTGCCGCAAATACAATAGAAATTACAATAAAAATACTGGTTCCTAAAAATATGGAGCCTGCTCTAGGGGAATGTGGTTGTGGAAAGGACATGTTTGTTATAACAGTGCCATTTGGTGCAACTAACTGAAGATGCATTCCCTGCATTGGAATATTTGCGGAATTTTCTCCTTCTTCTAGGTGCCTTATGTTGTAAGCAGGGTGTCCAAGCAGTACCCCGCCTAATACTAGTGCAACAGGTGCAAAGAAAAGCGCAGATGCAATAAATATCAAAAACAAACGCCTTGTGCTATTGGTATGGGAAAGAAGCTCGTCTAGAATTCTAAACAGGTTTTCTGACTTTTCTTTATCATCCTTATTTTCCTTGGAATCCTTATCCTCTGGATTTTTTTCTGGCTCTGACATTTTGCTATCACTTGGAAATATCTGCTTAAAACACTTCGCTAACCTTGTTCCTCCACTTTTCTTTCCTTTCTTGGAAACATTTCCTCATAGGGTTCCAACACTAGCTTACAAAATTCCCTTCCCTTTTCAGTTACAGCGTATTTTATCATCTTTTTATTTCCCCACGGCTGTTCTGTTTTTTTTATAAATCCTCTTCTTTCCAGACTGTCAAGTATGTCCTTATGTTTCATTAGATTTAGTCCG
>VBPL01000059.1 GCA_005877205.1 Nitrososphaerota archaeon
CGGTGCCAAACCCGAAAGAATTCTTACCAACATCTGTTACTGCAAGTTTTTCATGATTTGCACCAATGTACAGGTCTCCCCACTCGGCTCCTTTTGCAAGATACTTGTCTTCAGTAGCATAATCCCTCATTGAAAAAACCGTTTGATCCAAGATGTCAAAATATGGTTTAGCTTCAGGCGAAATATCAGTAAAGTCATAAACTAATCCTATTTGCACCCTCTGAGTTATTACTTGGCTACTGTTACTTGGTTTTATTTCAATCAACAATCCTTGGTTCTTTTCGTTTGTTGGTAAGAATTTCATGTCAGCAGAAAAGCTAGTCTTGTTAAATGAAACTTGGTATATCATTTCAGGTTCGTATTGTGAGCCTTTTCCAACATGCCACAGGCTTGCCCGTATTGGAATAACGTTAATACCCTGTAAATTTGCAAAAAATGGCCAGGCTACACCTGCAATAGCTGCAACTATTATGATAGCAAAAACAGCTACTATCTTGATATTGGCCATTTATTTCTGCCAGTTTCTTAGAATTTGATACTTAGTCCTGTTCGGAATCTTGTTATGAAAATTCCCATTGCAATTACTGCTGCCATGATAAGAAGTGCAGTTACAGGAAATTCTGGCACCTTTGGAGGCTCTGTAGTCTTTACATCTACGTTTACAGTACCTGCTAAACTGGTATCACTCAACGAGCCTTCAGAGCCAGTTCCAAGAATAGCTATCACAAAGTGGGTTACTGGTGGAGGTTGTTTCAAGATTATAGTTCTATCATCTTCTCCAATAGGTGCAAACAAATCATTTCTACCACTATCTTGTGCAATCGAGTCTAATTTCACACCATTATTGTCTACGGTAAAGATATCATAATGTATCGCAGAATATTTCTGAGTTAAATCAAAATTCTTTTCAAATGAGATTCTCCATTCTATTGGACACCCTTGAGGGGGTACGGATGGACTGTATCGATATTCAATTGTGGCAGAACCGCTATCGGTAGTCTTTGTACCATGAACTGCATCAGTCTGCATATCAGGTGTGGGACATAGTGGATTTGTTCCATTGCCCCCAGTAGAAGTAACATTCATGAAATCTGGTTCCGTAGGGCTGTTTCCGATTTTTAATAATTCAAAATAATACTGTGATGGTGGAATGCCGCTAGTCACATCAGCGTAAACCTGAGCTTTTACTGGAAATGGAAGACCTGGTACAACCCAGATCGTGTTTTCTACTCCCTTGTGCCAGCCTACCTTCTGTGCCTTGTACGAACCAGCTTGAACGGTTACATCATCTTCACCCTCAGGAACTAGCGGTGCACCGCCTACGCCTCCGTTTCTACACCAAGCAGGGATGTCAAAGTCTTTAGGTGAATCCCTTGTTGCACAAGAATCTAACCATGCTATAGTATTTTTGTATACACTTGCATAATCTGAAACATTTGGATCTGAATACGTCGGATCGGGACTTACCATCCCTATTGTTACTATACCCTTTTGCACTATTTTTCCATCGATTGCTAAAAATTCTAGGTTCCAACCGTTCCCATCGCTAGTCTGACTCTTTACCCAAAAGTCAATCTCCAAGGAAGTACAATTATGCCAATCAATCCAACAAACGTTATATTTGAAATAGTCACCTTGCTTCAACCCTTGACCTACATACCATGGTGCTGCATGTGCTGATTGCAAACCAACAGGAATGATTAGTAATGCTGCAAAAAGTGATAATACGAAGTACTTTCGCATGTACCCCATATACAAAAAGTTCTCATAGTTAAATCTTTCAAATAAGCAAATATAGTGGACACTTTCTATTTCGCACATGTGTGAGTGCGAGAAAGTCCACATGTACGAAGTGGATTTCAAGCTAGACGGAATGGTTGTTGTTCCAACACACAAGAATTGCGGCGAGGCTCTAAATGAAAAACAAGTTGATAAATTTCAAAAAGAACTTGTAAAGAGTTGGGGTCTAAAGGACGAAGACGAAAAAAGTAATCGTTAAAGATTTCGAAAAATAAAAGAAAAAGGGTTCCTAAAATCTATTTGAATGTAGCTACTTGTTCTTTACAAACGGAAGCCTTGCAGTTGCAATTGGCATCGCAGTAGCATTCCCCCTGCAATTTGCAGTCACAGTCAACATCATTGTCTTTTGATGCGTCACATCCGCATGCTGCATCGGTCATACTTAGGGGATCTCCCAAGGGTTTTAAAAGTTATCGAAAAATCAACCTACCCATTGGTCACCTGTGATTTGTGTGTACAAGCAGCTCGTTAGCACATTGTAGTAACGTTATTGCTTGTTTATCTGTGACCAAGGGGTCACTTTCTATATCAAGACCAACTTTGAGGACATGAATATATTCCGGATTTTTATGTAGACGATTCTTTATCTTGATTACATTGTTCCTGTTTATGTAGCCCAAGTAAAAGTAGCAATCTGCCAAAAGAGAGTTTTCTATCATATAGTCATGTTTCATCTTGATTATCTCAGAATGCCCGTTTCCTTCGGTCATATCAGAAAATCCCATCGTAGATTTGACCATTCTTGAAAGAAGAGAGGTAGAAGTTCGTTCTATTCCAAGAATTTGGTGTATCAGAGAAAAGTTTTGGTTAATTTTGTCTTTCTTCATTTTTCTTGTCATCTCAAGCATATGAGTTGGACTGGGCCTCTTGTAATTAATTGAAAATAGTGCGTCTGCTAAAAAGTATGATGCGCATTTTGTCCAGACAGCCGCAAAAGGATCTTTGATTTTTACAGCATCTCTTGCTTTATTAGCAAATATTCCTGCATCAACAAGACAACTTTGAGTATATGATGACAAGATCTGAGTAGATTTTTCTTTTATTTTTGATAGCATCATTCGAAGTTTCCATTGCTCATCACGTAGAATGGTCATGTTTTCCAATTGCATCAAGACCTCTGCATTGGATTCCGATAAAGAACAGTGATGTAGTTTTACAAAGTGATCCGAAACTTTATGGACTGTTTCTCCTAACTTTTCATCCATTACAGTGATATTATATTCACAACAATCAAAATTTGTTTTATCATTTCTGCATCCACCAAGCCCCACTGGAAAGTTGGATATGGATAATAAATCCGGAATCTCTCGTATATCCACAGAAAATTCAGTTTATGATTTTGCTATAAAGTATACAAGCTGATAAAATTTACAAATCCATTCAATCGCAAAACATTCCTTTAAATTGCTATTCCTTATGGCTTTAAGCGAGCTCCTGTGGTGTAGTCCGGCTAAGCATACTGCCCTCTCAAGGCAGTGATCCCGGGTTCAAATCCCGGCGGGAGCATTCATTTTTGATTAAAAATTATTATTTTGAAAAACAGGGTTTTTTCTGCAAACTTGTCTCAGTTTGCAAAGAAATTCGTCTTGTATTCGTTATCTAGATATTGTAACACTACTGAACCGTCAGAGTTTTCCTTCAAGGATAATCCCCGGATAGAGAAGACTGCTTCTGAGAATTTTTCTGAAAGCCCCTTTGGCATATCTAGAATTGCTTTATATGCAGAGCCATAATCAGTTGGGCACGCAACAGTGACTGATTGGCCACTTCCGTATGCAAGACAGTTATGGAAGGACTTCTGAGATATCATAGCAGAGTGTATCATCTGCTCTGAAGATATGTTGTTTGAATCCATTACTTTAACATCAGAAGCTATACTCTGAAAGATATCAAAATAGCTAGCCGTAGAAATACCCAAGATGAAAAATCCAACAATTCCGATGACTAGAGCATAGGAATGAAGCTTCCTATTGTGGTTTCCTGATCTTTCATTATGTATTGCCTGAAGGACCTGCGAGCCCCGAGAAATTGTTAATGTTTCTTTCTTGACGCAGGCGTCATGAAACTGCTTACGGGTGACATTTTGGCATAGTGAGCACTTTTTTTGTGTCACTTTCCTACATTCTGAACATAACGAGTGGGTAACAAGCTCTCCTCCACATGTTCTACATGATTCGTCAGGCATCAAAAACCAAAAAATTTGATTATAATTAAGTAATACGAAGAACTTATCCTAGCAAGTTATACTTAACACTTAAATGCGATTATGAGACCTTTTGCAGTCAAAGCAGAAATTTCTCTAAATTGTATTTAATCAAAAACACTTGATTTAAAATTCTATACTTGAGACACCTTTCTGATCCTTGTTCTGATGAAATTGGATCCTGGAAACTTTATAGTAAATCACTTCTCCGCGTCGTTCAATTACGGCTAAAACAGGCTCCTTTCCCATCGTAGTAATCTGTTCTATCTTCTTTTGTAACTCTCCAATCTTTTGTCTTCTCCCTTCAGTCATACCAAAGACAACATATTTTGTTCCCTTTTCTCCAAATTGTCCTCTTTCATAAACTCTAAAATCAGAACCAAAACCAAACCCGTCTTTTGCTATATATCCACGAGTCCTCAAGTCTCTGTAAATCAAAAATTTGGTGAATATGTCCTGGTCATGTTTTATGCATTCGTCAAGCAAATTATCAAAATCCACCTGTTGTTTTCCTTTGACCAAGTTGAGTTTATCTATATATAATAGATATAAAGATTCAAACGGTTCCAGCATGAATTTGTTTTTTATAACCTCACCAAATCCCCTTTGCTCCAAGCTATGTTGCATGTCCTTGTCTGATACTAGCGTATGATCTTGTACCAGAATTCCTTCTACTTTGGACTCTAACTCTGACATTGAAATTTCATATAAAAGGTGAGAATATAACGCTACTTGCTATTTCCCAAGGGTTTAGAGTATTTTTGTTTTCTTTGCAAAAATCTATTTATCGTCTTCAAATTATCTGAATTATCATGGCAAGCCGTGCCCTAGTCTACACGCTTTCAATAGTACTCATACTATCGGTTATCATTAATTATATCCAATACCACCAATCTAATGTCCTGCAACAGAGTATAGCAGACTATAAAGAGCAAAATAACTATTATCTTGAAAAATTATCAAAAATTGCATCTGAAAAATCAAGTAATGTACAAGAAAATCAATCAAGTATTCCTAGACCCGTCAATATTCAGAGTCTAAACAATACAAACCTTGAATCAATCTCTGCCGTAGCCGTAAGGCCGGTTCTTCAAAGCGATGGTTTTTTTGAAACAACTACATACGTTGGTGCTGTTCTAAAGATAACTGTACAAATTCGCGACGGAAGCGGACTGGTGCTTGTCAACACGGCTGTACCTACTGGGGTAGATTTTCAGACCTCGGCAAGAACTGCCGTAAATGTTGCCCAGAAAATTACCATGGTTGATCTCTCAAAAAAAGACGTAATCTTTTCCATTTCTTCAGAAAATAGTTCGGAACTTCAGGCAGTAGATGGCGGTAGTGCTGGCGGCGCAATGACTGTATTATTGATATCAGATATCTCTGGAAAACCAATAAACAGCAAGGTTCTGATGACTGGAACAATAGAACCAGATGGCTCCATTGGAAGAATTGGTGGTGTCTCAGAAAAGGCAGATGCTGCTGGCAAGTATGGTGCCAAGATATTTTTGGTCCCAAAAGGACAGGGAGTTACCCAAGTTGAATCCTGTGATGAAAAAAGAGAGGGGGTTTTCATTTACAGATCTTGCACTCTACAAGAAAAACCGCTCTCACCAATAACTGAGAGTCAGTATGGGATGAAGGTAGTCGAGATAGACGATATCAAATCAGCCGTAGCGTACTTTAATTCAAATCAAACCTAGGAAATACTAGGTATCTCACGGTTAAAATATAGGGCACAAATAAGCAGAAAAAAGTGTTCTTATGCACGGAGCAAACTATCGTATTGGCAATGGTCAACCTTATACTAGGAAAGAGTTCATCAAGGGTAAACCTCAGATAAAAATAGCGAAATTTTCTGGAGGAAAAAGGGATGGCGATTATGATTATTGTGTTCAGCTTTGTTCTAACGAAAAGATTCAGATAAGACACATGGCAATTGAATCTGCCAGGTTATCAGCAAACAAGGCAATTGAACAAGTTGCAGGCGAGACTGGGTATTTTTCTACATTGAAGATCTATCCTCATATTTTATTACGAGAGAACAAGATGATTGCTACTGCTGGTGCAGACAGATTACAGGAAGGAATGCGAGGTGCGTTTGGCAAGGCAGTAAGCTTGGCAGCCCGTGTTAAAAAAGGCCAGGTAATCTATGAGGCACATGTCAAAAAGGAACATCTGGAAGCAGCCAAGAAAGCAATGCACGGTGCTGCTGTTAAATTACCCATTACTCCAACAATCAAAGTCATTCCACTAAAACCAGCCGTAGCTTAGTTGAATCTAGCTTAGTTTTAGCGAATCAAGGATCTCTTTTTGCCTCTTGTTTAGAATTTCAAGAAATTCTGAAAATTCTTCACTGGTTGGATTTCGTTTGAGGATTCTTCTGCACTGGTAATAAAACGAGTTGTATAGCCTGCCTATCACTATACCATAACCAAATGAATCAGAATGGTTGCGTAACTTGTCCAGTGAATTTATTATTTTGAAAATTTCATCTGATTTTTCCGCTACTTCTTTGATCTTTTGATTTACTTTTTCTTTTAATTGTGAATCCATGATTTACCTTGATGGTATGATGTTAAATTTTTTGTGTTTCTAAACAGTACCCTTTAATAGACTAGGAATTTCTAAATCGGTTGAGCGGTTGTAGTACAGCTTGGTTAATATGCGGGATTGCCAAT
>VBPL01000058.1 GCA_005877205.1 Nitrososphaerota archaeon
ATATGGTACGATTGATATGGTAATTGATCCGGCTGAGACACGACCAGCACTAGTACGTGCTTTAGAAGCCCTTGCTAATAAGCGAGAAAAAAGACTTCCACGAAAACACGGAAACATCAATCTCTAGTTGGAAATGATAAAGAAAATTCTAATCGCAAATAGAGGCGAAATAGCAATACGTGTCATAAAGACATGTAATGCACTTGGCATTAAATCAGTAGCAGTATACTCTGATGAAGATGTGAGCTCAAAACACGTCAAGATGGCTTCTGAGGCGTATCACATAGGCGCTGCATCTCCGGCAGAGAGCTATCTTAACATCAAAAAAATTGTTGAAACGGCAGTAAGTTGTGGTGCAGATGCGATTCACCCAGGATATGGTTTTCTTTCAGAAAATGCAGATTTTGCAGATCTTTGTGAAAAAAAGAAATTGAATTTCATAGGACCATCTGGAGAATCAATGAGACTGTGTGGTGACAAGATGTTATGTAAAGCTGCTATGGCAAAAGCAAAGGTACCAACAGTCCCAGGCAGTCCTGGAATAGTTGAAGAAGTTGAAAAAGCGCTTGATATTGCTCATACCATAGGTTATCCTGTACTGCTAAAGTCAGTCTTCGGTGGGGGTGGTAGGGGAATCAGACTAGTACACAACGAACAAGAACTGAAGCAAGAGTTTGAACTAGCGTCGGGAGAATCCAAGGCTGCCTTTGGAAAATCTGAACTTTTTGTGGAAAAATTCCTGCCGAAAATAAGACACATTGAATTTCAATTGGCACGAGACAAACATGGAAACGCGGTACACATCTTTGAACGCGAATGTTCTATCCAGAGAAGACATCAGAAGCTCATTGAGATGTCGCCGTCTCCTGTTGTTGATCAAAAGACACGTGATGAAGTAGGACAGCTAGCAGTTAAAGCAACTATTGCAGTTGATTATACTAACGCTGGAACTGCTGAATTTCTAAGACTAGATGATGGGACTTTCTACTTTATTGAAATAAATGCTAGACTACAGGTTGAGCATCCTGTAACCGAATTCGTATCAGGTCTTGATCTTGTAAAATTGCAAATTGACATAGCTAATGGTGAAGAGATACCATTCAAACAAAAGGATCTAAAGGTTAATGGCTGCGCCATAGAATGCAGAATAAATGCAGAAGATACATTTCTTGACTTTGCACCCTCTACTGGTAGAGTATCTGACGTAAATATTCCATCAGGTCCCGGCGTTAGAGTAGACACCTATCTTTATCCAGGCTGCACCGTTTCTCCGTATTATGACTCTTTAATGGCGAAACTTATCACTTGGGGACAAAATTTTGAGGAATCTAGACAGAGGATGAGAATTGCGCTATCAGACTTCTACGTAGAAGGTGTTGAAACATCTATACCATTATACAAAACAATACTGGATACCAATGAATTCATCAAAGGCGATTTATCAACCGATTTTCTTGATAGATTTAAAATTTTGGACAGGCTCCGGGATGACCTGAAAAAGGAAGTGTCACAGAAAGGAGATGCTGCCCTTGCAGCAACCTTGGTACACTCAGAGTTTCTCAAAAATAGGATAAGACCAAATAAGGAACAAAGCGTTCACTGGAAAACACAGCTGGATAGGCATTAAGATGAAATTCAAATTAGGAGACACAGAAGAAACTATAGACGGCGAAATAGTCAAATCCCTTGGGAATAATGAGTTTGTTGTCAGGATAAAAGGTAAGGAGCACAATCTGAGAATAATGACCATGACTCATGAAAAAGTTGAGTTCATGTTGGGCAGCATTTATCATGTAGCTAAATATGTTGAAAACACTACAGCCAAGATTACCCTTGTAGTTGACGGAGTAAAGATAACATTCAACAAACGCCCAGACCTTGACCAAATTGTTTACAAGAATTCTGGGGTAGAATCTGCGGTTGATTCGCAAGTATATCTCAAAAGCCAAATTCCAGGTAGAGTCGTGTCGATTAATGTTTCTGTTGGTGACAAAGTCAACAAAGGTGACGTTGTGTGTATTTTGGAGTCCATGAAGATGCAAGTTTCTATCAAATCACACAAGGATGGTGTTGTAAAATCTTTAAAAATAAAACAAGGAGCATCTGTCGCAAAGAATGATGTTCTTGCAGAGATAGAATAAAAACGGAAAGTTATTTCAAAATAAAATATAAGGAATTATTTTCCCTTCTTGAGAAAATCGATTATCTCTTGATAATTAGGTTCTACTAGAGGATTGTCTGAAACCCACTTGTATACGACTTTGCCACCCTCATCCAAAATAAAGACAGATCTTTTCGCTGCATCATACCCTTTGACATGCAAGAGATCAGGCATGAGAATATTGTAATCACGTATTGTTTGACTTTTGTAATCGCCTAGGATAGGAAAGTTGAGATGGTGAGCTTCTGCAAACGCCTTATTTGCAAACGGTCCGTCATTACTTACTCCAATTACTTGTGCTCCCAGCTTTGATATATCATTCCATTGATCTCTGAAAGTGCACATTTCTTTTGTACAAACAGGAGAACTCGCAGCAACGAAGAATGAAAGAACCACTTTCTTTCCCTTAAATTCGTCTAAGGTTCTCATCTTCATGTCTGTGTCAACCAGGGTAAACGGCGGCGCCTTCTCTCCAACATTTACCATGCAAGGGTTCTTGCTAATGTCATATATCAATCATTTTCATGGACAGACTTGGTAATTGTAGGAAAATTGTAATTAATCTACGAATGAAGATAATTTCTTGATTTATAGAAAATTGATGAAAAATTTGTCTTGAATTGAAATAATGATCGTATATTGTGCATAGATTTTTATACTCTCAGAATGGCTTGTTAGCTACTTTGGTAGGAGAAGCTGCAACTAGTTTCAGCCCAGTTTTACTATTGTTTGGATTTACAGTTATAGCGACGGGACCGGCACTGATTATATCAAGAATGATTGCACCAAGACGTACAAGCAATCCCGTTAAGTTCCTTCCAATGGAATCTGGTCAAGTTCCAAAGGGTGAAGGTCGTACCCATTTCATGATGCAATACTACGCGTTTGTCTTGATGTTTGTAGTGTTTGATGTGATGTCGATTTTCCTATATGCATGGGGTAGTAGTATCTTAAGCTTGCCAAAATCAGATACACTCCCGATCATAGCTTTTTTGGCAGTAATGTTTGCTGCATTTGCTTATGCGTTATACCAAGCAGGAAGGAAAAACATTTGGTAACTTTTAAATCAAATGTGAAGAGACTCGGAGGTAGGGAAGAAGGTTGTTAAAGGAGCTATTCAATCAAGATACAGCACCACACGCGACAAATGTACTCGTGGGAAAACTTGGCGAAATTCTCATAAGGGCAGTCGGAAAACCCCTGAATTCTGCCATAAATTGGGGGAGACTCTGGTCATTGTGGCCCGTGCATCTTGAGACAGCGTGTTGTAGTGTAGAATTTGGCGCCGCTTCAAGTCCTCGATATGATGTAGAGCGATTTGGTATCATAGAGGCTTTTGGTTCTCTTCGACAGTGTGATCTCATCGTAGTAATGGGAACAATTACCAGAAAAATGGCACCAAGATTGAGAATGGTATATGATCAAATGCCTGATCCAAAGTATGTGATAGCGATGGGCGCATGTGCGATTACAGGAGGGTTATACTTTGATTCGTACAACGTACTTCCTGGTATTGATGGCGTACTTCCTGTTGATGTCTATGTTCCTGGATGTCCACCAAGACCGGAGACTCTAATTCAGGCTACAATGCTACTTCAAGAAAAAATTAAACGGATGAAGACTGTATAGTTATGACCAAAAAAAAAGAAAAGGACGGCGAACCCAGTGAGACTACGGACGTACTTTCTGACAAACCCGAATCTCAGGATACTGATCTATCTAACACACTAACAAAAGACGAATTACGTAAATTTTATGAAGAAAAGGGAATCGATCTATCTCCTGACGTTCCTATTCATCCAAAACCTATCCCAGAGTTCGAAAAATCGTTATCTGACAAAATCACCTCGAAATTTGGTTCTAAGGTAAACGTAGATTATGTAAGACCCAACAGAATTAGGGTGAGCACCAAAAGAGAGGATATTTTGGATGTTGCGTACTTTATTCGTGATGAACTTAGGTATGACCATGCAGAATCAGTTGCTGGTGTGGATTATCCTGACTCAAAGGAAATAGAAATTGTATATCATTTAGGCTGTTATACTGACGAACAAAATGGAAGCCAGATTCTTGCTCTTGCAACTAGGGTTCCACGAGAAGACATTCCAAGTCCGGGAAAAGACAAGTCAAGGACTCCCTCCTTACGTGATGTATTTTACAGCGTTGAATTTCATGAAAGAGAATGTTTTGAGATGTTTGGTGTCTATTTCGAAGGACATCCTGATAACAGAAGATTACTTCTACCAGAAGATTGGGCAGATATTCCACCATTTAGAAAGGATTTCAAGATAAAGGGACGATAACATGACAACGCAGCTACCGCCAGGAATTGAACTTGAGAAAGTAGACGATAGGATAATGACGTTAAACGTAGGCCCTCAACATCCTGGATCCGGTCATATGAGGCTTATCATAAAAATTGATGGAGATTACATTGTATCATGTGATCCTGATCCAGGATATGTTCATCGCGGAGAAGAAAAAATGGCAGAGTACAGAAACTACATACAAAATATTCCGCATCTTGAAAGACCTGTGATTCATGATTCTTCAAATATTTTATATCCATATTGTCTTGCTGTTGAAGAACTCCTGGATATCGAAGTTCCAGAGAGGGCAAAATACGTTAGAGTTATTGCATCCGAGCTGAATCGTTGTATCTACACTTTGTACTGGCTAGCAATTTATGGAATTTTCCTTGGTCACTCTACGATGTTTATGTGGCCTGCAGGAGACCGAGAATTATTCATAGATCTTTTGGAAGCAATGTCTGGCGCAAGAGTAACTCATGCGTATCTTGTTCCAGGGGGAGTTCGTAATGACTTACCGGCTAACTTTGAAGAAAGGTGTCTACGCCAAGTAAATTATTTAGAAAAAAGGTTGAAGGAATATGAAGATATATTCTATCAGAACCCTCTTTTGAAAGCAAGAACAGAAGACACAGGAATTTTATCGGGAACCGATGCCATAAGACTTGGAACTACAGGTTCGGTTCTTAGAGCCTCTGGCGTAGACTTTGATATTAGAAAAAAGGAACCGTATGATGTGTACGAAAATCTGGATTTTGAAACTGTAGTCATGAAGGAAGGTGATTCCTACGCTAGATCTCGTGTTCCTTATCTTGAGATGTTTGAAAGTTGTAGGATAATCAAGGACGCGTTACGAAAGATGCCAAAATCAGGATCGGTCCGTACAAAACTAAAACCAAACCCAAAGGGTGGAAATGATGAGGTTTATCGTAGAGTAGAATCAGGAAGAGGTTCTCTTGGATATTACATAGTGTCTAACAACAGACCAGAACCCTACAGAGTCAAGATAAGTGTCGGTTCATTTAGGAACTTGATCTGTATGCCATATTTGTTAAAAGGAGAAAAACTAGGAAACATGCCAGCGGTTTATTGGAGTCTGAATTACTGGCCGGTGGAGGCAGATAGGTAAATGTCTACAATTGCTCCTGAATTTAGATTAAGTAGGTTCATTGCATCTCTATTCGACATAATTTTTTGGGTCCTGCTTATCTTCACCCTAGTGGGACTCCCAATCTTCTTCGTACTATTATTCTACATTAAACTTCCTGTGGTTAACGGGCAACTTCTTACACCGTACCTTGCCCTGACATGGCTTGCTGATCCATCACGAAGTATCCCGATTATCAAATCGTTCATACACACAACATTCTTCAGGGTTGCTGTATTTCCAGGATTTGGATTTGCAGCTCTTCTTGCAGCAGCAACAATCTTCATAGAAAGAAAGTTTCTTGCTAAAATCCAGCTAAGAGTGGGACCACTTTATTGTGGCAAAATAGAAGGAATACTACAATTGATGGGGGATGGACTCAAGCTAATGTCTAAGGAGATAATAATTCCAGCTAAAGCTGACAAACCAATTTTCTGGATAGGCCCTCTGTTGTTTGTCGGTACCGCAGGTGCATTTGTATCACTAATTCCAGTTGCACCAGGATGGGTTGTAGCAAATCCTAGCGTCGGATTATTAGCTGTTTTTGCTACCATAGGTTTCTTTCCAATAATAGTGGTGCTTTCTGCTTGGGCCGCAAATAGCAAATGGACATTCATCGGCGGGCTTAGAGCACTACACCAAATGATTTCATTTGAAATTCCATTAATCTTATCTGTTCTTAGTATAGTAATTTTGGCTGGTACCTTGAATCTCTCACAAATTGTTGAATCTCAGCAACACTATTGGTGGATAGTTTTTACGCCCATTAGCGCCATAGTATTTTTCATTACAATTATAGCTGAGCTTGAAAGAATACCATTTGATCTACCCGAAGCGGAAAGCGAGATAGTTGCAGGATGGTTGACAGAATTCTCAGGTATGATGTATGGACTGATTCAGCTCGGAACCTACTTGAAACTCTATGCATTCGCTGGATTATTCACTGTTCTATTTCTGGGGGGCTGGAATGGACCAATGGTGTGGCCTCCATTCCCACAGGATATCATTACGCAGGGAATTACAATTGGCCCTGTGACAGCAAAGTTCCCCGGTCTTCCTTTATTTGATCAGGAAATGCTCAACGGTACATTGTGGTTTGTCATCAAAACTGTAGGAGTAATTCTTTTGATATTGTTGCCACGTGGTGTCTTTCCAAGAATAAGGATCGATATGCTCTTGCACACAAGTTGGTACAAATGGATTGGCTTGACATTCGTTAATGTCT
>VBPL01000010.1 GCA_005877205.1 Nitrososphaerota archaeon
ATACCCTCAACCATTACTTAGAAAAGTGCAAAACATTACTGGACTAAAGCAGCCATCGTTTGAGCAAATTCATTATACGTTAAGTAAAGAAGGTGTTTTCAATTATACAGGCAAAAAAATTGATTCATACGGTACAGTAAATATCATAGTTAGCAGCAATATCAAAAAGCCTGACGGTAGAATGCTAACAACTGATGACATAATGCCAAATGCTAGGTTCTATTATGCACCAATGACATCCGCTACTTTGGTTCTCAGCGAGACTGGAAAGTACTACGTTTTGAGTGAAGACGCAAACTCTGCATATGGACTGGACAAAAGCAATCTCATAACTGTAATTATCTTGCCTGTTGATTCGTCGGATGCAATTAAGATTAATTCTCATTATGATCAAGTAAGGGAAACAATAGAATCGTACAATCCATCTGTAAATCATAACTAATTACCAAAATAAAAAACTTGGAAAGGAGTTTTGTAGCTACTCCAATGAGCTTACTGCGCATTTTTTGTCAAACCGTTTTCACAAATTTTCGAGTTCTCGTACCCACTGTCAGTTCAAAAACCATCGGGCCCGCCATATCTGTTCTTGTGCCTAATCCGTTTGTCTCTCAATAATACATACCTGACCTATTGTTCAAGTATTTGCTAGGTAACTGATGAGCTGTTATCCACTAAGAATGAAGCTTCTTCTGACCGAAAAAGAACAATCAAAACCAGATTCTGAAAATCTTTCGCAAGAATAATTCAAGTCATAACACTAGATATTATCTGGACTAAGGAGAGTCTGACGTTTTAGCTCCTTCTTATCTTTGAGAATCATCCCACAGAGTTTAATCGCTACTACCTGATAGAAATTTGGCCCGTATCTTTATTGGTCTTAAAATAGACCAACTTTGTATACTGTCGACATGGAAATAGACGGTCCTGATAAATGGTATAAGGAAGGTAATGAACTGATTAGGAATGGTAAGAACGAAGATGCAATAGCTGCTTACGATAAGGCAACCCAAATAAATCCAGACCATGTCAGTGCTTGGAATAACAAAGGTATTGCAATGTTCAGATTGAAAAGGTTCGAAGATGCAATTAGTTGTTATGACCAAGTCATTGGGAGAGATCCTAATTATGCTAATGCTTGGTACAATAAGGCAAAAGCAATCAGAGGTCTAGCTCAGTCGTACCTTGACAAAGCTAATAATGATCGTACTAGTGCTGCAAAATTGATTAACAAGGCACTTGGCCTGTTTGATTCTGCAAATGAATGTTATAGCAAAGCAGAATCTCTTTCAGACCAAGGAGCATAATCATGTAATGTTGTTCAATCCAGTTCTTCTGTTTTCTCTAATTGTGAACACAATTTCTTGTAACCCTCAATCACTTCATTGAAAGCCGCAAATGTTGTAATAACTGTCTTCTGTGCTAGTTCGAATCGCATAGTCTTTTCTATAAGATAAGATGGATCGTTTGAATCCAAACCGGTGTCTTCCCAAATTCGATTAGTGTCATCGATCAATTTTTGAAGGCGAAGTCCATCTTGACTAATTTTTTCTCTAATCTTTTTGACTTGTAGCGGATCGGTCATAACGCTTTTCAGTGAAACTATCAAAAATACCCTTTGTTAATTATGAAATTTTTGACCCAAACTAGTAAGACTCGTGAATCTTCTGTTTAAATAGAAATTTTGAAACAGTTGCTGAAATGCCATATGAAGAAATCTATTTTCAAAGATTAAAAGAGGAAGATCCCGAGGAATATGAGAAAATCTGTCTTGACTAGATCAATTCCTGATATCGAGTATATGCCGTATCTATTTTTTTGATTTTCTAGTTTTCCTTTTGTTTTTCAAATGCCAGACAAATATTAGAAAACCTATCACACTTGATACAATGGTACCGACTCCAACAACTGGTGCAATGAAAAAGTTGCCAAACCATATTCCATTTGCATCACCTATCTCGAGCATACCTCGTTGTCTTGCAAAGATACTAAGAGAATTGTCAACATGATAGGTCTTTGCCTCGTCAGAGTACGTGCCATTGATGTGTATAGTTGCATGCGTTGGGGCTCCAAGCTCCTTTTGAGTTTGTACTATAAACTCAAAGTCAGACATTCTTCCTGAATCTAAATTAGTAAGTGAAAATGATTTCTTACCATCTAACTCGATTTCTGATGAGACAAGTGTGAGTTGTATGTTCTGAGCATTGGCTCCCTGGTTTCTTACTGTGCCTTTGATAGAAAACAGTTCACCAGCAAAGACATCACCAGGTGCTTGGATATCAACTAGTAGAATCGGCTTTGACTCAGCATTTAGCTGAATCGCTTTTGTAAGGCTATTTTTCACTGGCTGCGCGTCAAAATAACCCTTTACATAATAATTTACTTCTATATTAGCAAGAAAAGTTCCATCGGGAGTCTCTTGCTTTACTTTTGCATTAAAGTTGTTTCCAAGAGTAGAGTCCTTTACTAGCTTCTCTACATGAAAGCTGTTCTGAGAAAATTCTATTTCTGGAGATGATATCGTAAGGGTAATATTTGATACTTGGTCTGCCGTAGCTTTTACTATCGATGATAAAACAAACTCCTTTCCTTGTTTTACTATATCTGGATAGTCTAGAGTTATCTGTACGTTAGAATCTGATATGACATTTTGGGCTGCAAAAGCAGGAACAAAAGAAAATATCGTAATAATCATCAGAAAATAAGATTTTGCCAATTTGTACCAGACTTTCAATTATACTGGAAATATCCCTTTATTATTTTGGTAAGCTCGTCTATGAAAATGTAGTAGTTTGGTAGAATTTTGTGGTCTAAAATCAGGCGTTATTCTCTTCCACACTTATTTTCATATACTTACCAGAACCGGAAGGCGCCTTCTCATTCTCTATGAAGCTATGTCTGTATTTGGAATACAAACCCCTCTCCAAATCCTTTCTTACTTGATCGCTACTGCTCTTTACATATCTAAAAAATGATTTTTTTTCCTTTAAAAACTGTCTGAGTTTCTCGTTTGATTCTCCAGTTGAAAGATGTTTAGCATATGCCTGTCTTAAATTATCGCTTGTACCAACATATCTTCTGGTATATCCGCCATCTGTTTTTTTTCGTCCTTGAATTTCGTACACTCCGCCACTAGCCGGGACAACATCAGCATTTTTGGTCACATATTCGACCTTTTCCGACCAAGTTATTTTTAGTGTAGCGTTTACCACGCTTGATTGGGCTGCCCATATAATAAAAGGGCTTGCATTCAACTTGAAAAAATTATGATCTCCAAGATTTCATAGTTTATGTATATGCAACTACTTTGAAGATCATGAGAGCAAAGTTCAAAACTACATGTTCTGAATGCAATGCGACAATCAATGTGGGTGCAGAAATAGCAAAAGCACCATCAGGAAAATGGGTTCACAAACACTGTGCTCCTGATTCGAAAGAATTTCCGTGATCTGTGATAACGTAGCAGTTTAGGGATTTAAAATAAAAAAATTCGGCAACCCTAGTGGACTAGGATTGCAGTTATAATGCCAGCGCCTATCACCATACCAAGACCCAAAAACAAAAGGTCAAAGCTGATGACTTTTTTAAATGAAGCACGAACTTCGCCTTTCCATACGCTTGGTTTTTTTATCTCTAGCGTTTTGCTCATGCATTACAATGTGCATATGATATTGATAGAGTCTCTTCAGCTAAGACCTTTAGTTATAAGCTAAGTTGTTGAATTGGTCTAGTATGGAATACACGTGATGAGAATCCTAGAGATTAATTCGTGAGTCCTACCTTGCCTTTAGATTCAACTTCGCTCAAATTCATGCCATATGGAATCTATCTTATCCCTTAAGATCTTGACATCTATTTTTTCCATAAACTCCCTTTCTATACGGTACCCAGCTACGTTTTCGCTATATGCAGGGTCGGTAAGCGAACCTTCAACATGAGGTATGTTTCCTAATCTCCATTGATTCATTTCAAATAACCATACAGGGTCATCCAAATTAGTAAAATCACTGTCGTCATGACCTATGAAAAGAATACGACATTTTGGCAGATTATCGTATAATCTCATATAAGCAGACATCTGGGCCTTTGAAATCACTATTCTATCATCATAAAATGTCTTTAGCTCGAATATCATAAAACCGCCATTATGTTCAATTAACCAATCAACGTCAGTACCCCCTGAGGTCTTCATGCGTTTTGATATTAGGTTTCCGAGGATCTCTCTGCCCTTGGCAAATAGTTCTGGATTTGCAATCTTGTGTTTTGGTTCATCTAATTCGTCTTTGGTATAGGAAGCTTTCTCTTTTGATTTTCTCACTAGTTTTTGATTATTGCGGTATACGATATCTGCCAAGCCACCAGGTTTGTCATTTTTTGTCATAGTAACAGAAGAGTTTTGCGTAGCTTATAGATCCATAAAATCAATTTTTAGGAACAAATCAGTCCAAAGTTCAACAAGATTCCAGAATTAAATTTGGATATGATTTGGATATTACTTGGAAAAATTGTTTTAATGTACAAAAACAAGCATGTTTCGATGAACAAAAAGGCATTGATCGCTATTATCCTCGTAATTGTTCTTGTGCCAACTGGAGTGTATGCACTTTCGCCGCTCTTTTTCAACACAATGATTGACGAACCAGCTCCAACCATGAAAGATTCCAAAATGCCGATACAAGAGAAGGAAGGTACTAGTAAACCTCTAGGCACGATGAACCAAGATTCTATAGGAAAAATGTTGTCATCTGGAGGCTTTGTTGGTAGAGGAGACCAGATACATGATGTTACAGGCGTTGCAAAAATTCTCAAAGACGAATCTGGTTTAAAGTATCTAAGACTGGAGAATTTCAAGTCGACCAATGGCCCTGACCTGCACGTATATCTGGCAACAGATGAGAAGGCATCTGACTATGTTATCTTGGGTAAACTCAAGGCCAACATAGGCAATCAGAACTATGAAATTCCTGATGGAGTGGATCTTGCCAAGTACCATGAGGTCTTAATCTGGTGCAAACAATTCTCTGTTCTGTTTGGAAGCGCAGAACTAGCATAAACCTTCCATCTCATATTTTTTCGAGACTATTTTTCACAGAAATAACAAAGTAAATATCTTAACCCAAAGCTCTTGAATGCTTGTGGGTGTGAGGTCTTTCTCCTGGGAATTTCCTTCTCATATGACCTGATGGTCTAGAGTACAATAGCTCTAAGAACCAAGCCTCATGTTCTATCTCTTCTCTTAGTATATCCTTTGCTACGTCATATGTAGCAGGGTCTTTACCATGTGTCATCTTACATACCCTGTTCCAGTTTACAATTGCACCCTGTTCTGCTTTTAGACACTTTTCTAAGATCGCCTTTGTATCAGTTAGTTTTGGTGGGAGCTGTAGAAATTCACAACCTGACATCTTGATAAAGTCAAGAGCATCTATTGGCAACTTTCCTCCTAACTCATAAATTCTTGAAAGCGAAGATTCAAAGTGACTAAGATCCTCAAGCCTTGCATCTTCAATTACTCCCTTAAGTGCCTCGCCTTCCATTCCAGTACAGTGAGCTCTGAGGTTTGTAAAGTAGTAGTAGGCCGTAAATTCAACTGATGCGTTGTAAACAAGAGCCTTTACGAGCTCCTTGACATTGAGGCCATTTTGCTCAAGAACTTTGATGCCTATGACAGTGGGCTCTTTTTTTGTCATGAATACGAATCACGTATTCTCAATAATATAAAGAGATCGTCCGTGTAATACAAAACTTATAATAGTTAGGAACCTAATGATTAGTCATCTAACTATGACAAAATATGATTTTGAAAATAGTGTCGGATTTGTAGTAAACGTCACTGCAAAAGCATTTCAAAAGGCTCTAGATGCTGAACTTAGAAAGAATTTCGGCGTTACATTATCCCAGTGGCGTGTCATTGGCATTCTTGTATTACAACCTGGTTTGACACAAAAAGAGATAGCAGATAAAGTTGGGATTGAAGGTGCCACACTGGTTCCAGTAATTGACAAGATGGAAGGGGAAGGTTTTCTTAAAAGAAAACCAGATTCAAAGGACAGACGAGTAAACAGAATCTATCTCACGCCAAAAGCAGATTCACTGTGGAATTCTATGATTGAATCTGCTTTACGCATAAGAAAAATTTCTACCAAGGACATCCCAGAAGATCAGATCAAGAATACTTTGGACACTCTTCGCAAGATATCAAAAAATCTAGCAACACATTTTGAGCTGGATACAAGTTTATTGACAATTCAAAGGAAATCAAAAAACTGAGGTCGCAACGAAATGGTAATGTCAAAATCTTCACAAGGAATCTCATCTGACAAGATACCACGAGCTGCATGGAAGACACTTGTAATTCTTAGCTTGATTGCCACCATGGCCATGTATGCTGAAACAATGTTGGTTCCGGCAATACCTGATCTTATTAGGGATTTTCATATTTCGTACAGTCTATCGTCATGGATTCTTACAACATATCTGATAGCTGGTGCAATTATGACTCCAATCGCTGGAAAACTTTCTGACATTTATGGTAAGAAGAAGATGCTACTGATAATCATGGCAATTTACGCTGTTGGAGTCTCAGCAGGCGGTTTTGTCACAAATATTTATGAAATGCTTGCAGTGCGTGTCCTCCAAGGAATAGGAATGTCAATGTTTCCTATTGCCTTTGGCATTATTAGGGAGCAATTCCCGCTTAGTAAGCTGGCTATAGGGCAAGGAATAATCTCGTCGATGTTTGCAGCAGGGGCAGTTATTGGCCTTGTTGCAGGCGGTCATCTCATCCAGCACTATGGTTGGCAGGCGACCTTTTTTTCGATCATTCCAATAGTGATTTCATTGCTTGTCGTAATTCAGAGGTTTATACACGTAGGACAACCACATCCACATTGGAAAGGGCAAGGAACACAAAGTGTGGGAAATAGCTCAAAAAATGGACTTGATATTATAGGTGCAGTAACATTGGCGGTGTCTGTTACGGCTTTTTTGCTTGCTTTGACTTTTGTTGAAAATGGAGATTCTGTGGGGTCTTTTACTATGTTTGGACTTTTGGTAATCGGTGCAGTGTATCTGGCACTTTTTGTAATTGTTGAAAGGAAGGCAAAGTCGCCTCTTGTAGATATGAAGATATTAATGCATAAAACTATTCTACCATCCAATCTGTTGATAATGATTGTAGGCCTGTCAATGTTTATGGTCTTTCAAACAATACCAGTACTAGTTAGAAGTCCTTTGCCGCTAGGATTTGGTGGGGATCCGATGTCTTTTGCAAACGTTCAGCTTCCATTCGCACTTGTGCTTTTGATATTTGGCCCAACTTCTGGTTTTATAATATCAAAGCTTGGTTCCACAAAGCCAATCATAGCAGGTAGCATAATAAGCACAGTTGGATTTGCAAGTCTTTTCATGTATCATTCTACAGAACTTTTCGTTTCAGTAAATCTTGCCATACTATCCACAGGTCTTTCACTTACAAATGTTGGAGCAATGAATCTGATAATGCTGTTAACACCAAAACAAAACATGGGAGTATCTTTAGGAATGAGCACTTTGATCAGAATAATTGGAGCATCAATAGGGCCTGCTATGGCTGGCATGTATATGCAAATCAATAAGACTTCGGTGCCTGGTATTGCCGGTACATTTCCTACGCCTGATTCTTACAACCTCATTTTTCTGACTGCCACTATCATCTCAATTGTATCAATAGGACTTGCTATCGTTCTAAGAAAAACAATCCCAAAAGGCGTCATACACGCAAGTTAGACAATATGCATTTAATTGCTTCGTGGATTCGGACCGTATAGTCTGAACACGAAAGTTTATTCTGAACAGTTGGCTAGATAAGATTAATTGGACCGTTTTATTCTATGATCAGCTTACAGGGAAACCAGTGCAAAGCGATGTTAACTATGATCTGAAAATATTGGATGTTAGTGGAGGCACTATTATCTCAAAATCAAACCTAGTTGCAAAGGGCGGGACAGATGTTCAGTCAATTGATATGCCAAGTAACGGAATTTATGTCATAAAAGCAGCTGTAACGTCCTTTATCAATAATGACATTTTAGATACAAGTAGGCCTGGTACAGCTAGGGGCAACATAGTGATTCCAGAATTTGGTGCAATAGTAACATGGGTGTTGGCAGTTGCGTTAATATCAATAATCGTAGTATCTGCTAGGTCAGGACTAAGATTTACGTCAAAAAATTCCAGGATGCTATTCTATAACAAATAAAAAATTGGAAGGGATTTAAAGATTTTTTGACGTTTAGTTCTTTAGAATTTTTCACATTTTGTTTAGTATGACATTTTATAACTAGAACGAAATTGTGCCAAAACCTAGTAGTGAAATACTGAATCTCCAATGGTCTTCTTCCAATCCGCCCTGATGCCTGGACGACCCTTCAACTTTTCTATGTAGTTAAAGGCAGACAAACCTGCCGCTGCCCCATCACCGCATGCAGCCACAATTTGCTTGTATGGAATACTAGTAGCATCCCCTGCAGCAAATATAGCAGGATGTGCAGTTTTGCCACCCTCGGAAACCTCAATCTCGCCCTTTGTATTGATTTTTACCAAATGTTTTACAAAATCAAGATTTATTTTTGAACCCATTTCTATGAACAGTCCGTCTACTTGAACCGTTCTTTCTTTTCCTGAATTATCTAATATCGTAATAGACTGAAGACTGTTGTTTCCAGATATAGACTTGATACTAGACTGCGGCACCAGCTCAACATTTTCCTTTTTTTCAATAGAGGCAATCATATCTTTGTCACCACCCAAGGCGCCACCTTTGTAAATCAAATATACCTTCGAAGCCATTCTTGAAAGCAATATTCCAGATTCCAAAAGATATCCGCCAACACCAACCGTGGCAGTTACCCTACCTTGATAAAATGGCGCATCGCATTTAGTACAATAATGTACACCTTTGTTTGCAAATGCAGATTCATTTTGGACTCCCAAATTATTTGGGACCTTGCCGGGTGCAAGAACTATTGCTTTTGCGATGTATTCAGAACGATTTGTCTTCACTCTTAAACCAGTTTCTATCTCATCAATTTTCTCTATCGTATCGTAAATCATTTCGCCCCCGAATGCGAGATACTGGCTTTCTAACGTTTTTGCCAATAGGGGGCCACTTGACATTAGTGTTCCAGGATAATTCTCAAGCTTAGGAATTAGATTCAATTGACCTCCAAGATCTTTAGATATTATAAGACATGAGGCCTTTTGTCTGGCAACAAATATGCCAGCTGACAAGCCGGCAGGCCCTGCGCCAACTATTATAACTTCGTATTCTTGAACCAACTTAGTTTACAGAAATAAGTGAAGTAAGATTGTTTATGCCGTCAATATTATGCAAGTCCACGTCTATTGCACGCTTAATTTCTTGCATGTTGTCTGATTCTAGTATAATTAAGATATCGTATATGCCATATGTAGTCTTTTGACAGACTTGACACTGGGTATTTTTTTTGCTTGTTCAATTATATTTTTTTGATGTTTATAATCGACATTTAATAATACATATGCTTGATTCACAGGGTCATGTCAAGACTCATCTTTTAAAAACGTTCTCCAAATAAGCAGTTCCGGTAAATCTTTCCACTGAATTTCTGGTGGGTAAGTGGTTGACACACTGGGTCAAGACTCTTTGGTAATACTTTCAGATCCAAATTCAGCTTTGAGCGAGTCAAGTTCTTTTCTTGTTTTCTCGTATTCATCTTTTGTCTGTGTGAGGGCGGTCTTCACTGCTTCTAATTCCTTTCGTGTAGCTTCATATTTTGCATTAATGGCTGCTGCGACAGCACCCGCCGCTTCTACAATTTTTTGTGTATCCATAGTTTTACCCACTTCGAGTTCTTTTTTACCCACCGTTGCTAGTTCCTTTTCTATAAATTCAAGCTCTTTCTTTGCAATCGATATTTCCTTGTGTTTTGCTTCTTGTTGAGATTCCAATGATTCAAGCTCAGATATTGCAGAGCTTATTTTTGATTGTAATTCATGAATCTCGGATGTTTTCTTTTCCTTTTCCGAATTAATGGAGGATAGCTCTTGTCTTACCTGCTCGATTTGATTTTTGATTTGTCTAATCTCCTGTGGGCTATATTGTGATATTACCATTTCAAGCTCGGCTTTTGCTGATCTGATCTGTTCTCTACTTGAATCTCGTTCATCTCTAACGGATGAAATTTCAGATTTGAGCAAGGCGAGCTCTTCCTTTGCGATATTGGTTTGTCGTGTAACATCTTCCAGCTCTGATTTTACTTGATCGAGTTCACTTGAATATGAGTCAAGTGTTAATGCACTGTCTTGGATCTCCTTTCTTAGATCTTCAAGCTCGGTCTGATATTCTTCTCTTTCTGTATGTCTAGATGTTTGTGATTTGTCGATCTCATCTGATTTCCCAGGTTCCTTTTTTGAGCGTCCAAAAAGACCCATCAATATGGTTGTGTTGCTTATGGTAACAAAAGTATTCCTGTTAGTTTATTCGTAAGATAAAGCAAAATGAATCATCTTCTTTTCTTCAAAAAGCTGATGTAAAAGCCGATTCCCCCTAGAACAAATCCCAATATGATGATAGCTAAACCGCCTGTAGTGTCCTGCTTAAAGTATCCAGGTGCAAAAATAAAAATCAAAATTCCGATGGCAATTAACACTATGCCACTTCCCTTGGGTTTATTGTGCTCGCTGTGAGCCATGCCTTATAGATATTCTGAGATTGTGAGGGATACTTTCTTTCTTCCTATATCAAGGATAAATGGACCCAGTTTTGGTCCACGATCTGATGCCAAAATAATTTGGTATAATATCTTGAAGAAGTCCTTTGGCTGAATTCCATTACTCTTTGCGATTTGATATATGTCGTTTTGAAGATCAGATGGCTCATTTTCAGAAGATAGCAGATTTGACAATTGTGATAATGCCTTCTTTGAGACGCTATCTATTTGGAGCTCAACCTTTGTTGGTTTGTCAAAGTCGTCAGCATAATTGCCAGCTAGTGTGATGAGCTCTTCTACTTCAGGAGATGATTCTTTTATGGTACCATATTCTATAAGCTTCTTTGTGACCTTTGGTATTCTATCTTCTCTAAATATCTTGGATAGCTGAATCAACAATCTGTAGTTAACATACGGTTTTGGACTTTTTGGTGGGTTTAGAAGATTGACATATTCGTACAGGCCCTTTGCCTTGACCGTTTTCATCTCGTTATCTAGTTTTATTTTTCCAAAGTAAATGTTCTCAAGCTCATTGTATTCGTCCACCAAAGCTGGAATGTCCTCAAAACCAACCTCCCGAGTTCCGGTAATTCTTTTGTATAGTAATAGTAGAATTGATTTTGGTGTACCGTATCTTAGCCAGGTTTGTGATGTAACAACATTTCCAAGAGATTTTGAGATCTTCTTACCGCCTTTATCTAGAAACATTTCATATTTTACATGGGTAGGATGAGGAAATCCCAATATCTCATCGGATACCCAGTCGTTTACCTTAACTGAATCCATAATGTCTTTACCATATGCTTCAAATCGTACGTCAAAAGCCTGCCACCTGGCAGCAAATTCTACCTTCCATGCAAGCTTACCGAGATCCTTTGTAATGTCAGCTATTCCGTCGTATCCACATCCTTGTAGAATCTTCGAACCAATTGTAGTACCAGTACACCTGTACTTGATCTTCCTTTCGTCAGGCAAGTATTCGTAGGCTATAGCGGTATACAATCTTCCACAGTTTGTACAGACGGGGAAGTAAGGTAGGGCCTCTCGATATTTTTCCTGACCTACCATCTCAGCAATTTTTTCACCAATTTTTTTGCTGTTAACTAATATGTTGTGGATCTGTTCTTTCAACAACCCATTACGATAGGTGTCTATTCCCCGTTGAAATCTGTACTTTATTTCAAGCTTATCAAGTCCATCAAGAAGGAGACTGCTCATATGAAGTCCGTATGAATCATGGCAACCAAAGGGATCAGGGATAAAAGAAACAGGTTTTGATATGTGATCGTTTAACCAATCTGGTAATCCCTCCGGAATTTTGCGAAGGCCATCGACATCGTCTGAATATGCAACAAGTTCTGATTTGTATCCAAAGTTTTCAAGAGCAAGTTTTACTCCATAAGCTCTCACGGCATCGCCCAAACTCCCGATATGAGGGATTCCTGATGCCCCAAGGCCACTTTCTACTCTGATAAGGCTGGTATTCCTACCAAGTGCTTTTTCTCTCTCTAACAGCTCGTCAGCTAGTTTGTCTATCCAGGTTCCTTTTCCAATGATTTGTTGCTCTTCCATTATGCCAATTCCTTTGACATGTATGGACCAAGAAGCGAGTATCCAAGTTTTCTATAATACTCTCTTGTCCCAACGGCGCTTATTACTAATAGTCGCTTTGTGTCAAATTCTTCTCTAGAAATTTTCTCTGCCTCCCTCATCAAGCTCTTACCGATACCAAGATGTTGTATGCTATCTCTACCGCGCTCCCCTAGTCTGAGAGACTTGCCGTAAACGTGAAGTTCTCTAACAATGGAGGTGTTTGTGGTAATCTCTTCTCTATGAGCATTAACACTTGGTTTTCGTAGTCTTAGAAATCCGAACACTCTGTCCTTTGAATCATCGTATGATAAGAAAACTTCGTGACCTCCAGATGATTCGTAATCATCTCTGTGTAGACTGATATCATAAATATTAATTGAATCTTCTGATAACCCTGCCTCCCTACATCTAATACATTTGCAGGACAAATTCTGCTTTTTCAGATTCTGCTGAACTATTTGACGTAAGTTTCCAAGCTTTGGGCCTGCAATTATCTGGTCAGATGATATTTCTCGTTGTAGTCTCATCATTCTTATCCATCTTGGGATAATTTTCTTAATTTCTGTTAGGACCTTTACCATATCTTCTTCGGAATATGGCACGAATTTATGATCTTTGTATGATTGGTAAAGTTTGGTATTCTCTAGTATGAGAGTGGGATAAATCTTGAGCATATCAGGCCGAAGGGAAGGATCAGAAAAGAGTCTTCTAAAATCTTCCATGTCTTCCTCTGGAGTTATAGTTGGTAGTCCTGGCATCATATGTGCGACGATTTTATAACCAGAGTCCTTTGATATTTGAAAAGATTCGACCACATCGTTGAAGGAATGTCCTCTATTCACGATCTCATAGACTTTCTCATGAAGAGTCTGAACGCCGATCTCAACTCTTGTTACTCCATAGTCTAACATCCAGTCAACATGTTGTTTCTTACAATAATCGGGCTTTGTCTCTACGGTAAATCCAACGTTTCGTATTTTGGCAGTTTCATTATTTTTCTTTGCAGATTCCAAATCTGGTGAATCAAATCCATTTAACGCATCAAAACACGATTTAATGAAATTAATCTGATAGTCACGAGGCATGAAAAGAAATGTGCCACCTACAATTACCAATTCAAGCTTTGTACTGTCATGCCCATAGGTTATTAGGTGTTCGAGTTTGTCATGAATCTGTTTTTTTGGATCGTAATTATTTGCTATCGCATTCTGTGTAGAGGGTTCTTTGCCTGTATAGCTATTTGGGGTATTGAACTCAATTCCACCCGGACAGTAAGTGCATCTTCCATGGGGGCATGCGTATGGTTTTGGCATAAGAGCAATTACGGCTACCCCTGAAGCTGTCTTAACAGGTTTTCTTACCAGAACCTTCTGAAGTTTTTCAAAATCAGAACCGCTAACTGATGCAAGTATCTCATAATTTCTGGGTATTCGCTCTAAAGAGTATTTGATACAGATTCGTTTAACCTCTTTCTTGACGTCCTTGCTTGTAGGACTGCCAATGGCAAGAAGATTTTGGGAAATCTCTCTACACGCATCTTCGAAACTTATCTCAGCACGCTGCACGACTTGTTAGAACAAATTTGGGTATTAAATCCTAATCTGATAACAAGATTGAACCCATTAACTATGTTAAGCAAGGTATTTTGTCAACAATCATACCTCTAAAGTCTACGAGATATGATAAAATGGCAGTAGGATACGTGGCGGTTCACTGTGACACTGGGAAGGAATTGCATGTATTTGAGCGCATAAACGATATTAGTAAAGTCAAAGAAGTGCAAATCGTGATGGGGCTTTATGATATCATATGTAAACTAGAAACAGATAACACAAAAGAACTAGAAGATGCAGTTATGAGGATAAGAAAGATTCCACATGTTCAAACCACGATGACTCTGCTGGTTATCTGATTGTTTATGCTATCCTAAGAGAATCAATGTAAACGCCATTTTTTTCTATAATTTCACCTACCTGTCTGCTGTGCATGCCGTATTTTTTGAAAATTTTATCTATTTGCTCCTCTTCTTCTTCTGGTACGATTAGACAAAAGCCAACACCCATGTTAAACGTCTTGTACATTTCTTCTTTTTCAACATCCTCGTTTTCTATTATTTGGAATATCTCAGGCGGCTCAGGCAAATTATCAAGCAGGTATCCTATCTTTTTTAGACGTAAAAGTTTCGTAAAGGAACCTCCCGTTATGTGCGCAAGACCATGTATGTCGCATTCCCTTAAAGCTTCAAGGACTGGCTGAACGTAAATTTCAGTTGGTGCAAGAAGTGCATCTCCAAGTGTGCCAAGTCCTTTTATCTTGTGTCGTAACGAGTATTTTGATAACAAAACTTTTCGGGCAAGTGAGTATCCATTAGAGTGCAAACCACTACTTTTTACACCAATTATTATGTCGCCAGGAGTTATCATATCTCCAAGTATCATATCCTGCTTGTTGAGAATGCCAACTACCATTCCAGCCAAATCAAATGAAAAATTCTTTCCTGATATAAGATCAGGCAGGATGGCAGTTTCTCCTCCAACTATAGGTACTTGGGCTTTTTTGGCACCTTTTACCAAACCCCTTACTATTTGCTTGAAGATTTCTTGATCATTTCTGTTTGCAGCAATGTAATCAACAAAGGATACCGGCGTGGCTCCAATACATATGATATCATTAACATTCATAGCAACACAATCGATTCCTACAGTGTCATACTTTTTCATCATCTGAGATATGATCACCTTGGTACCAACACCATCCGTATGAGTAGCTAGTAGCCTGCCTCCAGGAATCTCTACAATACCAGCATAATGCCCAAACCCAGACATTGTCCTAATTTTCTTCTGGATTTTATGAGTAGATGATATAAGTCGTCCTATAGTAGCTTGGCTTTGCTTTATCTTCTTGATATCTATCCCGGTATCCTTGTAGGTAATTCCCAATGACTCTGCTGCTTTTGCTCAAGATAAAAGAATTTTGTGTTGTTGTAAGGTACACTAATTGCCCTTCTGCGTAAAAAGATCTAGCATGGTTCTTCCCTTGTCAGTTATGAAATAAACCATATTTGATCCAATTGGTTCCTTGCGTACAAAATTATATGTCATGCATAGATGCAGGTAGTTCAGGAATGACCTCTTCATTCGAATATTAGATTTTACGTACAGATCTGAGAACGTCATTGAGCTACATTTTAACTGATACAATAACTTGAGGATAGATATTGTACTAAAATCGCGAGCTTTGGCTTTGACGGCATCTAGTATCTGTTCATCTCTTTTTATGATAAAGTTAGAAAATTGCTCTGCTACCTCAACTGGTATGTAAGTCATTCTTGTTTTCATATTACGGTAATGGTACGGTACTATACCTTATTAATTCTAATGGATGAATTTTTTGAGCTAAGCAATAGCTTTTTTGGACAAATGCAATTTGTTTTTATGCAGGATCCCCTCAATTCCATCATGCACAGCGCTTTTGTTCTTATGAATGCAGAGCTTGGCAAAGAAGCCCAGATTGTAAATGAACTCAAAAAAGTCCCACACGTAAAGGAAGTTTACCCAGTGTACGGAGTTTATGATGTCTTGATGGTGATCGAGTCCGATTCAATGGAGGCATTGCGTGAAACCATCACAACCAAAGTTAGAAAATTAGACGGAATTAAATCCACCCTAACTATGATAATAGTAAAAGATCAGTAATACGTTTTATTGGGAGATTAGACTGTTGTGTAATTTGTCTAAAATCTCTGTTTATACATACCCATTTCGTAAATTTAGCTGATCGTCACAAATAATAGAATATGATTTGGCAAAGATAAGAGATTGGCAGATAGCGGACTTCTTCTATTAGGTTGGCTGGGAGAGCTTGTCTTTGCTAGCTGGCTCCTATCTGATGGAGCAGAACACCTCTCGGAAAGATGGGGAGGAAGATTCGTAGGTAGAACTCTGCTCAGTATAGCTACTACACTACCTGAAATTGGTATCGTAGTAGCTGCTGCAAAAGACGGTTCATACGACATAGCTATAGGGTCAGCTCTTGGTAGCAATTTGTTCATGATGACATTAGGATTATCAATAATGTTGATTATCGCAACGACGCGACTTTCCAAGGCGCCACAGAAATTCATTGACGTAAAAGAATTCAAACTAGACAAAATTCTTCTTGTCGTCACAGCCATTGTGGGTGCAATTATGTTCATTGATGGTTACGATGTTGTGGATGGTATTATATTTACAGGATTGTTTGTAGCGTACTTGATCTTTGCTTTCCGAGAAATGAAAAAAGAAAAATCATCAGAACCACTTGAATCTGAACTTCACGAGAATCATGTTCAAAAGAAATCAAAGAAACACTTTGTACGTTCGATGACACTCTTTGTTGCAGGTACAGTTGGAATTTTTGTTGGAGCAGAACCATTCGTTCATTCACTTGAAGGAATGTCATTAGATGTAGGAGTTTCTGTTGTAATGTTGGCGGTAATAATTAGTCCAATAGCTGGGGAAATGCCTGAAAAAATATCAATGATTCTTTTGGCAAGAAAGGGAGTGAGAGGAGCTTCAATTGCAGTCGCAAATGTTCTGGGTTCAAAAATCTTAAACAATACTTTGCTACTTTCTGTAGCAGTTTTTGCTGCTATGAGCTACAAGGGATTTGCCGCAAAGATTCCAAATACAGCTCTCTTAGAAGATCAGATGATACTTGTCACTGTAATCACTATTATAGCATTGATACCAATGTTTAAAAATAAACTCGATTTAAAATCCGGAATACTGCTTCTCGCTCTTTACGCAGTTGGAATCGGATTCCAGTTTGTTCTCTCTTCTTTTTAGATTGAAGTTATTTTAATAGAATCAACCATTACAGATGGAGTTATGCATGGAAGCGAGTTCCATTGAAGAATATTTCGTGAATCGTTCCCTATCGCTGATATATTCCAAAGTAACATTGGCAGATTGTGCACTATCCTTACAGATTTACCAGGGCTCTTTATCTTGCCATTTTCTATTATTTTTATTCCGCTTCTTGCAGTACAAGAAAAATCACCGCGTTCTGGATTCACTGGATAAGTATACCACAATCTTCCAACAAGTATGCCTTTTTTTGTTTCTTGAATCATCCCTTCCTTATTCATGTGGCCTTCTTTTATTCTCAAATTGTGGGGAAGTGGCATTGGTATGGGATGCGCATCTCTTCCCATGGGAGAACCCATTCTTGCAGCATTACCTGTAGACTGAATACCTTCTTTGAAAGCGTAGAAGGAGTCTGAGAAAGTATTAGAGAAGATCCCTGATTCTATGAGGTGTCTAGGTTTAGTAGGTGTTCCTTCGTCATCAAACGGTTTACTTCCTATTCCTTCTGGACTGTGAGGATCATCAATTAAGCTGAAATCATCAGAAGCAATTTTTTTTCCTAACTTACCTGTGAAACAACTCCTCTTCTCAGAATAAGTCTTGAGATTGAAGTTTGAAGCAAAAACGAAGGCTAACATCTCACCAATCGCATATGGCTCAAAAATTATACTGTAAACGTCAGATTCGCAGCTTGCGGGATTCACTGAATTTATGCACATGTCAGAAGCTTCTCTACCAACAGTTTCTGGAGAAAATGCATCAAGGGTTCTTGAACAAACTGACCCGATGCCGCTTATATTATTAGTACCGTTATCAGAATCTGCATTTATAATGCCAGCAATGTATGTTGATTTTTCTGAACAATTCAATCCATGTGTATTCATAATCTCAAACTCTTCTGAAACTATGTTTAACGAGCCAGAAATTCTTGTTATCTGTTTGTGAACTGCTGAATTTATCATAGTGTTTGCAATATCAATTACTTGAGACCAAGAAATGCCCTCAAGTCTTTTATCATAGGTTTTTGCTATTTTTTCATACTTGGAAGGGAAAGGGAGAGACTTCCAAAATGTTTTTGGTTGAACAAAAGACCTTATCTTCAAAGATTTCTCAAAAATAATGTTATCGTCATCCGATACACTTGCTCTTGCTGACAATATCTTTTTCTTGTCGATTATACGTATGGCAAGACCTCTCTCCTCGTTTTGTTTTGTCTCGGCTATCTCAGAGTCTGTTATTCTTACTGTGATAACTTTTTTTTGAATGAGAACGGCTTCGCATTCTTCTAATTGTAAGCCCTTTGCTTTCTGAAGTATGCTTTCGCATCTTGACAACTAGTTTCTCCTAATGCTTTTGTATCTGTATCTATCTAATTTAATTAATTCATGATACGACCCAAACTGAGACGTGTCCTGAATCTCGTCTAGTGGATCTTCGTATTGATCTGAACTAAAAGTCTTGATAATTTTGTAGGAAGTTGTACGCTGTGCGGGAATCCTGCCTACTTGCCTAATAAATCTTCTAATCTCTCTTGGTTTTAGCAGTTGACCATGTTTTGCACCTGCAGCAGTCGAAATGCTTTCATTGATAAGCGTTCCACCGAAATCATTTACTCCCCACGTAAGCAAGTGTTGTGCCATGTTTGAACCCTCCTTGACCCAAGAGGTTTGAATATTGTTTATGTGGTTATTCAACATAATGCGTGATATCGCGTGCATTAGTAGCACATCTTGCCCATCTGCACCACTTTTCAAACCTTGGTGCAAGTTCTCCTTGTACATTGGTGCCTCAGAATGGATGAAGTTCAATGGTACAAATTCAGTAAAACCGCCAGTCTCTTTTTGTATATCACGGATAAGAGCTATGTGTTTTGCTCTATCTTCGGGTGTTTCAAGATGACCAAACATTATTGTAGACGTAGACGGTATGCCTATTTTGTGTGCAGTCTTGATTACCTCAATCCATTTCTTAACACTAATTCTTCCGGGCGAAATCTTATCACGCAGAGTCTGATCTAGGATTTCAGCAGCAGTACCGGGAAGAGAATTCACACCGGAGTCTTTTAATCGTGTCAAGTATTCTTTTACTGAAAGATTTGATTGCGTAGCTCCGTAATTTACCTCCTCTGGAGAAAAGCCATGAATGTGAATGTCACCCACTTCCTTTTTGATTGCAAGACAGATGTTCTCGTACATGTGGCCATCCATATCTGGTGGAAGACCTGCCTGAACACAGACCTCGGTGGCACCAAGGGCCCTTGCCTCTTTTGCCCGTCTCACTATCTCGTCGATAGGTAGGAAGTATCCATCCTCTTCACGAAAATCTCTGCTAAATGCACAGAACCCACATTGCTTTATACACACGTTGGTAAAGTTGATGTTTCGGTTTACCACGTAAGTTACAATGTCTCCAACTCTTCGTTTACGAATCTCGTCGGACGCCATTCCAATTAAATGAAAATCAATCCCTTTTGCGTAAAACAATCTGGAGGCTTCGCTTGCAGAAATCTCCTTTTCAGACAAAGATCTATCCAATGTTTCTGCTATCAGAGGGTCTGCCTGTCTTAGCAGTGAATCAAATTGTGCGGTTTGTATGTTCATTTAAGATGTTCTCCTCTGACAAGTCCATCGAAATCAGCCATTTCCATCATCTTAGATTTCAAATCAGAATTAACAAATGACAAAAATTCCGGATAAACAGGAAATCTTGTTCTTGGCTCAAAGCCTGCGTTAGCACAATTCTTATTCAAAGCCTCAATTGAAGGCCAAGGAAATTCTGGATTTACATAATCAGGAGTAATTGGAGAAATACCCCCCCAGTCATTTATGCCGACTGCAAGAAAATCAGAATAAGAAATCGGAGAAAGGTTTGGAGGTATCTGAATATTCATTTCTGGCATAATTATTCTCGTTAGTGCAACAAGCGTCTTGAAATATTTTTCGTGTGGACTGTGCATTTTCTTCATGGCAGTATCAGGTTTGGGCTGAAAGTTCTGCAAGATTACTTCTTGAATATGGCCAAATTTTTTGTGAATGTCTTTTACAGTATAAAGTGAATCAATCAGTTCAAACGGACTTTCTCCAATGCCTATTAGAAGTCCAGTGGTTATGGGTATTCTTAGTTCTCCGGCATTTTCTAATACTTTGATTCTTGCTTTGGGATTCTTGCTTGGGGCAAATTCATGTGGCATGCCCTTCTCAGAAAGTCTTTCACTAGAGTTCTCAAGCATCAGACCTAGGCTCGCGTTCGTGTTTTTTAGTTCTTTCATCTCCGCTTTTGTTAGGTTGCCAGCATTAGTGTGCGGGAAAAGTCCAGCAGCAAGTACCATTTCAGAGGCATGTATCAAGTACTCAGCCGTACTGACAAATCCGTTTTGTTTCAGCCAAGTTCTGGCTTCTTGATATTTCTGTTCTGGCCTCTCGCCTGTAACAAAAAGGGCTTCAGTACACTTGTACTTCTTACCTAGTGCAATTAAATTTTGTATGTCGTGTTTTGACATCATAGAAATCTTTGTTTGTCCTGGCTCTGATTTGTAGGTACAATACGAACAGGTGTCGCGACAGAGGTTAATCAAATTAAAAAATACTTTTCTTGAATAGGTAACTATACGTCCTTTGTTTTTATTTCTTAAAAACTGAGCCACTTTGTACAGCTCTGTAGGATCTTTTTCTGCGTCTTGATAAATCTGATACGCTTCATCCTTGGATGACTCTGTTCCGTCAACTAACCTGTTTAACAGTTCAGAATTTAGGACGAGGTTACTCAACTAGTCAATGTAGCTAAGGCAGTTGTATTTATGCTTGTGCTACTGAGCTCGATTAGGTCTTTCCTGCAAGGTTAGGCTCAGTTCCACTGTCTTGCCTTCTCGAATTATCTTAAGTGTAATTGTATCGCCAACAGATCTTTGCTCTTGTAAGTAATTGAGAATGTCTTCAATTTTCTCGACGGGATTTCCATCTACTCCAACAATTATGTCGCCGCCTATCTTGTACTTGGTTCCATCAATTGTTTTGTTTTCTTTATATCCTTGTAGACCAGCTTCTGAGGCAGGGCTGTCAGGAACTACATTTTGAATTAGAAACCCGCTTTGTACAGGAAGCTCTAGAGTACTTGACAAATCAGGATCGATGCTGATACCGGATATCCCAAGCCAAGGATGTTTGTAATGCCCATCATGTATGAGGGCAGGAATTATTCTTTTCATAGTGTTTGAGGGAATTGCAAAACCTATACCTGAAAACTCTCCTGTACTTGATTGAATAGCAGTATTGATCCCAATCACCTCGCCTTGCATGTTAAGCAGTGGGCCACCGGAATTACCCGGATTTATTGCAGCATCAGTTTGAATCACATTCGGTATTGAAAATGAACTGGCGTCAGGCGGTGTTAACAGTCTACCTAACTGACTAATTATTCCAGACGTCATGGAACCTGTTAATCCAAAAGGACTTCCTATTGCGGCCACTTCGTCCCCTATTCGAAGCTTAGACGAGTCTCCAAGTTGTAAAGGATGCAAAACTTCGGGGTCTGCATCTACTCTGACAACGGCAAGATCGGCAAATGGATCTGTGCCAATAACTTTGCCTGTATAAGATTGTCCATCATGAAATACAACTCTAATCTTCTGTGCATCAGCTACCACGTGGTTGTTCGTTATAACATGACCACTAATGTCGTAAACAATCCCAGAACCTATGTCCCTTTCAATTGAAGAATCGTTTGATTTTCGAACTATTATCTGAACTACTCCTTCATCAGATTTAGCAAACAGATCAGCAAGATTTAATGAGCCTTTCAAATTCGGATTAAACTGATTGACTCCACCATTTACTGTGTCTAACTGATGTGAAGCATCGGTCTTTGCGGGTGCTAGTACAAATATGAGTACTAGTGACATTATAATCACACCATACACTCCACCCAAGATAGCAGTCGTCTTGTCCAAGAAGCTTAAGGGTAAAGGAGGTGGCTGTATAATTCTTACTCACACGCTGATAGAATTCTGAATTGTGTCTATCATTGAATACGTCCTTCCTCTCCAAGTTACGGCGTCATTTCTTTTTGCATGTAAGATTCCACTCGCAAATCCAGCTATGATGATAGAGCTTCCGATAGGAGCCATCAAGGCATACCTTATGGTAAGAGAAAGCCCTTTCTTAGCATCAATAACACTTGCTACGAAGACAAGAATTGTGGTTATAATTGATATTGCAAAGAGAGTGGTAAAGGAAGTAGAAAGGCTCGCAAAACTAGCAGAATAAATCAACATTGGAAATGGCATAAACACCAAGAAAAGAACCGCAAAGAAAATAGCTACGGCAACTGATCTGGCCTGCAGATACAATGGAATCATTAGTCGTTTCAATGCGTTCCAGAGGGTGGACCAATCTCTTGCCCATACTGCTTCAACTAGGTGTTCTCCACGTACCATCTTCATCTTGAAACCGGCCTCTTTTACTTTCTTGCCTAACGCTCCGTCTTCAACTATCTCGCCTTTTACGCCCTCATGAGTTCCAACCAATTCGTACGTTTTTCTTTTGATAATGAAGAAACTACCAAAGAAATATCCAGTTTTCTTAGAAGAATCGTTCACTCTAAGAGCTGAGAATCTGGTATGCAAGAATGTCGACAATACAGGTAGAGTTATCTTAGTCCAATTGTCAAGGCAAATCATTTTGGGAATTACAGTGAGAGCATCCAGCTCCTCGCTCATCATATGATCTACTGCTAAAGAAATCGTTCTTTTTGAATGAAATGTGTCGGCGTCAGTGAAAAGTAACAATTCACCTGTAGCCTTCTTGAAGCCCTCCATGCATGCCCAATTCTTGCCCATCCATTTTTCGGGCTTAAGATCTGCAAGGGCATATAATAGATTGGGAATTTTTTGCGTAATTTTTTTTATGATCTCTCCTGTTCTGTCATCTGATCTATCATCTATTGCAATTATCTCGTAATTCTCATAGTCTTGTTCTGCCAGGGACTTGAGACATCTTTCAATGAATCTCTCCTCGTTTCTAGCGGGTAAGATAACAGAGACTTTTGGTTTTACGTGAGGTTTCGAATTGAATTGATCCAAAAACGGAGAATCTCTAAATGTAATCCACATTGACCTAATCAAGAAAATCCATGTCAATGCAACGCCAACTAAAATGGCTGATAAAACATAGTTTAAAACATCAAAAACAAAATGCAATGAATTACCTCTCAGCTTCTTGTTTTATACTTCGGAGAGCCTGCTCTGTACCATTCTGGATATGTTTCTTAACCATTCCGGTAAACATACCCATCATACCAGAAAGTTTAATGTCCCAACCAGCATCTATTCTAGTCTTATCGCCTGAGCGGATAACAGTGATTGTCTTTGTTCCGTTGATAATCCCCTTTGTAAATTCAGCGTGAATTTTTTCCTTCGGATAAACTGTTACCGTTTGCATACATTTGGAATCCTTGAAGGCTATAGTAATTTCTCGGTTAACGATGTTTCCTTCTCTTGATATATTCCTTATTTCTTTGGTGCCTTTCCAAAATTTTGGTTCTGAGTCAAGATCAGATATTATATTCCAGACCTTATCTAGAGGAGCATTGATTTCAACAGAAGCCTGAATCTGAACCATACGTAACAATTTTTGTTTGCATATTTATATTGTAACTAGCGTAGTAAAATTCCGAAATCAATTTTAATGTCAGATAGTCAAATCTCTTGTGACTCAACTAAAATACGATGATTTTGCAAAACTAGATCTGCGGCTGGCCAAGATAACGCAAGTCGAAAAAATTCCAGGAAAATCCAAGATTGTAAAGGGTGTTATTGATTTAGGGGAAGAAAAGAGAGAGGTCATAATTGGCGGTGCGGAATACTATAAGCCAGAAGAATTGATAGGTAGAAAGGTTATTGTAATTGCAAATCTGGAACCAAGAAAAATTGCTGGAATTGAATCAAATGCAATGCTCTTGGCAGCCGATCTTAACGACAAGCCTTATTGGCTTACAGTTAATGAAGATGTGCCGCTTGGTACCAAAATAAGATAGCTAAACAACACAAAATTCTGTTCCATTACATCTCTAACTAGATTTTGAGATTTTTTGTTACACTACTTTTGTGAGAGATAATTTTGCCTGGATTGAGAATATTTGCAGGATCAAAGATGTGCTTTACCTGTTTAAAAATAGAGTAGATATCGTTTCCATATTGCAATTTCACAAATTCAGATCTTGCAAGACCATCCCCATGCTCTCCTGTTATGGACCCGCCCATATTCACCACGCCAGTAAAGAATTCAGACGCAATTTTCTGAATTATCCTTTTGTCCTTGCGTTTCAAGACAGGTCGTATGTGTAGATTACCATTCCCTGCGTGGCCGTAGATAATTAATCGCAAATCATACTCTAACGCAATCTTGTCAATCAATTCTAATAAGTCTGGAAGTTTTTCAACAGGAACCGTTGCATCCTCAATTAGGGTAGGCATGGTCTCTTTCTCAGAAATGCTTCTCAGACTGTGTGATAATGCTGAACTTCTAAAATCCCACCATTTTTTTATCATTTGTGGATGGGTTATTATTTTAATTATTCTTCCAGATATAGTCCCTCTAATACTCTCCTTATTTCTTGCTAGATTATCATCAAATTCGACAAATAGCATACAACCAACACCTTCAGGTATCTTCGTTTTGATGTGTCTTACTATGTTCTTATCTGTTAACTCAACAGCAGACGGCTTAAGCTCAATAATACTAGGAACATCCAGAACAGCTTGCATAAGTTTCTTGTATGATATTATGATAAGCATAGTATTTCTGGGGATTCGAAATGTCCTTAATTTAGCTGAAATCACAACTCCTAACGTACCTTCGGAACCAGCGATTATTTTTTGAAAATCATTTTTAGAGTTTATTTTGTCAATTCTGTAACCACAAGAATTTTTTGAAACATTAGGAAATCGGTTCCTTACCTCTGGTTTTGTCAATTTGAGAATCTTTTTTGAAATGCCATTATGAGCAGGCAGTGTTATCGGCTTGCCAGAAGATGTTATTATTCGGACTTCAAGAAGATTATCTATGATGCTACCATATCTCAATGAATGTATCCCACTTGCGTTAGTTCCTATCATGCCGCCCACGGTGCAGAATGGTCCAATTGAAGGGTCAGGTCCCAAACATCTTCCACGCTTTTCTAGCTTTGCATCTAACTGTCCCTTGAAAACACCGCTTCCAGCTTCGACATAGCCCTGGCCAACCCTGATCTTATTTATGTATCTCATGTCTAGAACTATGTCCTTTCCAAGTGCACTTCCGACTAGTCCTGTGCCAGCACCGCGCGGAGTTACCTGGATTCTGTTTCTTGTTGCGAATCTTATAATTTTAATGACATCGCTCTCCTCTTCGGGAAATGCAATTACTGATGGCTTGAGACTGTACGAGCTGGCATCAACGGAGTAAAGGGATCTACTCTCATTATCCCACAAAATTCTGCAATCTACAATCTTAGACAGTCTCTTACCGATTTCATATACTCGCATATGTTATCTTGGTTGTGAAGGTTAAAAACGATTTAATCTACGACAAAGATTTAATTTAGCACTGAGGAATTTTTTTCATATTGGATTTTCTGGGTATAAACATAGACAAGCTTCTGAACTCTAATGATAATTCGAATCCATTGATGTGGTTAGTATGGATCATACCAATATTCATTTTCATGCTTTATGGGCAAAGAATCCAGCTACAAGTGACCTCGTCTGAAATTAACAAATCATTAGAAAAACTCAAAATATACCGTGATGAAACAAGGAAAGAATTAATTGATTACGTAAAAAATACATTAAAACTAACAGAGGATCCTTCCACAAAACTTGACCAATATTTTGAGTACTTTACAATTATGCCAGCTGATATGGATCCAAATGGAATAGTGCCAAAGATAAGACATATCATGAGAACACGGGAAGATTTCACAAGAGAGCAAGTTAAGACACTTTCCTCAAGTATGAGTCACTTGGAGACAAGTAAGATAACAAATATTCTTGAAGCAGTCACAACATTAAACCTTCTTTACAAAACCGTTCGGCATATCTTTCTTACCGCAAAAAAACAGAACAACTTTCCACTCATCTTGCCACTCCAAATGATGATGCCATTTATCATGGAGGAAGCTGAGGCTCTGAAAGCAGCAGTTTCCGCATTCAAACAAGGGCAGCCAATAGGTGATGGAATAGGTCCAATGATTGTTGGTAAGATGATGCTTAATACAGAAAAGAGAGCTGTTGCACTAGAAACAGTATTGAGCGAAAAAGATTTTGAAGGTCGTAAACTCTACATGATGAAAGCAGAAGGACCTGATGCTACTGTTGGCAGACCAGGAGAGGCGCTTGAAAAAATGATAGAAGAAAGGAAACCTGACATCATAGTAATGGTTGATGCTGCCTTGAAACTTGAAGGTGAAGATACGGGTTCTATAGCTCATGGATTTGGTGCAGCTATCGGAGGTATAGGGACGGAAAGATTTCAAATAGAAGAGGTTGCGACCAAACACAAAATTCCAATATACGCAATTGTAATCAAACAATCGATAAAGGAAGCAATAACATTGATGAAAAAGGAAATTGCCGATGCTGCTGACAAAGTTGCGTCACAAGTCTATGATATAATAAAGGAGAATGTAAAGACTGGCCAATCTGCCCTAGTGATCGGAGTTGGAAATACTTTGGGGGTATCTCAATGATATTTTCTAAGAAGAAAGAAATAATCAATCCGTACACACTAGAAGAATGTAATTCCTGTCATGCAATCACCAAAAGAAAATTCAAGGATGGAGATTATGTTTTTAAGGGAACCGATAAGTGTGGTTCCTGCGGCGCTGATAAAATGATGGTAACAAAGATTTTCGGTGAGGTAATCAAATAGTAGTTATCCTGACGCCGTTTTCCTGGGGTATGAAAGTATGCTCAGCCTGCGCTACTTTCTTGCTATTTGCTTCAACCAATATCGGATATGACCTTACAATTTTATTTTGAATTAATTTCTCGAGAAGCCTTCGTACAGTTTTTTCATCCCAGTCTGGTATGAGCCATCTTAACGCAAATGGTAGCATGTTGAACTTACTCCATATGAAATCGGCAAGTTTGTTTGCATCATCGTCTTTAACCCTCTTTCTTGTAGCAAGTGAGAAGATATTTCTTATTTTTCCCTCCCGGACTAAGCCAAGGCCTTCTTGAGTTGTAACAAATGGTTCACATGCATACGCTTCGGTTGCTTGAAAAGAAAACGAGCCAATTGACCATATGTTTGGAACGGATTTACCAGCATGAATCGTGTATTGCTCTAGGGAGTGCCCACTCAGATTAGCAATTGGCGTGCCTCCCATCTGCTTTACGGTATTTTCTATTATTTTTCCAACATCACTTGATTTTGTACCTACATGTATAATCGAAATTGCCTCTCTAAGAGCTGCTTCTGCAGCCTGGACTAGATAATCGTATTTAGGATCATAGCAAACTGTGACAGCAGTGTCTGCGATGTATCCGTTTATCTGTACTCCTAGGTCAATTTTTAGAAGGTCGGTGTCTTTGACAACTATGTCATCGTTGGGTTCTGCGGTGTAGTGGGCTGCGATTTCGTTTAGACTTGTATTTACAGGGAACGCACACTTACCTGTCTTTTGTTCTATTTCCTTTTCAATTGATTCACATATCTCTAAGAGCGTTGAACCCACATAGTATTTTTTTCTAGCATTCTCTCTTACCTCGGATGCTATTTTTCCTGCGCTTATGTAATCTTGAATCTGCATTCGACTTTCTCTTGATTTGGTTTATTATTTAAGATCATCATATGATGTGAGAAGCTTAAATTGGGGATGTTTTTGTGCATTCACATCGGGATCGTGGTCTAGCTTGGTATGATTCGGGTTTTGGGTACCTGAGGTCGTCGGTTCAAATCCGGCCGATCCCACTTGATATTTTCTTGTAGCAAACAATCTATGAAAGCAAAAATGAATCAATTGGTTATTATCTTGCTCGCACTGATTGTGATAGGCCAGACGATGAAGAAGAGTTAGAGACATGATGAAAAGATGAATGCTAATTCAGTGACTCTGAGTTCTGGCATATCTATTTATTGAAACATTCAAGTCTTACAGTAATTGGCGTTTGAGAAACGAGAAATAATGTTGATTTTGGGTGTGTTTTTCTTAATGATAGGAATGATGGCTGTCCTAGCTCCAATATATGCAGCGATAATTGCAATTCTAGTATATTTTGGGATACGAGTATTTGTAGGTAGAAGGAAAAAACAAATGGAAATGACAATAGGTAAGGGAGTATGTGCTAGCTGTGGTGAAAAGATTATTGAGGACAAGTGTCCGAACTGTGATAAGCCTTAAGTTAAAGGGACTCAACTCACCATCAAAAATGTAATTTAGGATGAATTATGCGCACAACTTATAATGAAACTAGGAGTATTTTTTCTCATGCAAGCTGAGGCATATTGGGCATTAACAACTAGCTCAACTTTTCCACAATCAACACCTAAAATTGTAAATCCTCAGATGAAATGGTAGTACAAATGAGATACTGGAAAACATACTTTATTGCAAGCTTTTTGGTACTAGTCCTAATTGGACAAAGCTATACGGTTATGGGTCAGACAATCTCTATAGCAGATCATGTAATCATAAACGAGGTTGAAACAAATCCGCCAGGCGATGATTCAAAGCTTATCAGCCAGTGGGTCGAACTGTATAACCCAACGAGCAATCCAGTAAACATTGGTGGTTGGTCAATTGGTGCAACTACTGGGCTTCGACACTATTACACAATTCCCAGTGGTACAATAATTCAAAGTCAACAATTTCTTCTTTATACGTATGGTCCGCTATGGTTTCCTTACACAGGCGCAGTTGTACAACTAAAGGATTCAAATGCAACAATAGTTGATGAAACGCCTCCTCTAACCGATCAAACTGATGATACTAATTCTTGGCAACGAATGTACGATGGTTATGATACTGGTTCTCAAACTGATTGGGTTTTCAAAGTGGGAAGTCCTGGTTCATCAAATGGAAAGCCATCTGGAGCGACGACCTCTGGCCAAGTAGATATCTCTGTAGCTACAGATAAAACAAGCTACAATTTTGGTGACACTGTAAATATAAGCGGCCAAGTCTCAAACCTTGTTAATTCAGTTAATGGCTATCCTCAACAAGTAAACCTTGTAGTATCAGAACCAAATGGATTTCATAAAACATTCACTTTGTATCCAACGAATAATTTGCAATTTTCTGCTACTATAAAACTCGATGAAGTCTTGGGATTCCAAGAGGGTACATACAGTATATCTGCTACTTATGGCGATGTACACACGTCGACGGTCTTTTCACTTGGTGCAGTACAATTTGTACCTCCTGAACAAAATGCGCCAGTTACAATCAGTGTAGCTACAGATAAGCCAACTTATACAATCTCGCAGCCAATCACGCTGCAAGGAAACGTTTCAAAGATAATTCCACTCAAAGCTGTTACCTATAAGGTATATGATCCAAACAAAAGTCTAATCTCTCAAGGCAGTATATTTCCTGATTCTCAAGGGAAATTTTCTTCTTTCAATCCTTACCAACAGCACCTAAGCAATTCAGGAATAACAATTAATAGCGTAAACCCAACTTATGGTATTTACACTCTAGTTGCTAAGTATGGTGACACGACAACCACTACATCCTTTTCAGTGTTTCCGGAAGCCATACAAAATTCTGCAATCTCCTTATCTACAGATAAACAAGTATATGCTCCGGGCGATACAGTGGTAATTAGTGGCAGTACTACCGTTCATGGATTGCAAAATGTGGGATTATCTCCAAGTATGCAAATTGTGCAAACATTTACGCCGGTCATTAGCCAATGTGGTTTGAAATGTGGTGGTATATCAGTAAATACGATGGACATCAAAACTTTCGTAAATCTTGACGCTGATAATACATTTACGTACAAATTGTCATTGGCAGCCACTTCTGGCAGTTTAGGTAATTATCGAGTTACCGTATCAATACCAACTGGTAAAGCAGAGACTAATTTTGTTGTGGTCGAAAATCCTTCGAACTATAATGCCACCACCTCAAATCTGCCATTTAGTATCAAGACTGATAAAACGTTGTATAGTCTAGGTGATCCTATAATTATTTCTGGCCAAATACTGAATCCAACCTCAATTGCTACTCAAAACGCTGGACTGAATGTAAAGATCGACGTATTCAATTCGACAGGTGGCTATTTGATTTCTGGAGGTAGTTTTATCAATAATATTTTTGTCCCAAAATCTGCGCCACTGTACTACTACGCATTTCCAAATAGCAACGGACAATTTCAGACAAGTCAAACCCTTCAGCGTGGAATATATCATCCTGGAAGTTATACATTGAAGGCCACATACGGTGAACTTGCTGCAAGAACACAATTCAGTGTTTATGACTCTCTTGGTACGGCCTCCCAAGGAACCATAATAACAAGTACAGATAAAAAAGTCTACGGCGTGGGAGAAGCGGTAAATCTTAATGGAACGATCTCTGGACTTACTGGTACTTCTTCATATACGCTAACTCTTACAAAACCAGACGGTGGTATAATCAGCACTCCTCTTCAGATAAACAACGGATTCTTTTCTTGGAGTTGGACTATACCAAGTACTGCCACAGCTGGCAGCTCTCAAATAATAGGTACCGATAGAAAATCTGTTGTCACAATAAACCCATCAGCAAATCTCTATGGCATCTATAGAATAACAATAAGTTCAGAGTATGCTAGAGCTGAATTATTCTTCCAAGTTTCTCAGAACCCGCAGCAGACAACTGAGATATCACCTATTGCTGTGCAAAGCGATAAGACGGAGTACATGTCAACAGATGTCGTCAAAGTCTCAGGCCAAGTCAGCAAACACTATGGTGCAAATCATAATCTTTTCTGACACAGGTCAGCAAGCCTATAGAGCAGATGCAAGTGTTAATGCCGGTGGGCAATTCCATATTTCTGTTCCATTACAACCAGGTGTCTGGAAAACCGGAACTTACAAGATATATTCACAGTATCTTGCTGCAAATACCAGAACAGATTTTAAAGTAACAAATCCGTTTACAACCAGCTCTGGAAAGCTCCAAGTTTTCATGACAACAGATCATGACAAGTACCTCCCGGGCCAGACCGTCCTGATAACCGGAAGGACAAGCTACATAATATCAATAGATAACGTGGATATTGCTATCGGAAAAGCAAATGATGTTATTGTTAGCGAAGGGCAAATTATGTCAAAGAAGGGTAATGTACTCCCACACGTAAACGTGCCTTTTGATCAAACAGGATCATTTACTTATGATTATACAATCCCAAACACTGCTTCTCTTGGAAACTATACGGTAGTAGCTCAAGTGCCATTTGGAGTTTACAACACTCTTTTTGAGGTTGTTAACCAGCTACCAGCCGAGAATGTTCCACCGCAAGAAAATGCTACTCTAACAAATCCTACATCTAATGCAACGCAGAACCCACCACCATTAACAATCGTTCCAGATAGTATAGGACCTAGCCAGAAACGAATCAGTACATCGATGATAGTAGAAAAGACTGGCAAGATATCTACTCCCCTTATCCCAATTACACTGAGTGAAAAATCAATTGGAAATAAAACATACTCACCACGGGAACTTGATGGACTTCTCAGAGTAAATCCTGGTGATGAAAACAGCGTAAACATTAAGGTGAGTTTAGAAGATGGTACTTGCATAATAGGACAAGATTCTAGCTGCAAGGTGACCAAATCAACGGTGCAAGGCAGTGTATTGTATAAATTCATAAAGATAGGAAATCAAGACTTCTTTATAGGATATTCAGGTACGGGTGAAAGGATAGAACAGTTTAGTATTCTACCGGCAAATGTAAATGACGTGATTCCGGATGGGCAATGGGATGTTGAGATAATCAAAAAGGACCAAACCTCAAGATTCTATTATCAAGTTAGCTACATAGCCCAATGATTTTACCCTCTCAAATATAGGCATCAAATCTGAACCAATTTATTCTTGGTTGACTTAGAGACAAAGATGCGAGTTCAAGTCTTCATGTTTAATCAAGACGATCCAACTAAATGCACAGCTGCTAAACTGGTAAAATTTGGAATCGCCAAGAAAATTAATCGAACCTCAGCAAGAACCATGGTTTTAGATCCTTTCGCTGAAAAAATTGTTCTAAGAACAGACAGAGATTACATAGATTCCATTACTGCAATTGATTGTTCTTGGGAATTGGCCCAGAAAACATTTCTAAAGAAATTCGGCGGATTGTCAAGAAGATTGCCCCCACTTTTGGCCGGTAACCCAGTGAATTATTCTAAAATTGGCAAACTTACCACAGCTGAGGCAATTGCAGGGGTACTTTACATTATGAATTTTACCAATCTTGCAGATTCTATATTAAACAAATTCAAATGGGGTCATACATTTCTTGAGCTTAATCAAGATCTCTTAACAGAATATTCGGATGCTAAGACAGATGACAAAGTGTTTGAAATTTCAAAAGAGTACGGCTTGGCAGCATGATTTTGTGGTAGATTTTATTGAAAGTACGCCTTGCAATATGTAGCTTTTAGTTTCTTACCAGTATTCATAATGCATATTGGCGTAGATTCGCTGAATCCTACGGGATGGTAAGGGAGGCCGGCGCGAAATATCCAGACCACATCGCTCTCGCGCTGGCCAACTATTTTTACTAGATATGGGAATTCGAGAAAAAAGATGTAGTTAATACGCGTTTCTACAAATGTGTAATCTATTCATATTCAATGAAACATACGGGTAGAGATTTATTCGACCATTCTTTCCTCACGGGTAGGTCTACATGACAACAGAACAACCAACAGGACAACCAGCAGGATTAGTTCGTAGTCTTTCTCTTTTAGATATAACCATGGTTGGAATTGCAGCAATGATAGCTGGCTCAATCTTTAACCTAATCGGGCCTGCCATGCATGAGGCAGGATCTTCGCTGTTAGTTGCGTTTGCAATTAGTGGTATAATCAGCTTCTTTACTGCGTTAACCTATGCAGAGCTTGGCTCAGCATTTCCTGAAGCAGGGGGGGGATACAGATGGGTAAAAGAGGGGTTACCACGACCAAACGCGTTTATCAGCGGCTGGATAGCGTGGTTTGCTCATATGATTGCAGGAAGTTTGTATGCGATATCCTTTGGTTCATTTTTTGGAAGTTTGCTTACAAGCGTAGGGGTATCATCACACTATGGAGGCATTCCGCTTGAGACTATTATCGGTGCGATTGTGGTAATAATTTTCACATATGTGAATTACCGAGGAGTTTCACTTACAGGAAAGGTTGGAAATGTGCTTACATTTACCCAACTTGCGATAATAGTTTCTTTTATCGTTGCAGGCATTTTCGCCTGGGGCATTATAAATCACAACTGGGCAGTAAACTTTCAGAATTTTATCCCAAAGGGCTTTGTAGGTATGATGCTGGGACTGGGAATAACCTTCATAGCGTTTGAAGGATATGAAATAATTGTACAGACTGGAGAAGAAGTAAAAAACCCAAAGAAAAACATTCCAAGAGCAATTTTCATAACACTTGGCGTTGTCACGACTATTTACATAATCTTCACTTTTTCATTCCTAGTAGGACTGGACCCATCAAAACTAGGAAGCGAGGCGTGGAAATTCATAGGAGATCATCAGGAACTTGGGATCCCGCTGGCCGCACAGTTTCTTCTGCCATTTGGAACTATAGTGGCTTTGATTGGTGGCATGGTGTCCACAGTTGCTGGCCTGAGTGCCACCACCTTTTCCTCCAGTAGGGTCTCATTTGCAATGGGCAGACAGTACAATCTTCCCTACATTTTCAGCTCTGTGCACGCCAAATATCACACACCTCATTTCGCAATAATTGCGTCTGGCTTCATCATGCTAGTCATGGCTGTTTGGCTTCCAATTGAGCAGCTTGCGATCGCAGCTGGTGTAATGTTCCTATTTCTGTTTACACAAGTAAATTGGGCAGGAATCCAAATCAGGAGACTTTATGGCCACAAACTAGATTATGGTTTTAAAATTCCATTTTTTCCTCTAATGCCAGTTATTGGAATATGTGCTAAAGCAGGCCTTGCTGTTTTTCTCTTAATTTACAATCCACTGAGCTGGGCAATTGCGATTGTCTGGATATTGATCGGATTCTCAATTTACAAACTGTATATTGCCAAAAAGGAGATTGAACACTATGCTCCACTAATAGCAAATGAAGGACCACCTCAGCGAAAAGATTACCGAATAATGGTTGTCTTCAATAAAAAAACCGTTGAAAAGCTAGTAAAGATTGCATCGGCAATTGCAAAAGACAAAGCTGGTGAGATCTCTCTTCTTAGTATAGTGACAATACCAATTCAAATTCCACTGTCTATGGCACAAGGATTTGCAGACCCTACAGTACGGTCCGTTGGTGAAATAAAGAAATCCTTGGCTGATTCTTCAG